>JAIELH010000025.1 GCA_019753125.1 Gallionellaceae bacterium | reverse complement strand
AACCGGCCAGTGCGCCGCTCTGGCATGGCGACGTACGCTTCTTCGATATCCGCGACGCGCAGGGGCGGCGGGTCGGCCAGTTCTACCTCGATATGTACGCGCGCAACAGCAAGCGCGGCGGGGCGTGGATGGATGATGTGATCGCGCGCCGGCGCATTCAGAAGACAGATGACAGAGGACAGAAGACAGAGGGAATACAAACGCCAGTGGCATATCTGAATTGTAATTTTTCAGCGCCGGTCGGCGGGAAGCCGGCTTTGTTTACGCACGATGAAGTGATCACGCTGTTTCACGAGTTCGGCCACGGCCTGCATCACCTGCTCACCGAGATCGAAGACCTTGCGGTATCCGGTATCAACGGCGTGGAGTGGGATGCGGTGGAGTTGCCGAGCCAGTTCATGGAGAATTTCTGCTGGGAATGGGACGTGCTGCGCGGCATGACGCGCCATTCCGAGACACATGAAAAATTGCCGCGCGCGCTGTTCGACAAGATGCTCGCCGCGAAAAATTTCCAGAGCGGTCTGCAAACCCTGCGCCAGATCGAATTTGCGCTGTTCGACATGCTGATGCACAGCAATTTCGAGGCAGGCGGCGCAAAATCGATATTGCAATTGCTCGATGAGGTGCGCGAAGAAGTGGCGGTGCTGATCCCTCCGGCGTTTCACCGTTTCCCGCACAGCTTCGGGCATATCTTCTCCGGCGGCTATGCGGCGGGCTACTACAGCTACAAGTGGGCGGAAGTACTGTCGGCCGATGCCTACAGCATGTTCGAGGAGAACGGCGTGTTGAACCCCGATGTCGGCGCGCGCTTCCGCAGCGAGATACTGGCGATAGGCGGCAGCCGCGACGCGATGCAGTCGTTCAAGGCGTTCCGTGGGCGCGAACCGAGCATCGAGGCGCTGTTGCGGCACAGCGGGTTGCTGGAAACATCAGGAGCAAATTGACATCCCTGGTGAATCAGAGCGGAGCGATCGAACACAATATTTGCCTGGCCGGGGCAAGAGGATTCGAGCCTCCGGCCCCTGCGTCCCGAACACATTTTACGATTTGAAGTATAGGGGCGTAATTCCTGCCGGATAAGCGTTTTAATGTAATCTTCGCCTCAGGATTTTCTACCCGGTTTGAAGCGCATGGTTTCGGTTCAACATGACTTTCCACTCCTTGCGGGTGAGGACAGCACAGACATTCAGCGTTGGCTCGCCGCGCTGTCTGCCGTTTATCCGCCCACAGAGATTGCGCTGATCCGTCAGGCGTGCGAATTTGCCGCGCCGCTCTACCGGGGGCGGGTCGAAATCACCGGCACGCCGCTGTTGCAGCATGCGCTCGGTTCCGCTTCCATCCTGTTCGGCTTGCACCTGGATCACGAGACTATCGCGGCCACCGTGCTGCATGCTGTGCCATGCTATGTGGAAAAATGGGCCGAGGAGTTGACCGGCCGCTTTGGCCGTAACGTGACGGCGCTGGTCGAGGGTATTTCGCGGGTGGAGCGCATCCGCCTGTTCAGCGAGGCACGCGCTGCGCAAGACCGGGACGAGGCTGTGCAGCAGATCGAGAGCCTGCGCAAGATGTTGCTGGCGATGGTGGAAGATATCCGCGTCGTGCTGATCAAGCTTGCCGAGCGCACCCAGACCTTGCGCAGCCTGTCCGGCGCGAACACGGAGCAACAGAAACAGATTGCGCAGGAAACGCACAGCATCTTTGCGCCGCTGGCAAACCGGCTCGGCGTATGGCAGCTCAAATGGGAGCTGGAAGACCTGTCGGCGCGTTACCTGGAACCGGAGCTCTACAAGAAGGTGGCGAAGCTGCTCGACGAGCGGCGCGTGGATCGGGAACGCTACATCGCGGAAGTGATCGCGCGGCTCGAACAGGCGCTGGCCGCAGCAGGCATCGCTGCCGAGGTCAGCGGGCGGCCGAAGCACATTTACAGCATCATCAGCAAGATGAAGCGCAAGCAGGTCGGATTCGGCGAGCTCTACGATGTGCGTGCCGTGCGAATTCTTGTCGGCGGCATGACACGGCATCGCGAAGCGACCGGGGCGGGAATGCCGCCTTCCGCCTCCTCACGCAATCGGCTGCTGCGCAGTAACGTGTCGGAGGCGGACGATATCCAGAGTTGCTACGCCGCGCTCTCGGTCGTGCACGAGCTGTGGCCGCCGATCTCCGGCGAGTTCGACGACTACATCGCCAAGCCCAAGGGCAACGGCTACCGCTCGCTGCATACCGCCGTCACCGGGCCGAGGCAGCTCGCGCTGGAAGTGCAGATACGCACGCACGGCATGCACCACGATTCGGAGCTCGGCATCGCCGCGCATTGGCGCTACAAGGAAAACAGGAAGTCCGATGCGGGGTTCGATGACAAGCTCGCCTGGCTGCGCCAGATACTGGCGTGGAAGGCGGAGCTGGCCGATAGCGACGGCCTGCAGGAACAGTTCAAAAACGAGCTGCTGCAAGATCGCGTATATGTGTTCACGCCGCAGGGCAAGGTTCTGGATTTGCCCAAGGGCGCGACCCCGGTGGATTTCGCCTATATGTTGCACACAGACCTCGGCCACAGCACGCGTGGCGCCAAGGTGGATGGCCACATCGTGCCGCTCAAATATAAATTGCAGAACGGCCAGCGCGTCGAGATACTCAGCGCAAAAAATGGAACGCCGAGCCGCGACTGGCTCAGCACGCAACTCGGCTACCTGAAAAGCCCGCGTGCGCGCGCCAAGGTGCGGCACTGGTTCAAGATGCAGAACCTGGACGACAGCATCGCGCAGGGCAGGATATTGCTGGAACGCGAGTTGCAACGCCTGGGTGTAACCGCCGTCAATCAGGAAAAAGTCGCGCAGCGCTTGCATTTTCACAAGCTGGAAGAGCTGCTCGCCGCGCTGGGGCGCGGCGAGGTCACCCCGCGCCGCGTCGGCTTCGCGATCGAGCAGGAAGCTCCCGCCAGGCCGGCCTCCATACCTCGATCCGTTTCCAACAAGCCCACCGCGCAACGCACTCCTTCAGCGGAGGTGCTGATCGAAGGCGTGGACAACCTGATGATCAAACTGGCCAAGTGCTGCAAACCGGAAAAACCGGACGCGATCATCGGCTACGTCACGCGCGACCGCGGCATCACGATCCACAGCCAGGATTGCGCGTTCATGCGGCGCGTGCCGGAAGACAAGCGCGGCCGGATACTTAACGCTGGTTGGTCTGGATAATTTAAGGTGCCTCATTTTTTGTATTGGTTTTTACTTCCAGCGATCAGACAAATAAGCCGCAGTTTATATACGGAAGGCCAATGGAAACGCCAGTGGGCCGGTATTAACCATTCTCTGATCCTTGGGTGTTGGATTCCATGACGCAGTATGGCAACTTCCCCTGTCACGCCTATTTCGCCTTGTCCACTACCACGACTTGCCCCTTCATCCCGTAGTCCTTATGGTAATGGCAGTAATATGTGAACTCGCCGGGCTTGTCGAAAACGATGGCATACTCCTTGTCCGGCCTGAGGTCGCCCGAACTCTTGAACGACGGATCATCGAAGTCCACACGATGGTGTGTGTCCTCGTCGTCGTTGAACCAGACGACCCGGTCGCCGACGTTGATCGTAACTGCGGCTGGAGCGAACATTCCATTTTTCATTCCCACCTTGACAGTGTCCGCGCCGGCGGACTGGCAGGCAAACAAAGCGAAAACTGCAAACAGGCAACCCAAAGTCTGCTTCATAGCTTCTCCTTTCTTACAAAAGTTAAATTACTCCCGGCAAGGCCAAGGATTTTTTGCTAAATCAATAGGGTTTGGTTCTGAAGTTTCCTCTCAAAGTTGCAGCGCGGGATGGCCATAACGCAACCGCTCAAGGGCTGCGGACGGATCAAAGCTGCCAAGCTCGATTGTTTTCTGGCATAGCCGCCACATCTGCTGCAATCTATATTACGCTCGCCAGAAGAAATCGATAAGATCAGTTTTGATCTATCCTTCGCAGACTGGTGCTCACCTGGCAAGGCCCCGCTGGCGCGCTTCGATGCGCCTCAGGAACACGCCCATCACTTCGCGGTAGAGCGCGTCCTTGAGCACGCTGTCTTCGTTGCCGGCGTCGATGTTGGGGTTGTCGTTGATCTCGATGACGTAGAGGCGCTTGCCGATCTGTTTGATGTCCACGCCATAGAATCCGTCGCCGATCAGGTTGGCTGCTCTGAGCGCAGTTTTCACGACACGATCCGGCGCTTCGCCAACGGGCAGCGTTTCCGTTTTGCCCTCGACAAATTCATGCTTCGTATCGTCGTGCCGGATGATTTGCCAGTGGCCGGGCGCCATGAAATATTTTGCGACAAACAGCGGGCGCCGGTCAAGGATGCCGACGCGCCAGTCGAATTCGGTGGGCAGGTATTCCTGGGCGACGATCAGCTCCGATTTGTCGAGCAGGCCGTTCACTCTTGCGGATAGCTCTTCCGCTGTTTCCACTTTCACCACGCCGAGCGAGAATGAGCTGTCCGGTTGTTTGAGTACGCAAGGCAGTCCGAGCGCGGGGATGATCTGCTTCACGTTGTCGCGGTGCACCAGCAGGGTTCGGGGTGCGGGGATGCGGTGCCGCGCGAGTATCTCGGCGAGATAGACCTTGTTGTTGCATTTCAGGATGGAATCGGGATCGTCGATCACCACCAGCCCCTCGGCGGCGGCGCGGCGCGAGAAGCGGAATGTGTAGTGGTTGGCGAAGGTGGTGTCGCGGATGAACAGCGCGTCGAATTCGGCTAGCCTGCCGTAGTCCGCCCTGGTGATGAATTCCACATGCAGGCCCAGCGCCCGGGCGGCCTTCTCGAATTTTTGCAGCGCTTTGGCATTCGAGGCGGGCTCCGGGTTGGCGGGGTCGTACAGGATCGCGAGGTTGTAACGTGCCGCCAGTTTGCGGGTGCGCGGTTTGCGCCCGAGGAAGTATTCGGTGGTGGCGCGAATTGCGAATTCCTGCTGCTGGGGCGGGATCTCGCTCGCGGCAATCGGGCGCACGCTGCGGATGCGCCAGTGATGGTCGCGCCGCTCGAAATCGGCGCGCAGCAGCGGCGCATGCAGCAGGTTGAATAATTGCCTGCCGAGTTGGCCATGGCGGCTCGCCATGCTGTGGCCGAAGCAGATGCTGAGCTCGAAGGTATCGGACTTGATCGGCGCCAGCGATTTCTGGATCAGGGTGTCCAGCTCTTCGGTCAGCAGCCGCACCATGTTCTGCGACTTCAGGTCTTCGATCGTGTTGGCGCGCGGCAGCGGTTTGTGGCCGCGCGCCTCGGCGAGCAACGAGACGTAGTAGCCGAGTGTCTGGTAGCGGTAGCTCTTGCACAGGTTGAACACGCGCGACATGCGGTCGCCGCCAAAGGCCGGATCGGTCAGGTAGGCGCGTGCCGGCACGACGGTCACACCGGGAATGTCGATCGGCCAGTCGCGCGGATTGTTGACCACGATGAGATTGCTCATGCCGCTTCCTTTCGTCGCTACAGGTGTTAAGTATCGCACGTGCCCGGCATAGCCGGGGGATTGCCGGCAAGAACTTGGAGCCGCTGCTACCCGCAGAGAATGCATATGGCGCGCCCGCCTGTTTTTTTTGAACAAATTTTGCACGCAAGGCGGTTGCTTCACGCTTGCTGCAGAAATTAATGCGGGTTTACAGGGGAGTGAAATATGCGGGTTAGCCGAGCAAACTTGCCAGCGTCAGCAACAACAACAGGGACAGCCAGAATACCACCGAGCGCCACACCAGCCCAATCGTGCTTTGCATGAGGTCGGTATCGGCATCGTCGCCGATGCCCAGTTCAGGTCTGTCCAGCGGCAGCCCGTCTTGCGGGATCGTCATGCCAAGGCGTACGCCGAGCGCGCCTGCACCGCTGGCCAGCAGGATGCCGGTTTCGCTGTCCGGCCAACCGGATGCCTGAGTGCGCCAGCAGTACACCGCATCCTCGAAGTTTCCGACAATGGCGAAGGTGGCCGCAGCCATGCGGATCGGCAGCCATTCCAGTGCGTAGGAAGCTTGCTGCGCGAACTTGCCGAATTTGTCACTGCCAAAATCCTCCGGTTTGGGCTTGCTCTCATCAACCCAGCGTTTGCGCAGGAATTGCCCGAGACGGTACAGCACCGCGCCCGATGCGCCACCAAGGCCGAGCACGCTGAACAGCACAAACCAGACAATCACGCCAAACACGTTGCGCTGCGAGGCGAGCAGAGCCTCTTCGATGGCAAGGCGCGCAACCTCTTCGGCGTTCAGCTCATGTGCAGGCGTACCGCGCCAGGCGGACAGCAGGCGGCGCGCCTCATCCAGTTCGCCATCGCGCAGTGCCCGGTGAATATCGGTAAAATAATGGCTGAACTGGCGAAAGCCCATTGTGAGATACAGCACCAGCACATTGAACGCCCAAGCAAAAACCGGATGCAGGTAATACAGCAACCAGGACAGCGCCATTACGCCGGACAGCAGCGGCAATGCCGCCAGCAGCCAGGCGAACTTGCCGTGCCGGTGCTCGCCCGTATTGAAGTTATGCTGAAAGAAACTGGTGTAGCCGAATAGCCAGCCGTACAGGCGCTTGCGCGAGGAGAGCGGCTGAAGTTGCTCCAGCAGCAACGCGGCGATCAGAGCGAAGAGGCTCATGGTGTCATGATGGCGGAAGACAGTTCAATATGATGCCTTTTCGTCCTTCCATAACGCCTGCGTGAACCGCACCACCCGGTTGCGCCCAGACTCCTTGGCATGATACAGCGCGACATCCGCGTATTTGACGGTTTGCCAGAACGTGTCGCTGTCATCGGGAAAGGTGGCGATGCCTATCGAGATGGTTTTTTGCAGCACTATTCCGGACAACGGCACCTTCAGAGCCTCGACTGCCGCGCGGATTTTTTCGGCAGCCATCTCCGCCATGTCGCCGCTGATGTCCTGCATCAGGATCAGGAATTCTTCACCGCCGTAGCGGATCACCATGTCTGACGCACGCACCGACTGTGTCAATACCTTGGATAATGCCTTGAGCACGGTATCGCCCGCATCGTGCCCGTAAGTATCGTTGACCATCTTGAAGTAGTCGAGATCGAGCATCAGTATCGCCATATGGCTCTTGCGCCGTTGCGTCGAGGCTACCAGCGTTTCGGTGTATTCCTCGAGGAAGCGGCGGTTGTGCAACCCGGTCATCGCGTCGCGCAAATTGGATTCGCGCAGCGTGTCCATCAGGCGTTTCGCTTCGATGACCGGCGCAGCTTCGCGCAAGTAGACGCTCATGTACGGGATGATTTCCTTGCTGCGTTCCGCATCTTCGTCGCCGATGACCAGTTGCAGCACGCTGCCGACCATGCCTGACTGGATGATGGGGAAGCAGATGTGGTGATACTTTTTCTCTCCTTCGGGAGGCTGGAAAGCGTAGCAGATCCCCGGCGATTCAACGGAGTCGATCAAATGACCGGTACGCCGGGCGCGGCAGGTTTCAGAGCGTACCAGGATTTGCGGGTCGCACCAGCGGCAGGAGGCGCCGAATTCCCCGTTCACGGTGATTGGCGTCATCTGGTTCTTGTTTTGCAACACTTCATAAATTGAGAAGTCATGGATAGCAAAGCGTTCGCGCACGACGTTGGAAAGACGCTGATAGATTTCCGCCCTGGTCTCGTCTTCCTCGATCGCCTGCTTGAACTGCGATGCGTCGATCAATCCCTGCACCATGCCTATCGTGGAATCCAGCATGTTTCCTTGCTCTTCGATCGGCTTGTGCTTGAGCAGTTGCGCCACGTCTTCACGTATCGTGTTCAATCCCTTGTGCAGGAACTGCATCAGTTTGTTTATATCCAGCGCGACCCGTCCGATCTCGTCATCGGTGCGTTGCTGGATGTTGGCGTGAAAATCGCCGTTGATCGCCTGGCTCACCGCGTCCTGCACATCGTTCGCCGTCGTAATCATCGGTTTGACCAGACGGCGGAAAAAATACAGCATCAATCCCATGAAGAAGGCGACTGCTGCCACCATCGTAGCCGAGACGAATACCGCATTATCCTTGAGATGCCCGATGGACATTGTGACGGTCACCACACCCAATACCGCGCCCTCTGGCACCTCATGACACTGCATGCAGTCCGGTGTGCCCTTGCGCGAGGCGATGAACGGGATGGTGCCCCGGAACACGGGGTCGCTGAATTCGTTCAGTACGGTGAAATAAGGCTGTCCGCTTTTTAACACTTTGCTTTCAATATCGTCTGCATTGTTTTCATCGCCCACACCCTTGCCGTGCTGGCGCACGACATTCTCGCTACGCACCACATGCACTGTTTTCAGTTCATCAATATTACCGAGGCGACGCAGCAGGCCTTCGCGCTTGGCGATGCTTCCATGAAGCATCATTTCGGTCAGGCTGATACGAACGATTTCCGCTACGGAGCGAACATGCGCCTGAGTGGATATGAGCGAAAACTGGCGGAACGACAACATGCTGACCACGATCAGCACGAATATCATGATTGAGGCCAGCGCCACGGAAAATAAGGTGACTTTTTTATTGAGGTTCATCGTTTCTCCCCGGGTCATATTTATTTGCGATGTTTTTGCCTTCATTGTTTACGGGCGCTGCTTTTATACAGCAAGGCCATTTCCGGGTAAGGATAACCCCGGTTCGCCGGGCGTGGCAACCGGAAAACCCGAAAATTCAAACCATCATCCCTGCCGCAACGGTGTTGTTTGTCGCCTCATCGATCACGATAAAGCTTCCGGTAAAACGGTTCTTGCCGTAGTGATCCAACACCAGCGGCTGTTGCACTTTCATCGCGACGCGCGCGATGTCGTTCATGTTCAGCTTGCCGGTTTCGTGGTGCGCCAGCGTGTTCACGTCGACACGGTAGTCGAGGCGCGAGAACAGGCACTTCACCATGCGCGTGGTGTGCTTGATGATGTATTTGCGGTTGCGGTCGAGCGGCGCTTCAGCCAGCCAGCACAGCATCGCCTCGAATTCCTTGGCGACCTGCGGCATACCGTCCGCTTTGACGAACATATCGCCGCGCGAGATGTCGATCTCGTCCGCAAGCGTCAGCGTGACCGATTGCGGCGCGTAAGCACGTTGCAGCTTGCCGTCGTAGGTGACGATTTCTTTTACCTTGCTGGTGCGCCCCGAAGGCAGCACGGTGATCTCGTCGCCGACCGCAACCTCGCCGGATTCGATACGCCCCATGTAACCGCGAAAATCGTGGTATTCCTGCGTCTGCGGGCGGCACACCCATTGCACCGGGTAGCGGAAATCGGCGGTGTTCACGTCGTAATCGATCACGACGTTTTCGAGGAAATCCAGCAACGGCGCGCCCTTGTACCAGCCCAGGTTGTCGCCGTGCTCCACGACCATGTCGCCGTTCAGCGCGGACATCGGGATGCAGGTCACGTCGTGGATGCCGAGCTGCGCGGCAAAGGCGCGGTATTCGGCGACGATGGTGTTGAAGGTATCTTCGGAGTAATCCACCATGTCCATCTTGTTCACGGCCAGCACGATGTGCGGCACGCCGACCAGGCTGGCGAGGTAGGTGTGGCGGCGCGTCTGCGTCAGCACCCCTTTGCGCGCGTCGATCAGGATGACTACCAGGTTCGCCGTGCTCGCTGCGGTCACCATGTTGCGCGTGTACTGCTCGTGCCCCGGCGTGTCGCCGATGATGAACTTGCGTTTCGGCGTGGCGAAGTAGCGGTACGCCACATCGATCGTAATGCCCTGCTCGCGCTCGGCCTGCAAGCCGTCGGTGAGCAGCGACAGATCGACCGCGGTCATGCCGCGCTTCTCGCTGGTTTTCGAGATCGCCGAAAGCTGGTCCTCGAATATCGATTTCGAGTCGTGCAGCAGCCGTCCGATCAGCGTGCTTTTGCCGTCGTCGACGCTGCCGGCGGTGATGAAACGTAATAGTTGTGTTGCGTTGCTCATGTTTGTGCCTTGATCAAATTTTGCTTAAACATCATGCTGCGCTCCCTCACCCTCAGTCCCTCTCCCGGTGGGAGAGGGAAGGGAAGTCCTTCTCCCACCGGGAGAAGGGTTGGGATGAGGGAGCGCCCTGTCAGAAATACCCTTCCTTCTTGCGCAACTCCATCGACGCCTCGGAGGTCTGGTCGTCCATGCGTGTCGCGCCGCGCTCGGTGATGCGCGTCGTGGAGGTTTCCTCGATGATCTCCTGCGCGTTGCGCGCGGTGGATTCCACCGGCGCGGTGCAGGTCATGTCGCCCACGGTGCGGAAACGCACCGAGAGCACTTCCACTTGCTCGCCCGGCTTCGGCTGCACCAGATGCGACACCGGGATCACCGAGTTGCCGCGGCGGATCACTTCGCGCTTGTGCGCATAGTAGATTTCCGGGATGTACAGTTTCTCGCGGGCGATGTATTCCCAGATGTCCATCTCTGTCCAGTTGCTGATCGGGAATACGCGGATATTCTCGCCGGCATGGACGCGCGTGTTGTAGAGGTCCCATAGCTCCGGGCGCTGGTTTTTCGGGTCCCACTGGCCGAACTCGTCGCGGAACGAGAAGATGCGTTCCTTGGCGCGCGCTTTTTCCTCGTCGCGCCGCGCGCCGCCCATGCAGGCGTCGAAACCGAATTCGGCGATGGTCTCCAGCAATGTCACGGACTGGTACGGGTTGCGCGGCTTGTCCGGGTCTTTGATGACGATGGTGCCGCGCTTGATCGAGTCTTCCAGCGAACGCACGATCAGCCGCTCACCCAGATCGGCAGCCAGCTTGTCGCGCGTCGCGATCACCTCGGGGAAATTGTGCTCGGTGTCGATATGCACCAACGGGAACGGGAATTTCGCCGGGCGGAACGCCTTCTCCGCCAGGCGCAGCATCACGATGGAGTCCTTGCCGCCGGAAAACAGCAGCGCCGGATTTTTACATTCCGCCGCGACCTCGCGCATGATGTGGATCGATTCGCTTTCCAGCGCGTCCAGATGGGTAAAGGTATGTGCGGTCATTTTGTCTTTCTCGATCAAATTCAAATTTTCATCATTTCCTCCCCCTTGAAGGGGAGGGAACTACTTCTGTTTAAGCGGAGTGCTTTTGCCGACATGCAGCCCGCACTCCTTGCCATCCGCCGATTCCCACCACCATCTGCCGGAGCGTATGTCTTCGCCGGGCGTCACCGCGCGCGTGCAGGGCGCGCAGCCGATGCTCGGATAGAAGCGGTCATGCAGCTTATTGTACGGCACATCGTTCTGCCGGATGTATTCCCATACCTCGGCATTGCTCCAGTCCAGCAGCGGGTTGAATTTCTGCAAACCGTGATCCGCGTCGAACGACGACACCTCCAGGCTGCCGCGCGTCACCGCCTGGTCGCGGCGCATTCCGGTGATCCACGCCTTCTTGCCGGCCAATGCACGCTTGAGCGGCTCGACCTTGCGGATATGGCAGCAGCGTTTGCGTAATTCCACGCTGTCGTAAAAAGCGTTTATACCGTTTTGCACGACATATTCTTCGATCTGCGTATTGTCCGGAAAATAAATTTTCAGCGGCACGCCGTAATGCTCGCGCACCTCCTGCATCAAGTCATAGGTTTCCTGCGGCAAACGTCCAGTATCGAGGCTGAACATGCCGATATCCAGTTGGTGCCTGACGATCAGGTCGGTCAGCACCATGTCTTCCGCGCCCAGGCTGTTGGCAAAACATGCCGGTGAAAAATCACGCGCGGCCTGTTGCAGCACCGCGACGGTCTGTTCAATTTTCTGTTGTAAACTCATTTGGGCAAGGCCTCCGCCAGATCAAGCTGCGCGTCTTTTCCGGTCGCGAAAACCGCCGCGCTGATCGTCCAATTATCCACTGCCACGCTGATCGCCGCGAGCGTTTCAGCGTCAATTTCAGCATCACCACCGAGGCGGCCCGCTATCTGCGCAAACTGGTCGGCAAGCGCGCCGGGGGCCAGTTGCCCGAGCTGCCCGGCAAGCTGATTCAAATCATCCTGGCGCACCCCATCGAGCAACTGTGCGATACCCGAGCCGAGCAGGCGCAGGATCGCCTCATTGCAATGCGCCGCCTCGTCGTATTTGCGCTGGAACACCAGCGCGTTGCGGTATTCGCGCTCGTGCGCCGCCTCGAAAAAGTTCGCGCCGATCAGCGCCTGCGATACGCCCGCGCATTCTCCGCCACCCATGTTCAGCACGCGGAAGTCGCTGGCGCCGCCGAAATCGCGCATCACCGATTGCAAATCTTCGGGCTTTACCTCGACCAGATCGGCCAGCAAACGCTCGAAATAATCCGGTGCTTGCGCGCGTGCCCAGGCGAAGAAGCTGATCTCGCCGCTGGCAAGATGTGCCGCCTCGACGCATTCGATCGCCTCCTTGATGCGCGCCACCGGCAGCGCGGGGCCTTTCAGCGCCAGCGCACCGTCCTTCATGCCGCTTCCGGCAAAATACATCTGGTAGTGCGGCACCAGTTTGCCATGCACGCGCTTGCCTTCGCCGTAAATGCCGATGTCGCCGGTTTCCGGCTGCGCGCAACCGTTGTGGCAGCCGGACACGCGGATGCGCAGGTCGGCCTTGCCGCCGGATAATTGCGGCGCGATCACCGGGCTGGCGGTGATGCCGAGGCGGCAGGTCGAGGTTCCCGGACACGCCACGACGTTATCTCCGGCCACTGGCTCGTGCAGCCCCAACGCCGCCAATCCGCCGCGCAACGCGGCCACGCTGGCTTGCGGCACGTTGAGGATCGAAAGGTTCTGGTCCTGCGTGGTGCGCGCCTCATTCAGGCCGTGCGCGCGCAACAATGCGGCGATGCCGCGCAACTGTGCCGGGGTCATATCGCCGGTCGGCAACGCGACCGGCAGCACAAACAATCCTGACTGCCGCTGCGCAAACAGCTTGCGCGGTGCACCCGGCCCGGGAACTTCACCACCTGTCGATCGGCGCCATTCACCGTGCGGGTAGGCCTGCGCGGCAAGCGCCTCTTTGGTGCGTCCGAATTCTTCGCGATACCTGTCCAGAAAACCCTGCTCGCCGAAACGCTCGACCAGAAACTTGATGCGCGACTTGGCGCGTTTGGTGCGGTCGGAATACCTGTTGTGCAACGCCACCAGCGCTTCCAGCGAAAACAACAATTCGCGCTCCGGTATGAATTCCTCGACCACGATCGCCTCGCGCGGCTTGTGCCCGAGGCCGCCGCCGGCCTTGACCATGAAGCCGTGCTGCCCGTCCTTCTCGATTGCCACGACGCCGCAATCGTGCAGCAATGCCTGCGCGCAATCCATCTCGCAGGCCGAAAAGCTGAACTTGAATTTGCGCGGCAATTGCTGGTTGAGCGGATTGCGCAGGAAATGCGTCACCGCACCGTCCAGATGCTTCGTCACATCGACATGCTCATGCGGGCATACGCCGGACAGCCCGCAGGCGGTCATGTTGCGCACCGTGTTGCTGCACGCCTCGCGCGTGGTCATGCCGACCCGGGCGATGCGGCGCATCGCGTCTGGCGTGCTGTCGAGCGGGATGAAATGGATCTGGATCGAGTGGCGCGTCGTGACATGCGCAACTTTCTTTTGCGAATAAGTCTCGGCGACATCCGCGACCGCATCCAGTTGCTCCGGCGTCATGCGTCCGCCGGGAACCTTGATGCGGAACATGTGTACGCCATGCTGGCGCTGCCCGTACACGCCATGCTGCAAGCGCACCGCCGTCATGCGCTCCGCATCCAGGCTGCCGGCATTGAACGCCTGGATGGCCTGCTCGAAACGGTCGATTTCGGCCAGATCGGATAAATTCTGTGTGTTCACGCTCATCGAAGTTTCCTTAAAGTTATACATAGTGCGTAGGATGGGTGGAGCGTAGCGATACCCATCGTTCCCTTGATGGGTTTCCTGTGTCAACCCATCCTACGACTGTTAATACAGCAACATCTTGATGCCGATAATCAGCAGCATCGCCGCTAGCAGCGGGCGCAATACCTTTTCCGGAACCTTTGCGCTCAAATGGCTGCCGATATAAATGCCCGGCAACGAGCCCAACAGCAGACTGCCCAGCAGCACCAGGTTTACCGTGCCCAGCGCCATATGTCCCATTCCGGCCAGCGCGGTCAGCGGCACGGCATGGATGATATCCGTGCCCACCACCTTCACCGCCGGCATGCGCGGGTACAAAAACAGCAACGCTACCGTGCCCAGCACACCGGCGCCGATCGAAGAAACCGTCACCAGCGCGCCGACGATGATACCCGTCACGATAGTCGCAGTGGGCAGGTAGCGATGATGCAATTCGTAGATCGTGCCATCCTTGCGCCGTCCCAGCTTCTTGATCCGTTCCTTGAACAGCAGTGCCGATGCGGTCAGCAGCAGCGCCACGCTCAGCACATTCGTCACGAGGCTGCGCAGGGTTTTTTCATCCAGCGCCAGATACTTCAGCAGCATGATCGTAACCACGGCCGCCGGCAAACTGCCCATCGCGAGCAGGCCGAACACTTTCCAGTCCACCGTGCCGCGCCGCCCGTGCACCCAGCCGCCCAGCGTTTTGGTCAGCGAGGCATACAGCAGATCCGTCCCGACCGCCGTGGCGGGCGATACGCCGAAAAACAGCACCAGCAATGGCGTCATCAGCGAACCGCCGCCCACCCCGGTAACGCCGACGATCAGTCCGACTGCGAAGCCAGACAACGTGTACATCCAATTCATTGCGAGCTATCCATAAAATCGGTAGGCGCGCATTCTAATCATGTTCGGTTATATTTCTAAATGGTTTTCTGTTAACATATTATAACTATAGGTTATATAGGAATATGGTGATGAATTTGCAGCAACTGCGTTATTTCAACGAGATCGTGCGGCGCGGTCTGAAAATTTCCGATGCCGCCGATACCCTTTACACTTCGCAGCCCAACATCAGCAAACAGATCAAGCAACTGGAGCAGGAGCTGGGCATCGACATCTTCGTGCGCAACGGCAAACGGGTCGTCGCGGTCACCGAGCCGGGCAAGGCGATCCTCGATATCGCCCAGCGCATGTTGCACGATGCGGAAAATCTCAAACAGATCGGCCAAGAATTCCACACGCAGGACAGCGGTCACCTGACCATCGCCACGACCCACACCCAGGCACGCTACATCCTGCCGCCGGTGGTCAAGCGATTCGTCAGGCGTTATCCGAAAGTGCAGCTCGGCCTGCATCAGGGCAACCCGACCCAGATTGCCGGGCAGGTATTGCACGGCGAAGCCGATGTCGCGATCGCCACCGAAGCGCTGTCACAGTATGACGGGCTGGTTACGCTGCCCTGCTATGAATGGCATCACTGTGTGGTCGTGCCGCCCAAACACCCGCTGCTGGAAGAAAAAAAAGTCACGCTGGCGAAGATCGCGGAATACCCGATCGTCACTTATGACTTCGCATTCAGCGGGCGCGGCAAGATCAACGAGGCCTTCGAAAAGGCCGGCATCACGCCGAACATCGCGCTGACCGCGATCGATGCCGACGTGATCAAGACTTATGTGGAATTGGGGCTGGGCATCGGCATCCTCGCCGAAATCGCCTTCATCCCGGAGCGCGACCGGCACCTGCGCATGATCGCGGCCAAGCACCTGTTCAAACCCAACACCACGCGCATCGCGATACGCAAGAACGAATATCTGCGCGGTTATACTTACGACTTCATCGAACTGTTCGCACCGCATCTGTCGCGCGATGTGGTGGCGAAAGCCATGCATATCAATCTTTAAGGAGATACGGCAATGAACGAAACACTACGCATCCAGCAAGCCCATCGCAGCATCCGCAGCTACAAGGCCGATCCGGTCAGCGACGAGATGCTCGACCAGATCATCGCTGCGGCGCATCAGGCTCCGACCTCGATGAACGCACAGGAGATTTCGCTGGTCGTGGTGCGCGATGCGGAACGCCGCGCCAGAATTGCCGAGCTGTCCGGCGGGCAGACGTGGGTCGCGCAAGCGCCGGTGTTCATCACCATCGTCATCGATTTTCACAAGACTGAGCTCGGCGTGCGCAAGGCAGGGCAGACACAGGTCATTCACGAGAGCATGGAAGGCTTCGGCGTCGCTGCCGTGGATGCGGGCATCGTGCTCGGCACGCTGATTACAGCCGCCGAATCGCTGGGGTTGGGCATCGTCCCGATCGGCGGCATCCGGCGCAACCCGCAAGACATGATCGAGCTGTTGCAACTGCCGCCGCTCACCTTCCCGCTGGTCGGGCTGTGCATCGGCCACATCGCTGGCGATGCGCCGAAAAAGCCGCGCATGGACATCAAAACTTTCCGCCACGACGAACGCTACGATACCAGCGGTTATGCGGCGGCCATCGACGTTTACGATGCAACCCTCATCGAATACTGGCAACAACTCGGGCGCAGCGATGGCATCGCCTGGTCGCAGAATCTGGGCGCCAGCCTGAAACAGGTGTATTTCCCGCAAGTCAGGCCGGTAGCCGCGATGCAGGGTTTGCTGAACGACAAATAAACACGGATGGTTCATCAGTTTCGTCATTCCCGCGAAGGCGGGAATCCAGTTGCTGCACTCCGGCTTCAGCCCGGCCTGCGCCCGATGGGCTATCCGGGTTAAAATCACGCCCTTGCCGATTATGAACGGTGACTGGCAACCGCTATAACTTTAGGAGTATCGATAATAATGAAACGCACCCTGTTTTTCCCATTGGCTTTGTTGTTGTCCGCCAGTGTTTTTTCAACCACGGTCTATGCCGAACAAGCCCCAAGCAAAATCGAGAAAACCAATGTAAACGAGTTGGGTAAAATTGACGCCAAACTTGGTGCAGGTGCGCTGGCAACCGCCGGTAAACATGTTTCTGTGCATTACACCGGCTGGCTGTACGACGAAGCCGCCGCCGATCATCACGGCAAGAAATTTGACAGCTCGCGCGATCGCGGGCAGCCGTTCGATTTCTCGCTTGGCGCGGGGCAGGTAATCAAAGGCTGGGATCAAGGTGTGGAGGGCATGAAAGTGGGCGGCCAACGCACGCTGGTCATCCCGGCTAATCTGGGCTATGGCGCACGCGGCGCGGGTGGCGTCATCCCGCCAAATGCAACGCTGGTGTTTGACGTCGAACTGCTCGCCGTTCACTGATTTCACATCGGCCACATCATCCGAAATGCAACCGTAACAGCCTGCCGATGAACATGCTGCCGAACAACCCGTTGCTGCTGACCACGTTGTTGCTGGTCGGCTCCAACGTGTTTATGACGTTCGCGTGGTACGGGCATCTCAAGAATCTCGGACACTCGCCCTGGTATATTGCCGCGCTGATCAGTTGGGGCATCGCGCTGTTTGAGTACATGTTGCAAGTTCCGGCAAACCGCATCGGCTACGGCACGATGAATCTCGCACAGTTAAAAATCCTGCAAGAAGTCATTACGCTGTCGGTGTTTGTGCCGTTTTCGATCTGGTACATGCATCAGCCGCTCAAGATGGATTATCTGTATGCCGCTGTCTGTCTGATGGCCGCGGTGTATTTTATTTTTCGCGCATAGTAATTAAGGGTTTTATGCATATCCATATTCTGGGAATCTGCGGCACTTTCATGGGCGGCATCGCGGCGCTCGCGAAGCAGGCCGGCCATCGCGTCACCGGTTGCGACGCCAACGTCTATCCGCCGATGAGCACGCAACTGGAAGCACAGGGCATCGAGCTGATCGAAGGTTTTGCCGTGGAGCAACTCGACCTCAAGCCGGATGTGTTCGTGATCGGCAATGTCGTCGCACGCGGCAATCCGCTGATGGAAGAAATTCTCAACCGCAGTCTGCCGTATGTCTCCGGCCCGCAATGGCTGGCGCAAACCATCCTGCACGACCGCTGGGTGCTGGGTGTCGCAGGCACGCATGGCAAGACCACCACCAGCGCGATGTTGGCATGGATACTGGAATATGCCGGATTGAACCCGGGTTTTCTGATTGGCGGTGTGCCGCAGAATTTCGGGATATCCGCGCGCCTGACCGATTCGCCATTCTTCGTTATCGAGGCGGACGAGTACGACACCGCGTTTTTCGACAAGCGCTCCAAGTTTGTCCATTACCATCCGCGCACCGCGATCCTGAACAATCTGGAGTTCGACCACGCCGACATCTTTGCCGATCTGGCCGCGATCGAAACGCAGTTCCACCATCTGGTGCGCACCATTCCCGGCAACGGCCTGATCGTCAGCAATGGTCGCGAGGAAGCGCTGGATCGGGTGTTGCAGCGCGGCTGCTGGACTCCGGTGGAACGCTTCGGCGTTACCGATGGCTGGCAGATCGATACCAACAACCGCGTATCGTTGCACGGGCAAGAGCAGGGTACATTGCATTGGGAACTGCTCGGCGAACACAATCGCCAGAATGCGCTCGCCGCGCTCGCCGCCGCACGCCATGCCGGCGTACCGGTCGCGCAAGGCCTGGCGGCATTGGCTGAATTCAAAAATGTGAAGCGGCGCATGGAGGTGCGCGGTACTGTGAACGGCATCACCGTTTATGACGACTTCGCCCACCACCCCACCGCGATTGACACCACGGTGAGCGGATTGCGCCACAAGGTCGGCAAAGCGCGCATCCTCGCGGTGCTGGAGCCGCGCTCCAACACGATGAAGCTGGGCGTGATGAAGGATGCGCTGCCCGGCAGCCTGAAGGATGCCGACCTGGTGTTCTGCTATGCCGGCAATCTCGGCTGGGATGCGCGCGGCGCGCTGGCTCCGCTCGGCGATAAGGCGTTCGTGTCAGACGATCTCAACGTGCTGATTGAAAAAATCGCCTCATTGGCACAATCCGGCGACCATGTGCTGGTGATGAGCAATGGCGGCTTCGGTGGGATACACGACAAGCTGCTGAGCAAATTATCAGGAAAATAAACCGCCTGCTTTGAAATGGTTGATGCGGTGTAATGCGCGCCTCCCCGGCTATTTAATCTGCCCCCGCTCAATACTGATCCCCACCATCTTGCAGTTGCGGATCGCCTGTAGCTTGGCGACGCTGACCTTGACCCACGGTGCATTGAAATCCTTGAGGATGATTTGCGCGATGTGTTCGGCCAGTGTTTCCAGCAGCGAAAAATGCCCATCGCTCAATACGGTCTGGATATGTTGCGCGACCTGGGCATAATCCAACGCGTCGTTGATATCATCGGTTTCGCAGGCGCGGTTGTTGGGCAGGGCGATATCGAGGTCGAGTTGCAAGGTTTGCGGCACGAGCTTTTCGCGCTCGTAGATACCGATCAGCGTGGTGACTTTGAGTTCGCGCAGAAAGATGATGTCCATGTTTTACTGATTGGTTGCCAAGTAAGGTTTCGCGTAAAATCCGCGCCTGTTCAATTCTAAGGCATTCTCGATGTTGCCCATAATTTTTGTCATCGCGGCCTATCTGTTGGGTTCGATTTCTTTCGCGGTGGTAACCAGCAGGTTGTTTGCGTTGCCCGACCCGCGCACCTATGGTTCCGGCAACCCTGGCGCAACCAACGTGTTGCGCAGCGGCAAGAAAGCGGCGGCGGTATTGACGTTGTTTGGCGACGCGGCAAAAGGCTGGCTGGCAGTATTCCTGGCGCTTCAGTTTGCGTTGCCAGATGTGCAGATTGCGCTGATTGCACTGGCGGTGTTCCTCGGGCACTTGTTCCCGGTGTTCCTGCGCTTCAGGGGCGGCAAAGGGGTGGCGACGGCGTTGGGGGTGTTGCTGGCCTTGAATGTCTGGCTGGGATTGGCGGCGCTGGCGACCTGGTTGTTGATGGCGCTGGCATTCCGTTTGTCGTCATTGGCAGCACTGGCCGCTGCCGTGGGGGTGCCGATCTACGCGATGTTACTGGGCTTGCCGCGTGAGTGGGTGCTGGCATCAATCGTCATGTCGATGCTGCTGGTCTGGCGGCACAAGAGCAACATCCGGAATCTGCTGGCAGGGAAAGAATCGAAGATCGGCGGGTCGAAAGCGAGTTAAGGCAAGGCTTTTGCCGCCTATGCGTGGCGGAGTTACTCCGTGATTTCTGCCAGATTCCAGCGCGGCTTCACGTCAAAGCGATATTCTTTTTTTCCTTGTTGTTGTGCGAGTCGCAATGCTCCGGCGAAGGCGATCATCGCACCATTGTCGGTGCAGAATTGCAGGTCGGGATAAAACACCGTGCCGCCGCGCTTGCCGATGTCGTCGGTCAGGCGGCTGCGCAATAGCTGGTTTGCGCCTACTCCACCTGCCACCACCAATTGATTCAAGCCGGTCTGTGCCAGTGCTGCGCGCGCCTTGCTTGCCAGCACGTCGACGATGGCTTCCTGTACGGCGCAGGCAATATCGGCCCGCGTTTGTTCATCGTTGCTGCTTTGTTTCACCAGTGTCAGCACTGCCGTTTTTAAACCGCTGAAGCTGAAATCCAGGTCGCCGCTATGCAGCATCGGGCGCGGCAGCTTGAATTGCCCGCTACGGCCTGATGCGGCGAGCTTTGCCAATGCGGGTCCGCCCGGATAGCCCAAACCCAGCAGTTGCGCGCTCTTGTCAAAGGCTTCTCCTGCCGCGTCGTCCAATGTCTCGCCGAGCAAGGTATATTGCCCTATGCCGTCCACGCGCATCAATTGCGTATGTCCGCCGGAAACCAGCAGGGCGACAAAGGGAAATTCCGGCGCGGGGTCGGACAACAAGGGGGAGAGCAGGTGCCCTTCCAGGTGGTGGATGCCGATGACGGGAATGTCGAGCGCGTAAGCCAGCGCGCTCGCGACGCTGGCCCCGACCAACAATGCACCCCCTAGGCCAGGCCCCTGGGTATAGGCGATCGCACTGATTTGATCGAGAGGCACATCGGCTTCATGCATGACCTGGCGCAGCAGCGGGGTGATGCGCCGGACATGATCGCGCGAGGCAAGCTCCGGCACGACGCCGCCGTATTCGCTGTGCATGGCGACCTGGGTATGCAAGGCGTGCGCCAACAGCCCGCGCCCCATCTGATAAAGCGCGATACCGGTCTCATCGCAGGAGGATTCAATTCCAAGTGTAATCGGCGACATTTTCAGATTCTCTAGTGAGGCGGAATTGTAGTTAATTTTGTGCCAGGGCGGGCTTTGCGCAGGCTTTTACAGAAATATTTCAGAAAAGTGTTGACGGGAAATTTTCTGTCCCTATAATGCGCACCTCTTCGCTGCCCGGCAGTTTATCCGGTCAGCCCGATCTTTAAAAAGCAAACGAACAACCGACGAGTGTAGGTGCTTGGTTTTTGGGAAGTTTCCGTGTTCTTTGGGATGCGGGAACGACTTTAAAAATAAGTAGTACTTACGCAAAGTCGAAAAGAATCATGTCAATGATTCACTTTGAGTAAGACCGGTTCAGAGATGAACCAAAACAGGCATTGAACTGAAGAGTTTGATCCTGGCTCAGATTGAACGCTGGCGGCATGCTTTACACATGCAAGTCGAACGGCAGCACGGGGGCAACCCTGGTGGCGAGTGGCGAA
>JAIELH010000018.1 GCA_019753125.1 Gallionellaceae bacterium | reverse complement strand
GTTGCGCCAGCGCATCGCCCGCCGCGCCGTGCAGATGCACCGCCAGTAGCAGCGCATCGTCCGCATCCAGCCCCTGCGCGATCAGCGCGGCGATCATGCCGGTGAGCACATCGCCCATTCCCGCGCTGCTCATGCCGGGGTTGCCGGTCTTGTTCACGAACAGTCTGCCGTCATGCGTGGCACACAGGCTGTCTGCGCCTTTCAGTACCATGCTGCATCTGAATTTCTGCGCCAATTGCCGCACCGCAGCGACACGGTCTGCCTGCACTTCGCTGGTTTTGCAGCCCAGCAGGCGCGCGGCTTCGCCGGGATGTGGGGTGAGCACAGTCGCGCTGGTACGCGCCAGCAACAGCGTACGCAGGTCGGGGCGTTGCGCGAGGATATTCAGCGCGTCGGCATCCAGCACCAGCGCGGCGCTGCTGCTCAATGCGTCATGCAGCAGTTTCTGCGCGGTTATGCCGTGCCCGATGCCGCAGCCAACTGCCAGCACGTTCACTCCGGGCAGCCGTAGCGCGTCGGTAGCGTGATGCAGCATCAGCTCCGGTTGCAGCAGATCGACGGATGGCGCATTTCCCGCCAGCAGGCAGACATGCACACAGCCCGCGCCCAGTTTGAGCGCGGCACGGGCCGCCAGCAGCGGAGCGCCGACCATGCCGGATGCGCCGCCGATCACCGCGACCGCGCCGAACAATCCCTTGTGGCTGTCGTGCGGGCGTTTCGGCGGCAACAGGCCGGAAACTTGTTTTTTGGTGAGGGTGGGAATGCGTTTGCTCATTTTCGGCCAAGTGCTGTGGAGGAGGCTCATAGTATAATCCTGCCCAGAATTTAATTTTACGGTCTATGCCATGTATCAAGTTTCTGTCGGTACCCCCGCATTATCCGCTTTTCGTCTGGAAAAATTGCGCGCCGCGCTGAACGCTGCTGCACCCGGCATTGTTATTGCCGATACGCGCCACTGGTATTTCAGCGCGCTGCACGGCGCGGTATTGAACAAGGCGCAGGCCGGGTTGTTGGATAAGGTACTGGGCCTGGGCAAGGCGGCGGGCGAGCTTGCGGACGCGGCGCAATACCGGCGCTTGCTGGTGGTGCCGCGCCTCGGCACGATCTCGCCGTGGTCCACCAAGGCCACCGATATCGCGCAGCATTGCGGCTTATCGGCGGTTGCGCGCATCGAGCGCGGCGTCGTGTATTACCTTTCCACCAGAGACGGCAAACCGTTGAGCAAGGCCGAACAGGCGGCGGCACTGCCGCTGCTGCACGACCGGATGACCGAGACCGTGCTGACCAATATTGATGATGCGGCGGAGAAAATTTTCCGGCACGGCGAGCCGCAACCGCTGGAAACCGTGGACGTGCTGAAAGGCGGGCGCGATGCGCTGGAAAGCGCGAACCGCGAGATGGGGCTGGCGCTGTCGGCGGACGAGATCGACTACCTGGTCGAGAACTTCCAGAAGCTCAAGCGCAACCCGACCGATGTCGAACTGATGATGTTCGCGCAGGCGAATTCCGAGCACTGCCGCCACAAGATATTCAACGCCGACTGGGTGATCGACGGAGTGGCGCAGGACATGTCGCTGTTCGGCATGATCCGCAACACCCACAAGACCAATCCGCAGGGCACCGTGGTGGCCTATTCGGACAATTCCTCGGTGATCGAGGGCGCGCGCATCGAGCGCTTCTATCCGCGCGCCGACGGCGGCTATGCGTTCAGCGAAGAACTGACCCATATCCTGATGAAGGTCGAGACGCACAACCACCCGACCGCGATCGCACCGTTCGCCGGTGCGGCGACCGGCAGCGGCGGCGAGATCCGCGACGAAGGCGCAACCGGCACCGGCTCCAAGCCCAAGGCTGGGCTGTGCGGCTTCTCGGTGTCCAACCTGAATATCCCGGGGTTTGTGCAGCCTTGGGAGAGATATGAAAAAGGAGAAGGGTTGAAGGGAGAAGGGATCGCGCCTTTGGCGCTCAAGGGTAAAATCAATAACGGTGCGGTGGTTTCCCCCTTCCCCCTTCCCCCTTCCCCCTTCTCTCCTAACCCTTCCCAGACTTACGGCAAACCCTCCCGCATCGTCACCCCGCTGCAAATCATGCTCGACGGCCCGGTCGGCGCGGCGGCGTTCAACAACGAATTCGGCCGCCCGAACCTGGCCGGATATTTCCGCACCTTCGAGGAGCAGGTCAGCGGCGAGATGCGCGGCTACCACAAGCCGATCATGCTGGCAGGCGGCGTCGGCAACATCAAGGCGATTCACACGCACAAACATGAGCTGCCTGCCGGTGCGCTGGTCGTGCATCTGGGCGGGCCAGGCATGCTGATCGGGCTGGGCGGCGGTGCGGCGTCGAGCATGGATACCGGCGCAAACGCCGAGAATCTCGATTTCGATTCGGTGCAGCGCGGCAACCCCGAGATGCAGCGCCGCGCGCAGGAGGTGATCGACCGCTGCTGGCAACTGGGCGAGAACAACCCGATCCTGTCGATCCACGACGTCGGCGCGGGCGGCATGTCGAACGCGCTGCCGGAACTGGTGCATGGCGGCGGCAAGGGCGCGCGCTTCGAGCTGCGCGCCATTCCGCTCGACGAAACCGGCATGTCGCCGAAACAGATCTGGTGCAACGAATCGCAGGAACGTTACGTGCTGGCGATCGCGCCGGAACGCCTCGAAGAATTCCGCGCCTTCTGCGAACGCGAACGTTGCCCGTTCGCCGTGGTCGGCATCGCGACCGCCGACGACCAGATCACCGTGCATGACAGCAAATTCGACAACGCCCCGGTGGACATGCCGCTGCCGGTGCTGCTCGGCAAGCCGCCGAAGATGATACGCAACGCGGTGCGCGAGACGCCGCGCCTGACTTCGTTCGATAGCAGCGCAATCGAGTTGCGCGAAGCAATTGAACGTGTGCTGCGCCTGCCTGCGGTGGCGAACAAGACCTTTCTGGTCAGCATCGGCGATCGCACCGTCGGCGGCATGACCGCGCGCGACCAGATGGTCGGCCCGTGGCAGGTGCCGGTGGCCGACGTGGCCGTTACGCTGATGGGCTTCAACACCAATTGTGGCGAAGCCTTTGCGCTCGGTGAGCGCACCCCGCTGGCGCTGATCAACGCGCCCGCTTCCGGGCGTATGGCGGTTGGCGAGGCGCTGACCAACATCGCCGCGGCGCGCATCGAGAAAATCGGTGACATCAAACTATCGGCGAACTGGATGGCGGCAGCCGGGCATCACGGCGAGGACGCCGCGCTGTTCGACACCGTGCGCGCGGTCGGCATGGAGCTGTGCCCGCAACTCGGCATCGGCATCCCGGTCGGCAAGGATTCGATGAGCATGAAGACTACCTGGAAAGAGGGCAAGCAGGACAAGGCTGTCACCGCCCCGCTGTCGCTGATCGTGTCGGCTTTCGCGCCGTGTTCCGATGCGCGCCGCACGCTGACGCCGCAACTTTCCGTCTATCTGGATACTGCGCTGTTGCTGATCGACCTGGGGCAGGGCAAGAACCGCATGGGCGGCTCGGCGCTGGCGCAAGTGTACAAACAGGTCGGCGACGTCGCGCCGGACGTGGACGATGCGCAGGTGCTGAAATCATTCTTCGAATTGATACAGCGCCTGAATGACAAAGGCAAACTGCTGGCCTATCACGACCGCTCCGACGGCGGGGCTTTCGTTGCACTGTGCGAGATGGCATTCGCTTCGCATGCCGGCCTGGACATCAAGCTCGACGAACTGCACGGCGACACGCTGCGCGCCTTGTTCAACGAGGAGCTCGGCGCGGTGATTCAGGTGCGCAAGCGCGACGTGTCGCATATCCTGCAACTGGCGCACGACGCCGGACTGAAGAGCGTGCAAAAGATCGCCACGCTGAACCAGACAGGCATGATCGAAATTTCGCGCGGCAGCGAAAAGCTGTTCAGCGAGAGCGGCGTAAACCTGCAACGCATCTGGTCGGAGACGACGTATCAGATGCAGAAACTGCGCGACAATCCGGCCTGCGCGCAACAGGAATTCGATCGCATCCTCGATGTCGCCGATCCGGGCTTGCACGTGAAGCTGACTTATGATCCGGATGAACATCCGCCTGCAGTTCGCGCCGAGGTTGTCGAAGGAGCGATGCTGGCCTTGAAGCGCCCCAAGATAGCGATCCTGCGCGAACAAGGCGTCAACGGCCAGGTCGAAATGGCCGCCGCATTCGACCGCGCCGGATTTGCGGCGGTCGACGTGCACATGAGCGACATCATCGGCGGGCGCGTCAAACTGGCCGATTTCAAGGGCGTGGCCGCCTGCGGCGGATTCTCTTATGGCGACGTGCTCGGCGCCGGCGAAGGCTGGGCCAAGTCGATCCTGTTCAATCCGAGGGCGCGCGACGAGTTCGAGGCGTTCTTCCAGCGCAGCGACACGTTTGCGTTGGGCGTGTGCAACGGCTGCCAGATGATGAGCAACCTGCACGAGATCATTCCGGGCGCAGAGAACTGGGCGCACTTCGCGCGCAACCAGTCCGAGCAATTCGAGGCGCGCTTCGTGATGGTCGAGGTGCAGCCATCGCCGTCGATCCTGTTCGACGGCATGGCGGGCAGCCGCATGCCGATCGTCGTCGCACATGGTGAAGGCTACGCTAGCTTTGGCAATGCGAAAAAACTCAAGGCTGTGCAGGAGCTGGTCACGCTGCGCTATGTGGACAACACCGGCAAACCCACCGAAATCTACCCGCTGAACCCGAACGGCTCGCCGCAAGGTATCACCGGCCTGACCACGCCGGACGGACGCTTCAGCATCATGATGCCGCACCCCGAGCGCGCGTTCCGCGCCGTGCAGAATTCCTGGTATCCGCGTAGCTGGCAGGAGAATGGCGCATGGTTGCGGATGTTTCAGAATGCGCGGAAGTGGGTGGGGTAGGGTTTGATCCAGTAGAAATCGCACGCCAGCGGCCATGCAGATCAGCTGCACCGAATAACCGCCGGGATCAGGAGAAGCAATATGAATTCAACCGAAATCATCAGCCTATTGCAAGGGTCGCCGCTGTTTAGAAAAGTGAAGAGCAGCATGCTGGCCTCACTTCTCATGAAGGCCACAAGAGTCATGCTTGCGCCGGAACAAACCCTGATGACCCCAGGGCAGCAGAACGACCGCATCTACATCATATTGTCCGGCAGGCTGCGCGTGCAGGTTACCGTGTATGACACTAACCCGCTCGCGCTGCTCGGTGCAGGCGAATGCGTGGGTGAAATGTCGATGTTCGACGATGATTGCGCTTCCTCATATATCATCGCCGCCACCGGTTGCGAGTTGTTGTCCATCCCTCATGCAGAGGTATGGGCGATTCTGAACGAATCTCTGCAGGCGTCACACAACATGCTGAACATTCTGGCCAACCGTGTGCGTTCCAGCAACCGCGTTCTGGCGGAAAACATGGAGTCTATGCATGGCTATCAGCCGCTGAATTACGTTGACGCCATCACTGGCGTCTACAACCGCCGCTGGTTGTCGGAAAATATTGTACGCCTGACCCAGCGTCATATCAGGAACAATCAGCAGTGTGCTTTTATTCTGCTGAAAGCTGAGAATTTAAAACAGTTCGCTGCCTATTTTGGCAGCCTCGGTAGCGACGAGGCGCAACGTACTATCGCCCAGACCATGCTGCGTTGCCTGCGTCCGAATGATGTGGCGACACATATCAGCGAAGACTTGTTTGCCATCTTGCTGCCTCAGACAGAACAAGAGAACGCTAATATAGTAACTGGCCGTTTGCTGGCTGAAATCAGCCAGACGACCATCGCTACTCCCAGTGGGGATGCGCTGCCTCCGATCACGCTCTCGGTGGGAATCAGCCAGCTTCAACCCCGCGATACGCTTGACAGCCTGATCTCTCGCGCCACTTCTGCGATGTGCAGCGCGTAGCGCTAGCGCCGCATCTCCAGTATCTTCAACCGCAACACCAGCGTCACCGCATTTGCCGCGACGATGGGGGCGCTGGCCATCGCCAGTCCGTAGCTCAGCCACAGCGCCACACCCAGCGTGAACAGCGCATACATCGGCAGCGAAATACCGGACAGGTCGCAGTACGCCAGGATTGCCATGCCTGCGGTACAAACGCGACGGTGGTCAGGAAAGCGGCGGGGTAGCCGAGCAAGGAGCTGAGATCGGGGTAGTTATGCTTCAGTTAATTGGCATATTCGATGTTTGGCCATGCAATTCAAGATGTTTGCCAAGTGTTGCGTACGATAGTACATTATGAAAACCGAGGTTAATTATACAGAGACGTTAACAGCTTGCATGGCTGGTACGTCAAAGGGTTGGATGCCTGTTAACCGCCGGATCAGCGCCATCAAGATATGCCCGGACGAATCTGCCATGTGAATAATTGCCATGTCTTCTGGTACTGAGATAGAGTCATTATAAAAATGGAAACCCGTGATTCGAGCGCTTGGTTTTAACGGTATGCCATAAAAGGGGAAATAAAAGATGAAGAAGCTTTTTGTGCTTGCGGGTTTGGCGGCGTTTGTTTTGCTGGCCACCGGGTGTGCTACGCGCGATTCAGATCCGCGGTGGCAGGATTTTCATGATGCAAGTCCGGGCGGTAACATTGAAGTGCAAATCGATTCGATCGCGGCCCCCAACCTTGATTTGAAGGGGAAGACTTTTGTTATCGCGTCGGGAATGCCGGTAGTAGAAGAGGCGGATCTGGAGTTCAGGCTGGTGGCGCAGTATGTTGAGAATGCCCTACGCAAGCACGGCGCCACCCGGGTTGAGAAGCCGGAGGATGCCGAGCTGCTCATTCGGATTGCCTATGGTATCGGAGATCCACAGCAGATTTCCGCTTACAGTTACATGATCGGTTGGAGCGTCCAGTCTGTCAACCAGACCGTTTTCACGCGTAACCTTATCATTTCGGGATACGAGGCGAAAAAGCTTCAGCCACAGTTGTGGAAAACGACAGTAAGGAGCACCGGGATGAGCCCTGATCTGCGTATGGTGATGCTCTATCTGGTTGCGGCAGCGGAGCCGTATTTGGGAAAGAGCACGGGTGGCGTGTTGGAGGAGAGCACTGGAGATAACGATAGCCGGATTCTCGACATCAAATTCGGCCCGTTGCTACCACGGGAGAAGACGGTAAAGTGAATCTTAATCTATTGTGCCGCAAAGCACTAAAGGGCGCATTGCGGCGTTAAAATCGGATTCGGGGTGTTCATTTACCTGGTGTAGGCTGCACTTCCTCACCTTACCGGTATTTGGTGACTTGGCAAAATGGCTATGCAAAGCTAACCCGACATGCCAAGCTGAAATATGGCCTTTCCAGTTGCCATGATCCGGGCAAATTCGTCTGACGCCATGCGCAGCGTGAGTGGTGCGGGCGAAGCCGGTCACTACAATGCTATCTGGACAGCATGTGTTTCTTGCGCGAAGTTTCGCCATGAAAATACTTGTAGCGGAATAACGCATCCAGCCCGTGGCAATTGGTGCACAGCGAGGCATCGCTGATATTTCTCAGGAAGCTGTTGCGCGCATCGCCCTCGGTGTTCCGGCCAGGACCTTCCTCGGCCTTGAGCGGATCCCACTGATGGGGGTTATGGCAGGTTGGACACGAAATGACGCCGGAATTGGCGCGTTGTCCATCAGGGGTGAAAACAGGGTAATACCCGCCGCCCTCGCGATGTGCGCCAATGACGGAAATTACGTTCACACTGGCGGGGTGGGTGGCTTTGAACGGTACCTTGGCAGCGGCAACTTTGCCAGCGGCATGGCAGGAACGGCACAGGCGTTCTGCGCCATCCTGCCCTTCGCCCAGCGCGCGTGCCCACAGTCCCTGCTTGGCCGCCGCGTTATGCACCGTATGGCACTGGCCGCACACACCGGAATCCTGGACTTTCTGGCCGCGAATGTTGGTTGCATCCGGCGCGGTGACGGACATGTCGTGCTCGGTATTTTTCACCTGTTGCTTGTTTTGGTGGCAATTGCCGCAGAGTTGCGGTGTTGGCCAAGCTGGCAGGCGCAGGAATTTGTTGCTGGCATCGCTTACCGCGTCTGCCTTCGCCCCGTCTTTGTTGGTCGGATTTGCCGAATCCCACTGGTGCAGGTTGTGGCAGGTGGCGCAGGCGACTTTGCCGTTGACCGGGTCTTTTTTGCCTTCGGCGGTGTAAAGCGGCAGCGTGGTTTTGCCGCCGACATTTTTCAGATCGACGCGCAATGGGTGGCTGTTGGCGCCGGTCTGTTTTTTCGCGGCCAAGCCGCCATCGCGGTGGCATTCGGTGCACAGCACTTCGATGCCATCCTGCCCAGCTCCGGTGTTGCGCGCCCACATCTTTGCGCCGCTACCATTATGCGGCAGGTGGCAGGCGCCGCACACGCCGGTTTCTGCCGCCGTTTTGCCCTTGGAGTTCTTTGCGTCCGGCGCCGAGATGGCGAGGTTATGTTTGGACAACGCGATCGGTCCCTTGTCGATGTGGCAGTTGGCGCACAGCGTGCCCTTGTTGTCGTTTGGCAGGCGCAGGAACTTGGTGTCTCCGGTGCCTTTCTCATGGCGCGGATCTCCCGAGGGGCTTCCCCTGGATAAAGGCGACCAGTTGTGCGGGTCGTGGCAGGTTCCGCACAACACATTGCCGCCATCAGTCACGGGTACGCCATTTTTGTCGTAAAGCGGCAGCACTTTGCCCGGCTGTGCGATGCTTTCTGGCGGCATCGACCACTGCCCATTCTTCGCTGTAATGCCGATGTTGGCGATAGGCGCATCCAGCGGATGGTTGTTGGCGCCGATAGCCTTGTTTTTCGCCACGCCCTTGGGGTTATGGCAGCTCAGACAGGTAGAGGAAGCTCCCTCGACGCCAGCCAGCGGCTCACGTGCCCACATGCGTGGCCCCTTGCCATTGTGGGGGAAGTGGCAACTGGCGCACACGCCGGTCTCGGCAGGCGATTGCCCCTTGATATTGCGTTCCTCCGGCGCCATGATCGCCAGATCGTGCTTGGTGTTGATGATGCCCAGTTTGTTTTTGTGGCAAGTCAAACACAGCTTTGCGTCCGTACCGTAGGGTTTGCGCAGGAATTTGTTGCTTCCGTCGCTGGGATCGCCCGGTTTCGAGGTTTTTTCTGGATCTTTTGAATCCCACTGGTGGGCATCATGGCAACTGGGGCAGGTGACTCGCCCCTTGCGGTCCCCCACTGATTTCACTCCTTCCTTCGTATACCCTGGCAAGTCTACCGGCACTTCCAGCCGCGACATGTCGCGCCCTACCGGGTGGCTATGCTGGCCGACTTGTTTGTCCTTGGCCAACCCGCCCTCTTTGTGGCAGGACAGGCACAGATCCGCTACCGGATCGTCGCCATGCGTCACTGGACGCGCCCACATTTTCGGCCCTTGCCCGTTATGCGGCACATGGCAGGCGCTGCATACCCCGGTCTTGCCCACTTCCTGTCCGCGCAGGTTTTTGTCGGTCTCGTCGACCAGTTTCATGTTGTGTTTGCTGTTCGCTACCTTCCTTTGATCGGCATGGCAGGCCTTGCACAGTCCCGAATCCGGGTTGCCCGTGATCAGCAGCTTGGGTCCTGCCGCAGCGAAATGCGGTGTGTGGCAAGTCTGGCATATCACGGTGCCGCCCTCTCCCAGCTTCGCATTCGTTTCGAATATTTCCTGCGGAATTTTCACCTTGTCCGGTTTGATGTTCACCGGGTGGGTTCCTTTGCTCCCTGCCTCGGCGGGGGTGCGCGCGTAACGGTCATGGTGGCAGGTGCCGCATAGTTCGGAATTGCTGTTTTTTACCATTAGCAGCCTCTTCTCAGGGGCGCCGTGGACGCGGTGGCAGGATTGGCAGATCGTGTTGCCGGTTTTGCCGAAATAGGCGCCGGCCTCCACAAGTTCGGGCGGGATTTCCTTCAATTTTACTTGCACCGGATGGTTGCCCTCTTGCGGGCCGGTGCCGCGCTCCAGGTGGCAGGCCATGCACATGGCGGATTCGATGTTTTTCATGCGGAGAAACACCTTGTACAGTTTTTCCGCACCCCATTCCACTCCATGCGCGCTATGGCAGGTGCCGCAATACACCTTGCCATCGTCGTTGAGCGGAAACATCCGCCTGCCTTCGAAAGTCGGGAGAGTCACTTTCGACGACGGCTTGACGCCGATGGGGTGAAAATTATGGCGATTTATCCACGCAAAACGGGAATCCAGCACAAAACCATCGTGGCAGGTAAAGCACATGCGCTCGGAGCTCACGATGTCTTGCCTGCCGCTCGGTTCCGCCGGTCTGGGGTTGTAGTCGATCAGCGTCGCCACGTCCTTCTGGGAGAATTCGGCCAGCCACATGACGTGGCAGTTGGCGCATTCGCGCTGCGCCGAAATATCGCGCGCTGCCTCTGCGCCGCGCGCAAAGGTAAACAGGAGCATCAGCGTCAGCGCCAGTTGCAGTATCGACCTGCGACCGCAACGCACTGTCAGGCAATCCGGCATTCTGAACACCTCAAACTGAATACGGAAATTTTGTCTGCCGCCACAAACAAATGATCCGACGCATCAAAGGCGATACCGCCCGGTGTAAGCAGTTTGCATATTTCGCGATCATTGCCGGATTACAGCTCATGTTACGGCGCCTTGGGTTGCGCATCGAAGTTTTTGCGCCACCAGGCACGTGGGTCGTTCTTCATTTCATCGGAAGCCTGTTGTTGCACTTTTTCAGTCAGGCCGAACAGCGCTCCTTTATGCTCGCTGTTGGATTCGTCGAGGAAAATTTGCGGGAGGTAGAATTCCTTGTATTTCTGGACGATGCCGACGATGTTCACATTGGTCAGCGCGCCGATGCGTTTGTCGGAGAAGCCTAGCTCGCGGAACGGCAGCAGGCTTTCTTGCTCACTGGCGTGGCAACGTGTGCAGAAACGTCCGAGCGGATTCACCAGACTGTGGAAAGACTTCTTCATTGCGGCCATATCCTGGTTGGAAAGCTGGTTGCGCAGCTTCAGGAATTCCTGTGCCTCCGGCGCATCCTCGGTGATTTCCAGCAGTGTGTCCTGCCCGTTGAGTTTGGTAAAGGGCGTAATCTTGGAATAATAATCGTCCGTTGCGATCAGAAGGCCGGTTTTCTGATCATAATCTGTTCCGAATGGCTTACCATTGGCCTTGATTCCTGAATAATTAAACCAGCGCAGGGTAAGCTGATTTTCCGGAATCTTGCGGTCATCGGTGTGGCAGGTCATGCAGGCGATGAACATCGTGTGCATGTTGAGCAGCGTGCGGATCATCGGTTTTTTCGCATGCGGGTATTCGCCGTGGCAGGTCATGCAAATCGGCTTTTTCCCCAAGGCCAGCGGATCCACTTTGGGTACATTGTGGAAGTGTTTGATTCTTTCCTTTTGTCGTTCGATGTCCAGTTTTTCCAGTGTTTTGGGAGGCCCGCTTTCTTTCCCGTGGCTCATCATCGAATAGATGGAAGCCAGCAGCAATACGATAATGATGATCCATAGCAGGCAGGACACCATCCATGCCCAGATCGGATGGCTGAAGCGGTGGCCGGAAATACTGAAAATGTCGCGCCGTGTTGCGCCCGGGATGCGCGCTTTATGGTCAACAATGATCAGCACCGCAATGCCGAAGAGGATAGCCGTTACCACTGCCAGCGAGATAAAGATGCTTCCGATTTCAACGGTTTGTTGCATGGTCATTCCTTAAAGTTATCATCAGCCCTGGGTTAATATCAGCCAGATTGCGCACAGCCCGAAAGCGGTACACACCAGCACAATAAACAGCGAACCGTAGGCCAGTGCTTTTTGCCAGGGTTTAAGCTCGGCTCTCACGGAAATCGTTTTGAGTCAAATAAGACAGCAAAGGTAATTCAAAGTGGTTTTTACAAAATATTTGGTCATTGAGACGAAGCCCCCCAGATTTTTTTGTCCTCGATCAGCTTCCTGAGATAGCTGCGCTCCTCCGGCATGGTCACGATGCAGCGCAGATATTCGAGGAAATGCTCTTCGATCTGATGTTCGCGCGTGATTTTGCCGGTCAGGAATGTCCATTGCATCGGAAAACGTCCCGGCGCCAGATGGACGTTGTACCAGTGCCAGAACGCGACGACCAGCAGCGCGAGCAAGGCTTCATGCGGATGGGACAGGCGCATCATTTCCTGAAAGTGGGATGCCATCTGTATAGGCAGGACGCTGGCCCAGAAGTCCGGAAAAAGAAAACTTGAGCCGGAGACCACCATCACCGTGTTGCCGAAACCGGCAGCGAAATAGTGAATTTTCTGTTTGTACATGAATTTGTCCATCTCGGGGCGCGCGTCGCACTTGCCCGCGAAAAACAGCATGTCTTGCTTGATATCACGGGCATCCTTCATGCTCGGCAGGACGGTGCGTCCAAATTCGAAGACTTTGGCGCGTACCTTGAACAGTGTGCCGAGGCCGATCGTGAGGAAGTGATAAATCATCGCGAAAATCATCGTCACGGCCAGCGTACGGTGAATAACGCGAGTCACATCCAGACCGCCCAGCAAGTTGTTAAAGGGTAGCGCCCAGAAGGCGGTGTTGTAGTGAATCGGCAAACCGGTAAAGGCCAGCAGCAGGAAGGTGCTGAAAATCAGCATATGCTGGATGCGGATGTGGATGGAGTAACGATAAAAATCGCCAATCGGATTCGAATCCACATTTTTGTACAGCATCGCATGATCGTCAGGCAACAGCGCCACTATCTCCTCGATGTCGCGATCCTCCTCCGGAGTGACTCTGTTGTGGCGCTTTGCGGTGTCCAGTACATCGCGGGCTTGTTGTGATAATTTCATGTTCAGCGTGTCCTTATGCGTCAAATCTCTAGATAGATTCAGTATTACCCGGTAACCCCGTGGAGCCGGCAGGGCGGGCTTCAGCCCGGCCTGCTTCCGGCAGTTTTACGGGGAAATGCGATTGCTCTTGCGCCGGGTGCGCCGCCACCATGATGATCCATTGCGGAACCTCCAGCTTGCCCCGTCACGCCAGCGCCCCCAGGTTTCGAACCAGGCCATCCCTACCAGTAACGCCAGCACGCTATCGCCGACGATGCCATAGATCATGTCTGCATAATGCTTGAAGAGGTTGTCTTCCTTCTTGCTGGAGGGATGAGGGTCGAGCGCGGCATAGTTCTGGTCCGCCATCAAGTGGCACTGCTTGCATGTTTGCACCCGGTTTTGCGGACTCACCGGCGAGAGCGGGTCGCGGGAAGGTATCAACTGGTGCACGCTGAGATAATAGTTTACGGTGTTGGCGTGACAATCCAGGCAATTGGCCGCTTTGGTGTTGCCGTACTTGACCACTTTGCCGTGAAAGCTTTCATCATAGGATTCACCGGCGATCAGAAATTTCCGCCCCAACGTACGCCCTTCTTCCTTGGCTGTCCGCTGGTGGCGTTCCAGCATCTGCTTGTCGGAGTGGCAGCGAGTGCACAATGCGACAATTTCCTGCGGGGAGCGCTTGACTTCACGGATACGACGGCTGGTGTGGTTATACCACTTCTCCGCAAATTTGCGATCTTCGTGACATACGACGCAGCGATCCACGATTTTCTTGGGTGGGGCTTCTTCCGTGGCGTTGTAGAGCGGGTTGGTATGGCAGTCGATGCAGTAGGGTTTGTCGGCATCATTGCCGGCGGCGGTTTTCTCGCGCCCATGGACGCTTTTCTTGTACTCATCGTAGATGGGTTTGTGGGTGAACGGTTTGCCGGTGGCGGGGTTCTTGATCGAATGGCACTCCGCATTGCAGGTTACTCCCTCCTTGACCGGTTTGTGAGGCAATTCTGTAATATAAGTATGGCAGTCGCGACAGGGTACATTGCGGTGTACGGTCTTTGAGAAAACTTCCGGTATCACATAGTAGGATTTTTGTACGCCTTCTTCGGTAACACGTCCCATTTTCGGGTATTTGTGGCACATCAGGCAGGCTTCGTCATCCTCGAAAGCCAAAGCCGTCCCGGCAAACCCCAGCAAGAGGGGCAATATGCACGCAACGCACCATCTGATCAGCATTCCCATGCTTTCTTCCTTATATTATCAATTGCAAGATTAAAGCTGCCGGCTTTGGACAGTCAGCTTCAAAGCTGTGCTGTTTTAAGCAAGCGTGGAAGAACCGTGGTGTTCTTCCTTGCGCGTTTTCTGGAGCGCGGCAGAGAACTCTAATTCCCTTAAATTAAATTACTAAGACGCTCCGTGTAGCCAATTGACCGGGCTGGCAAACTGCACCAACGTAAGTCATTGGCTAACGGTAATCAAGTGGCTGGCTATGCTACATTGAAGAATTTCTTGTTTGTACGTATTACTATATGCGGCGTTGCGAATTTCCCCCATATCTTGCTATCCGGGCGCCCCCTGTTTTTTTAGAGGCCACCTTCGTTTTTTGAGTTGTTTCAGGATGCTCTCTGGCAGCTTGTGCGCATGATTTTAGCCGTCCCTGTTAATTATAATAATACAAAAAACTGGCGAAGTATGACGATTTGAAAAAAATTGTCAATGCCCTGAACATGCTCTGAAATAGAGCCTGTTCAGGCTATCTTAAATTAAGTATACTTAAAAAGTTAAATAATTGTAATTGGCCTTGATGGGGCAAGGCTAGGCTGTGGGTTTCGCCGCCATAATTTATTTGGCGAACAGCTTCGTGCTTCTACCAAGCCTTGAACCAGGCACAGACAACTCTGTGCCAAACCACTATCTAAACATGAATGGCTTCCACCATATTATTTCGTTCCGGATCAATTGAAAAATGATTTCAGCCGACATGGGCTTTGCCGATAAAAACTTGGGGGGTATCTTGACGGTAACACGGATACAAAGGAAGCATGCGCCCGGATCGATGGTACACAAGCTGTCGCATGCGATTGCCGCTGTGTTGCTGGCGAGTTGGTGTGCTGTGGCGTTTGCTGCCGGTATTCCAACTGTAGGCGTGCGCTTTTTGTTTGATATCACCGGCCAAGGTGCTGGCGGGTTTTTGCTGCCTACTGACGTGGCAGTCAGTGATGACGGCCGCATTTATGTTGTTGACGGTGGCAACCATCGGGTGGTCGCTTATGACCGGAATGGCAAGTACCTCCTTACCATTGGCCGCAAAGGATCGGGCGAAGGACAGTTCAGGGATCCGGTCGGTGTCGGCACCGATGGTAAAGGGCGCGTATATGTCGCCGACAGGAGCAATCATCGTATCCAGGTATTCGATGCCAATGGGCGTCTCCAGTATGCATTTCCGGTGGTAGACGAAGGTGTACCGATAAGTCCGATCGACGTTGCGGCAGACCCATCCGGCAGCATGATATTTGTCAGCGGCAACAACAATCACAAGCTTATGATTTTTGCAGCTCCGGGAAAACTCTTGCGCCAGTGGGGGGGGAACGGTGAAGCCAGCGGGCAATTCCGCTACCCGGCATCTGTCGTGATATCGCCCGAAGGGGATATATATGTAGCGGATGCGCTCAATTCACGTGTACAAGGATTCGACCTGGAGGGGGTTCTGAATATTCAGGTTGGCACCTGGGGTGTTCTGCCGGGGCAGCTTTTTCGCCCGAAAGGCGTGGCTCTTGATGGAAAGAAGCGCATCTACATTAGCGATAGCTACATGGATGTAATTCAGGTTTATGACAACGAAGGGCATTTTAAGCATGTTCTGGGGCATGATGGCAAGCCGCAACGATTCGTGTCAGTGGGCGGAATCGCTATCGGCCGCGACAACCGGCTTTACGCCGCCGAGATATTGCGCAACAAAATCTCAGTTTATAGCTTGAGCGATTGAAGGCAGGAATGCAGCCAGCCTATGGCAAGCTTGATAAACGCATGGGATATAACAGCCCGGAAAAGCAAACAGCCACAAAATAACCCGATTTATTTATTTGTAATTTCAACCAGCTAGCAGCGGGATGAAACAGAGCAGGGGGTATCCTGCCTGGTTTGATTTGCCAAACCCGGCTGATGATATGAAGGGCAACGGATGATGCAACAATCTCGGGAATACAAACCTGCCATAGGCCAGCGCAGGCGGGAGGGAGTGTGGAGGTATCTTTTGGGTATTGCTATTGCGACGGCAATGTCCACGATGATGTCTCCGGCCTTCGCGTCTTCTCCGGGTTTCGCGGCCACTCCGGATGATCTCGCAGCTTCTCCGGGTTTGTTAAATCAGGAAGAAGACGCGGCTCCTGTGGTTAAAGCCCAGGCGGAGGTCGCAAAAGGCCAGGATGGGTGTTTTCTGTGCCACAAGTATTCGGGGTTGGGGCGCTATGAAAAAGACGCAAAGAACCGGATTGTGAAACGGATTTTTTACGTAAATGAAGATATGCATAGGGCCTCGTACCATGGGAGGCTCAACTGCTCGGATTGCCACGAAGGCGTGGACAAGATTCCCCATACGGATGCGAAAAAGGTTGATTGCGGGAAAACCTGCCACCTTACCGATCCTTCCACCGGCAAGAGATTCTCACACAAGGATATCGTCAAGGATCTGGAGAAAAGCGCACACGGCGCCAAAGGCTCTGCCTCCGGTGAGGAACAGAGTGACTTGCCGGCGTGCCGCGATTGTCATACGAACAAGCCCTATCTGCTTGGCGTTCAGCAGCAGATGAAGTCAAAGGCATTCACGGAGATTTGCCATCAGTGCCACGAAGAAAGTGCGTGGATCCAGCGTTTCTTGAGCCATATCAATTACCGGCTTTCGATGCGCAGGCCTTCATCGGAGGTGGTCAGGCTTTGCAGCAAGTGCCATGCAAACCCGGACATGATGGCGCGACACAAACTGGATGTGGTGGTTGGCTTTCTGGATACTTTCCACGGCAAGGCAATTCAGTTTGGCGACGAGGAAGTGGCAAATTGCCTGAACTGCCATGCACCTTATGCGCTGGGGTTCTCGCCTCACCGGATCACTTCGCGGAAGAAAGATAATTCGCCGGTCAATGCCGCCAACAAGCGCGAAACCTGCGCCCAGGCGAATTGCCATGCCGCAGCGACGCAGGAGTTCGCCACGGGCAGCAAGGCACACCCGTCTCTGGTCAAGTCGACGCTCCTGGTGAAAGAAGGCGATAGCGGCGGAACAGCTACCACCAAGCTCGTGCAAGTGGATGAGGCGCTCCAGGCCAAGATATTGCACTGGATCAGGTTGTTCTATCAGATTCTCATCGCAGCTGTTGTTCTGGGGCTTGGCGGCCATCGGCTGCTGGATCTGTATGCGATGTACCGCGACACTAAAAGAGGAGGGCACTGAGATGAGCGGGCACGGCAATAACGAAAGGGTTTTCGCCCGGCTCACGAAGAGCGAAAGAATTCAACATGTCATTCTTTTTACTTCAACGACCTTGCTGATTATCACGGGCTTCATGCTGATGGGTGAAGATTGGGTAGTCAGGATGTTGGGCCCGACCGGGAAAAGCATTTTTTACTGGCGCGGGATCGTCCACCGTATCGCGGCGGTGGCGGTTTCTGTGGTATGTTTTTACCATCTCTTTTACGTGTTGTTCAAGACCACCGGCAAGAGCTGGATCCGCGACATGCTGCCGAGATTGAAGGATGGCGTGGATGCGTACCAGAATGTCATGTACATGATGGGGTTGCGGAAAGAGCGCCCCAAACTGGACCGCTTCACCTATCTTGAAAAACTTGAATATTTCTCCGTCTATTTCGGTATGTTCATCGTGATCAGCACCGGCACGATGATGTGGACGCAATCATATTGGCCGAAGTTCTATCTCGATGTGGCCGATGCATTGCATGTGGGAGAGGCTACCCTGGCCGCGCTGGCGATTATCGTGGGCCATATTTTTGCGGTTCATTACAACCCGCATGTTTATCCAATGAACCGCGCTTTCATCGATGGAAATATTTCCGAGACGCTAATGAAGGAAGAGCATTCGCTTTGGTATGAACGGCTGATTGCGGAAGAGGTTTCTAAACCCGCAAATACCCCGGAAGGAGGGCACGGCAATGCATAACAGTGGCCGTGCAAACGCTCCGAAAAGATTCCTCGTGCATCTGGTGATGCTGGCCATAGGTTTATTGCTGGCTGTTTTCTGCATTTGGCTGGTGTATCTGACTTATTTCAAGAGCTCTCACGGTGAAGCCTTGGCGAAAAAAGTTGTTTCCCGCCAGGAGATGATTTATGAGCCTTTTCATGGTGTCGACGAGTCCGTGCATGCAGGGGTCAAGTCGAAAACCTGGTGCCTGAAGTGCCATGAAGATTATGCGCACTCAAAATCCAAAGAGGTGCGGGGGATGCTTAACGCTCACTCGTTTTTTATGGCTTGCGAGGTTTGCCACATCGCTCCCAAAGAAGGTGAACGGTTTGAGTACAAATGGCTACAGCGAGGAACCAATACTCCCCTGACTGCCCTGAATGGCCGACCGGGCGAATATGGAGGAACAATCATTCCATTCAAAGTTGAAAAAGGAGTTTCCCGGCGTTTGGATGAAAATCAGGAAGCGCAGCAACTTTTGGACGCCTCGGCAGCCAAGGACAGCGATGAGGATCTGCAAAGGCGCAAGATGCGCCTCAACACGGACATTCACAAGGGATTCTCGCCGAAACCGATCTTTTGTGACGAGTGCCACAGGGAAAAAGGGCCGCTTGATTTCAAACAGCTCATGTATTCGCCGCAAAAGACGCAGCGCCTGACATTCGGCGAGGGAGCAAATATCATCAAGCAATACAAGGATTTTTATCTGCCTACGCTGACACGCAGCACTCGCTGAGAGCGGTTAAAATTTCTCCAAGTGTATATATGGGTTATCTGAACCCGATTTAAGGCGCGTCGTTTAGGCGACGCGTATCTGGACTTTCAGCCCGTAATTTAAACCCTCCGGCTTTAGCCGATGGTTGTTTATTTTCATAAAACTTTCATTTCCCTGCAACTCTCTTGCAACATTCTGGCGTCATCCTGCCGACCATTGTTCTATCAGGAGATAACAATGCTTGGACTACCCCAAATGCTTGAACTGGCCCAACAGCAAACGCCAAGAGCCGGTGCGGGTGAGATTAATATGAGCTTTAGAACGGCCCAGCACTCAAGATACCAGGCGCTTACCGATAAGGCGCTCGCGCATTTGACGGATGCCGACCGCGAAATCGACCGGGACGTTCTTGAAGTCTTTTGCAAGCGCGTGCTGGCTGTCACCTTCCTGGACTGGATGTGCAAACCTTAACAGCCATGTTCGGAGGCTTCCGATGATAGCTTTTACCGGTTCGCAACCACGGCCCAGCCGGCATGCCACCATGTCGAGCCTGCGCGCTTCGATGATTTGGAAATCATATCGGCCGGTGTCACGCATTCCTTCACAATTCCATACGAATGGAGCCACCATGAAAACGCTTCTGGACATACTCGACCAACGCAATCTTTCCGCGCTGTTCCAGCCGATCATGGATATTCACAGCGGCGACTTCATTGCGTTTGAAGGCCTGATACGCGGCCCTGCCGACAGCACGCTGCATTCCCCGGCCAATTTGTTTGGCGCTGCCAAGCAGCAAGGGCTTGAACTGGAGATCGAGATGTTGAGCCGCCAGATCGTGCTTGAGTCCTTTGCCGCACAAAACTTGCCCGGAAAACTATTTCTGAATGTCAGCCCGGAAACCTTGATGAACCCTAACTTCAAGAACGGGCAGACGCTGGCTTATCTTGAAAAGCTCGGCATCGACCCGAAAAAGGTCATCATTGAAATCACCGAGAACCAGCCTACCTATGATTTTGAAGCGATGCGTAGCGCGCTCCTGCACTACCGCAGCATGGGATTCCAAATTGCGATAGATGATTTGGGTGAAGGTTTTTCGAGTTTGCGGCTATGGTCTGAATTGCGCCCTGAATTTATAAAAATAGATATGCATTTTGTGCAAGGCGCCAATGCTGACCCGCTCAAACAGCAGTTTCTGAGGTCAATTCAAAGCATCGCGTTAAGCTCGGGCACGCAAGTGATTGCGGAAGGGATTGAAACGGATGCCGAATTCAAGGTCGTGCGCGATATTGGCATCGCTTGCGGGCAGGGCTATTTTATCGCCCGCCCCAACCGCACCCCGCCGTTGAACCCGCCCGCCGAGGTCGGTCGCCTGATCAATGCAAACTACTGCGTTGAACAACCCTATAACAACCCGCGTAGCGCCACCGTAGAAACGATTTTGTGTTACGTTGAGCCCGTTCAGCCAGACACCGAGATTGAAAAAATATTTACCAGCTTCACCGGAAACGCAAGCTTGCGCTCCATTCCGGTTGTTAAAAATGGGCGCCCCGTCGGATTGATTAACCGTTATGAATTGGTGGACAGTTTTTCCAAGCCGTTCCGCCGCGAACTGCTCGGAAAGAAGCCCTGCAAAGGCATGATGAATGCAGCGCCATTGCTGGTGGAAAAATCAACCCCTATCCATGAGCTGAGCGGATTTCTGAGCGAATCCGAGATCCGGCATTTTTCAGATGGTTTCATTATCACCGAACAAGGCCGCTACCTCGGGATCGGCACCGGGCAAGACTTGCTGCGCGAAATTACAAAATCCCAGATTGAGACCGCACGCTATGCCAATCCGTTAACCTTGCTGCCCGGCAACGTGCCGATCAATGAGCACATCGAGCACTTGCTGCAATCCGGGAAATCATTCGCCGTCTGTTACGGTGATCTGGATAACTTCAAACCCTATAACGATGTGTATGGTTATCGCAAAGGCGACGAATTGATTCAATTCACGGGCAAGCTGCTCAGCGATGTTTGCGACCCTGCACACGACTTTATCGGGCATATCGGTGGGGACGACTTTATCCTTGTCCTGCAAAGCCAGGATTGGGAGTTGCGCTGCAATCGGGCGCTTTCCTGTTTTGCGCGCACCTCGTTAGGATTGCTCAATGCGGAGCATCGCTACACCGGAGGCTATATGACCGAGGATCGCCAAGGCCGCATTATCCACCACCCGTTACCGACACTCTCAATCGGCGCAGCCTGGGTTACGCCGGAATTATTCCGTTCACATTATGAAATAGCGGAAGTTGCCACTGCCGCCAAGAAAATGGCCAAAAAGAAACCCGGCAACAGTTTATTTGTTGAACAGCGCCGCTTGTGCCAACAAGAGGCTGAGGCAGCTAATCATGCATAAAGCCTCGGCGGATATATTGGTCAGCGCATTACGGGGCGCCCGCCTCGCTCTTCATATTTCTTATGGGATGTTGTTGGCGGTTTTTTACCCGTATCTGAATCCAACCAGGCAACGCCGCATCCTGAAGAGATGGAGCAGGCAGCTGCTGAACATCCTCAACATTGGCATCCAGATTGAGGGGCATCAGCCTGCGCGCAGCGAAGACGGCTGCTTGATGGTGGCCAACCATGTTTCCTGGCTGGATGTTTTTGTGTTGAATGCGATCCATCCATCGCAATTTATCGCCAAGTCGGAAGTGTGCAGTTGGCCGATCATTGGCTGGCTGTGCAAGTGTAGCGGTACGATCTTTATTGAACGCGCCGTGCGCCGGGATACCGCATTGATCAACCAGCGTGTCGGCATGCTGCTCAAACAAGGAGTTTGTGTAGGATTGTTCCCGGAGGGCACCTCCACAGATGGCAGGCA
>JAIELH010000071.1 GCA_019753125.1 Gallionellaceae bacterium | reverse complement strand
CGCTGGTGCGCCAGATATTCCAGATAAATAGCGCCAAACTGCCGCAATTTATCGGGGCGGAATCGGCGCAGAAGGGCTATGTGCTGGTGCGTGTCGAGGCTGTAAAGGATGCGGAGAAAGCCGATGATGCGAAGCAGGCTCATTATGCGCGGCAGTTGCGCCAGATGACGGGCGAGGAACTATTCCGCGCTTATCTGGCGGACGCCAGGCAGCAGGCAACCATCAAGGTGAATCTGCCCGAGGCGGTAAAGCAGTAGTCTCGGCCGATGCAAAACTTGTATAGAAGCGCGTTCCAGAATTAAACCCATAAAATAAAAACGCCACCGAAAGGTGGCGTTTTTATTTTAGCGCATTATTTTTTCAGGATGAATAAACCTGATTTATGCGTCGGTTGTACCCAAGGCGGTGGTGTTGAAGCCTCCATCCACGTAGCTGATCTCGCCGGTGATGCCGCTGGCCAGGTCGCTGCACAGGAACGCGGCGGCATTGCCCACTTCTTCGATCGTCACATTGCGCTTGAGGGGTGCGTGCTTTTCGTTATAGCTGAGTAGCTTGCCGAAATCGGCGATGCCGGCCGCTGCCAATGTCTTGATCGGTCCGGCGGAAATGCCGTTTACGCGTATGCCCTTATTGCCCAGCTGCATCGCGAGGTAGCGCACGCTGGCTTCGAGGCTGGCCTTGGCCATGCCCATCACGTTATAGTGCGGCATCGTGCGCACGGCGCCGAGATAGCTCAGCGTCAGCAGGGCTGCCTTGCGGCCTTCCATCATTGGCAGCGCGGCCTTCGCCATCGCAGGGAAGCTGTAGGCGCTGATGTCGTGCGCGATACGAAATGCCTCGCGGCTGAAATTATCCAGAAACTCGCCATCCAGCGCTTCGCGCGGCGCATAGGCAATGGAGTGGACAAAGCCGTCGAACCCATCCCAGTGATTGCCCAGATCAGTAAATAGCTGGTTGATTTCGTCATCGCTGCCAACGTCACACTGGAAAATCATGCTGCTGCCAAATTCCTTGGCCATATCTTCAACGCGGCCACGTACCCGTTCGCCCTGATAAGTAAAAGCGAGTTCCGCACCTTCGCGGTGCATAGCTTGGGCGATGCCGTAGGCAATAGAGCGGGGGCTGATCATGCCGGTAATCAGAATTCGTTTGTTGGCCAGAAATCCCATACTTTTCCTCTAGGAGTGGTTGGTCAAAAATTTAATTATAACTGCAAATGATGGGCGGAGCTCTTGTTCATTCAATCTTTAAATCAGGCTGCATCGAACCCGAGCTTAATGAATCATGGCTAAATGCAATGTGAAAATGGCTGATGACCATTCCCATGATGCAATCGTATATAATCCCGCGCTGTTTAATTTCAGGTTCTTCATTCATGCTGGAAGTCAGCAACCTTGCCTGTAGCCGTGGCGATCATCGTCTGTTTTCCGGATTGGGCTTTGCGCTGCATCCCGGGCAGATCATGCAGGTGCAGGGCGCGAATGGCAGCGGCAAAACCAGTTTGTTGCGCACGTTATGCGGCTTCCTGACGCCGGATGAGGGCGAGATCACCTGGTGCGGCAAGAGCATTCGGGAGCTGGATGAGGAATACTATGCCGAGATGCTGTACCTCGGGCATTTGAATGCGATCAAGGATGAGTTGAGCGCGCTGGAAAATCTGCGCATCTCGGCCGGATTGTCGGGAGTGGAACTCGACGAGAAAGAGGCAATGAATGCCTTGCGGCGCATGGGTTTGCGCCGCCGCGAGAGGTTGCCGACCAAGGTGCTTTCGCAAGGACAGCGGCGGCGCGTGGCGCTGGCGCGTTTGCTGGTCAGCGACGCAAAGTTGTGGATACTCGATGAACCATTGACGGCGCTGGATGTCGGAGCCGTGGCGCTGATACAGGAGCTGGTGGCGGAACATCTGGCGCGGCACGGGATGGTGATTTTCACGACCCATCAACCGTTGGAAGTGGCGGGGGCGGAAATGCGCAGCCTGCTGCTGTCATGACAGCATGAGAAAATCCTCGATGCTCGGTTTGCTGGCGCTGGTGATACGGCGCGACCTTGTGCTGGCGATGCGCCGCCGCGCGGATATACTCACGACACTGATTTTTTTCGTGATGGTGGTCAGCCTGTTTCCGCTGGGCGTCGGGCCGGAAATGGAAATGCTGCGCAGGATGGCGGCAGGCGTGTTGTGGGTCGCCGCGCTGCTGTCTTCGATGCTGTCGCTGGGGCGTTTGTTCTCTGCGGACTATCAGGACGGCACGCTGGAACAGATGATGTTGGCTCCGCAGTCGTTGTCGATGCTGGTGCTGGGCAAGATGACGGCGCACTGGATGGTGTCCGGTTTGCCGCTGGTGCTGATGGCTCCGGTGCTGGGCTTGCAGTTTGACATGCCGGCGCAGGCGCTCGGCATATTGATTGTCGGCCTGCTGTTGGGAACGCCGGTGTTGAGCATGATCGGCGCAATCGGCGCGGCGTTGACGCTGGGTCTGCGCGGCGGCGGCGTGTTGCTGTCGCTGCTGGTGTTGCCGCTGTGCATTCCGGTGCTGATTTTTGGCACCGGGGCGGTCGAGGCGATAACCGCCGGATTAAGCGTCGCCTCGCATCTGTCTTTGCTGGGTGCCTTGCTGGTGCTGGCGCTGGTGTTTACACCGTGGGTGACGGCGCAGGCGTTACGTATTTCGATGGAGTAATAATTTCAAAATGGCAATAAACTGGTTCAAGTATTCCGCACCGACGACCTTCTACGGCCTGGCTGGAAAGCTGATTCCGTGGTTCGCGTTTTCTGCCGCGCTGCTGTTTGTAATCGGGTTGTATATCGGATTTGCTGTCGCGCCGGTGGATGCCCAGCAGGGCGAGTTTTACCGCATCATTTTCATTCACGTTCCGGCTTCGATCCTGTCAATGTTTCTCTATCTGGTTATGGCGGGCTATGCGGCGCTCGGGCTGATTTTCAACACGCGTTTGTCGGCGATGATGGCCACCGCGATCGCGCCTACCGGCGCGCTGTTCGCGTTTATTTCGCTGTGGACCGGTGCGCTGTGGGGCAAGCCGATGTGGGGCGCATGGTGGGTATGGGACGCGCGCCTGACTTCCGAATTAATCCTGTTGTTCCTGTACCTGGGTTTCATCGCACTGCACGCATCGATTGACGACCCGCGCCGCGCCGATCGCGCCAGCGCGTTGCTGGCGATCGTCGGCTCGGTGAATGTGCCGATCATTTATTTTTCAGTGAAGTGGTGGAATACGCTGCATCAGGGTTCGACGATCAAGTACACCGGCACCAGCATGCATGTCGCGATGCAGCAGGCGATGTTCATCGTGCTGCTGGCCTGCTGGCTGTATGCGATTGCCGTCGTGCTGGCGCGCGTGCGCAGCATCATCCTGGAGCGCGAACGAAACACCGTATGGATTAACGAGTTGCCGGAGGTGCGGTCATGAGCCTGGATATCTGGATGCGGGAAAATCCGCTCACCTACGTTTGGCTGGGTTCGTACGCCGTCGCGTTGCTCGTGTTTGCGGTCGAGGTCGCGATGGTGATACACAAGAGAAAGATCACGTTGCGGCAGGTGCGCCTGATGCGGGAAGCAGGCGATGATGCCAGAGATGAGGGAGCAGCATGAAACCGCGCCAGAAAAGATTTGTATTCATCGTCGTGGCGCTCGTCGCGCTGGCTGTGGTCGTCGGCCTGGTGCTGAACGCGCTGGAAAGCAACGTCAATCTGTATTTCACGCCGACCCAGGTTTTCAATAACGAAGCGCCGCACGGGCGCAGCTTCCGTATCGGCGGATTGGTGGAGGAGGGGAGCATCAAGCGCGCCAACGACGGACTGACGGTCAATTTCGTGATAACGGATACACACAAAAGCTTGCCGGTTGTGTATAAGGGCATCCTGCCGGATTTGTTCAAAGAAGGTAAGGGCGTGGTCGCGCAGGGCAAGATGGAAGCGGATGGCGTAATGCATGCCGAAGAAGTGCTTGCCAAACATGACGAAAATTACATGCCGCCGGAAGCCAAGGATGCCTTGGACAAGGCTCAGAAGGCGCAAGGTATGGAGAAAGCCAAATGAGCTGCGCGCGTGTAATTTCGGCGCAGGCTGACATGGGCGTAGCACATGTCAAGCCGCGTAGCGGCGGCCGTAGCCAAAATTACATGCCGCCGGAAGCTGCCGATGCCATTAAAAAGGCCCAGAACACTCAAGCCGCAAGCAACCCCGCAGCCGCCCCGGCTGCTCGATAATTTTATTGGAAGAGACAACAAGTATGGTTCCGGAGATTGGTCATTTTGCTTTAATCGTCGCGCTGTTTTTGGCGCTTTTGCTCGGCGTATTGCCGATCATCGGCGCAGCGCGCAACAACGCGGTGCTGATAGGCACGGCGCGCCCGCTGGCGTATGGGCAGCTCGTGTTTATGGCCATCGCGTTTGCCTGTTTGACTTATGCGTTTGTCGCCAATGATTTTTCCGTGCAGTATGTGGCGCAGCATTCCAATTCCAAATTGCCGGTCGAGTATCGGGTTGCCGCCGTGTGGGGCGGGCATGAAGGCTCGCTGTTGCTATGGGCATTCACGCTGGCGCTGTGGACGGCTGCCGTGGCGATCTTCAGCAAACACCTGCCGGAAGAAATGGTCGCGCGCGTGCTGGGTGTGATGGGGCTGGTCGCGGTGGGTTTCTTGTTGTTCATGCTGTTCACTTCCAGCCCGTTCGATCGTCTGTTGCCTGCGGCAGCCGATGGACGCGACCTCAACCCGTTGTTGCAGGATCCGGGGCTGGTGCTGCATCCGCCGATGCTGTACATGGGCTATGTGGGCTTTTCGGTGGCCTTCGCGTTTGCGATTTCCGCGCTGCTTGGCGGCCGGATGGATGGGGTCTGGGCGCGCTGGTCGCGCCCGTGGACGACCGTGGCCTGGGTATTCATGACCGGCGGGGTTTCACTGGGTAGCTGGTGGGCATACTATGAGCTCGGCTGGGGCGGCTGGTGGTTCTGGGATCCGGTGGAAAATGCCTCTTTCATGCCTTGGCTGGTCGGTACGGCACTGGTCCATTCGCTGGCGGTGACGGAGAAACGCGGCGCTTTCAAGAGCTGGACATTGCTGCTGGCGATTGCGGCGTTTTCGCTCAGCCTGCTGGGCACCTTCCTGGTACGCTCCGGCGTGCTGACTTCGGTGCATGCATTTGCGACCGACCCGAAACGCGGTATCTTCATTTTATCTTTCCTGGTGACCGTGATCGGCGCATCGCTGCTGCTGTTTGCTTGGCGCGCGCCCAAGATCGGGCTGGGCGGCAAGTTTGATCTGCTGTCGCGCGAGACGCTGCTGCTGTTCAATAACGTGCTGTTGTCGGTGGCCTCCGCCTCGGTGTTTATCGGCACGCTCTATCCGTTGTTCATGGATGCGCTCGGATTCGGCAAGCTGTCGGTCGGGCCGCCTTATTTCAATGCCGTATTCGTGCCGCTGATGGTGCCGATGGTGCTGATGCTGGGGCTGGGGCCGCTGGCGCGCTGGAAACAGTTCGACTTGCCGGAGCTGGCGCTGCGTGTGCGCTGGGCGCTGGGCAGCTCGTTGGTGATCGCATTGCTGTCGCCGCTGGTGATGGGCAAATGGACCCCCCTGATCGCGCTGGGCCTGTTTATGGCTTTCTGGGTTATCGCCACGGTAGCGCTGAGTCTGCACCAGCACTTGTTCAGGCGCGGTAACTTCATGCAGCGCCTGCGTGGGCAGTCGTTGAGCTATTACGGCATGCAACTGGCGCATCTCGGGGTGGCATTGTTCATCATTGGTGTGACGATGGTGAAAGGCTACGAAACCGAGCGCGATGTGCGCATGAATGTCGGCGACACGGTGCAGGCGGGCGGTTATGAATTCCGCTTTAACGGCGTGGCGGAGACACAAGGCCCTAATTACCAGGCGGGCACCGGAAGCGTGCTGGTCAGCAAGAACGGCAAACCGGTTACCGAAATGTTCCCGGAAAAACGCCAGTACTACTCGTCCGGCATGCCGATGACCGAGGCGGCGATCAGCACTGGCTTATTGCGCGATTTGTATGTTTCGCTCGGTGAGCAGATACCGGACAGCAATGGCGCGTGGTCGGTGCGCGTCTATATCAAGCCGTTTGTCGACTGGATCTGGGCAGGATGCTTCCTGATGATGCTGGGAGGCGTACTGGCAATCAGCGACCGCCGCTATCGTTTGCACCACAAGGCAGGCGCAGCACATCCCGAGTTAAAAGACAAAAGCGGTAAAGCTGGCATATTGGCGACAGAGGGCAAGTAATCATGACGCGCTTCATTCTTCCATTCATCATTTTCATCGTACTGGCCGCATTTTTATATGTGGGGCTGAGTCTTAACCCGCGCGAAGTGCCGTCGCCATTGATCGGCAAGGCGGCTCCCGCATTTACGCTGCCGCAGTTGTATGAACCGGCCAAGCAATTTTCACCGCAGGACATGAAGGGCAAAGTGTGGCTGTTCAACGTGTGGGCTTCGTGGTGCACGGCTTGCGCGCAGGAGCATCCGTTGTTTGTCGAATTGGCGCAGCGCAACCTCGTGCCGATTGTAGGGATGGATTACAAGGACAAGCGGGAAAACGGCATCGAGTGGCTGCGCAGGGGCGGTGAAGCTTACAACTTGGTGGTGTCCGATTTTGATGGGCGTGTCGGCATTGATTACGGCGTGTATGGCGTGCCGGAAACTTACCTGATCGACAAGCAGGGCATCATTCAATACAAGCAGATCGGGGCGGTGACGCCGCAAGTGCTGCGCGAAAAAATACTCCCGTTGATTGCGGAGCTGCAGGCAAAATGAAATATTTATCGATACTGTTGTTGTGCTTGTTGCCGGTTTTTTCCTATGCCGGCGATGCAAAAGATATGGCCGAAGATCCGGTGCTGGAAAAACGCATGATTGGGCTGGCCGAGAACTTGCGCTGCCTGGTTTGCCAGAATGAATCGCTCGCCAGCTCTCATGCCGAACTTGCCGAAGACCTGCGCCGCGAGGTGCGCGAGCAAATGCGCAAGGGCATGAACGATAAGGAAATCATCGACTATCTGGTGGCCCGCTACGGCGATTTTGTGCTGTATGACCCGCCAGTAAAAAAGACCACGCTGATTCTCTGGTACAGCCCGTTTGTGCTACTGCTGATCGGCGCCGGCACGCTGATTCACAAATTGCGCAAGCGCACGAGCCAGAATGCGGAGGAAGCCGAGCTGTCAGCCGAAGACACACGGCGCGCCGCCGAATTACTGAACCAACCACCGGAAACGGCACAGCGTGTTGCCGAATCGTCGAACCAATCGAACGGGCATAGCGCCCGTTTCCCTCACCCCAACCCTCTCCCGCAAGCGGGCGAGGGAGCAAACGAGTCGCTTCGCGACACTCGTAATTAAGGACTCCTAAGCATGACCTTATTCTGGATAATCTGCGCAGTGTTGCTGATCGTGGCGCTGCTGTTTGTGGTGTTGCCGCTGTGGCGCAAGACCGGCGGCGATAACGATGTGTTGCGCGATGCCGCCAACCTGGAGATTTTGCGTGATCAAGCGGCAGAGCTTGATGCCGATTTTCAGAACGGGATGCTGACTCAGGAAGCCTATGAACAAGGCCAGCGTGAATTGCAGGCACGCCTGCTGGAAGAGGTTGATATTGCCGGGCAGCCGGCTAAATCGCCGCATCACCCCGCCAGAGTTTTGGCGATCGTGCTGGCGGTTTTATTGCCGTTATTCAGCGTGCTGCTCTATGGGTATCTGGGCAATATCGATGCCTTGTCGCCGCAGCAACAGGAAACGGCTGACGATTCCGGCATCCTGCGTTCTGCGGCGGCCTTGAAAAAACTGGAAAAGGAATTGCAGAAACGCCCGGAGAACCCGGATGGCTGGTGGACGCTGGCACGCTCTTATTCCGAGCTGGGGCGCTATCAGGAAGCGCTTGAGGCGTACCGGAAGCTTGTCGAGCTGGTGCCGGATGAGGCGCAACTCTGGGCAAATTATGCCGACACTTATGCGATGGCCCATAACCGCAATACGCAAGGGGAGGTCATCAATCTGCTGAACAAGGCGCTGGCGCTGGATGCCAACAACCCGACCGCACTTGCGCTGTCGGGCACTTCCGCGATGGATCGCGGCGACTATGCGGCAGCGATCGCCTATTGGCAGAAGCTGGTCAATGTGCTGCCGCCGAATTCCCAGGATGCGCGGATGTTTGCCGGAGGCATACAGCAGGCACAGGAGCTTCTTGCCGCACAGAAAGGCGGCAAGGTTCAACCGGCAACCGCAGCAAAACCCGCCCAGACGGCACAGCAGCAGCCTGGCGCCGCCGCTGGCCAATTATCCGGGAAAGTATCGTTGGGCGCGGCACTGGCAAGCAAGGCCGCGCCGACCGACACCGTATACATCATGGCGCGCGCCGGAGGCGAGGCGAACATGCCGCCGCTGGCGGTATTGCGCAAACAGGTGAAGGACTTGCCGCTGCAATTCGCGTTCGACGACAGCATGGCGATGCAGCCGCAGTTGAAGCTGTCCGGTTTCGATCAGGTCGTGGTCGTGGCGCGCGTTTCCAAATCAGGCACGCCCAAGGCGCAGCCCGGCGACCTGCAAGGCATGACGGGCACGATAAAGCCCAACACGAAGGGCTTGAATATCGTCATCGATTCTGTCGTGAAATGATCGTAACGAGCGTTACCCTTATACCGGCGCCCGGGCACGTTCGAACACCAGGCGCCGGATATACGCAATGCTGATCCAGCTTGCCATCACGGCTATGCTGGCGGCGCTGTTGCCGCTGTCCATGGTCTGGGTATCGGGCGATAGCGACAAATACCGCAAGCTGGCATGGGTCACGCTGTTCCTCACCTTTGATCTGATCGTGTTCGGCGCGTTTACGCGGCTGACCGATTCCGGCCTCGGCTGCCCGGATTGGCCGGGCTGTTATGGGCAGGCCAATCCGCTACAGGCACATGCGGACATCAGCGCCGCCCAGGCCGCGATGCCGAGTGGCCCGGTGACGGTCGTCAAGGCCTGGATTGAAATGATCCATCGCTATCTGGCCATGTGTGTCGGCGTGCTGATCATCGCACTGATGGCGATTGCATGGCGCAAGTGGCTGCAGTCCGGGCGCAAGGCCATCAAGTTTTCGCCGCTATTTCCTACCGTGTTGTTTGGATTCGTCTGTTTGCAGGGAGCTTTTGGCGCGTGGACTGTCACGATGAAACTGCAACCGGTCATCGTGACGATCCATCTGTTGCTGGGGATGACCTTGCTCGCGCTTCTGGCCTGGTTCGGGGCGCGCCAGAGCAACCACCCGCAGGTATCCCGCCTGGCTGTTGCGTTAAACCGGCACGCAGTATTTGCGCTGGTATTGCTGGCGATCCAGATTGCGCTGGGCGGTTGGGTCAGCACCAATTATGCGACGCTGGCATGTCCGGATTTTCCGTTGTGCCAGGGCATGTTGTGGCCGGAAATGGATTTCGCCAACGGCTTCACGTTATGGCGCAACCTCGGCATGACATCCAGTGGCGAATATCTGCCGGTGCATGCGTTGACGGCCATCCACTGGACACACCGTTTCTTTGCGTTCGCCGTGATTGCTGTTATTGCCTGGCTGGCGCTCAGGGCAGCCAGGGTTGACGGGCTGCGCAAGATCGCGCGCTGGCTGCTGGCGATGATTGTGTTGCAATTCACGATCGGCGTTCTGACTGTTTTCCTGGAATTCCCGCTGGCGCTGGCGGTGGCCCACAACGCTAGCGCGGCATTCCTTGTGTTTCTGCTGGCTACATTGAATTACAAGATTCGAACCACATCGGAAGCCGTGCCAGGTTGAGCGGGGCATGCGGCGCTACTTGTTCTGAGAAAGCTTGCCGGCGGGTTTCTTCGGGTTTGCGTGCGTCAATCTGACACTCAGTGCATCGCTTTTTTCCACGACAACGTCGAGGCCTTGATCGAAACCCCATACCCACGCACCGGCGCGGCGGGTTTTGAAGGTTGTGTCAGTCCAGTATTTTCCGGCTAGCGATTCCGGGAAAAAGACTTTGGGAAGAGTGGGGCCAGGGAAGGGGACGCTGGTATCCACTATCGTGTTCAATTCATACCGGCTGGGCAGGTACCAGTCATCTAGTCCGCAAAGTTTTTCTGCATTGACCGCTTTGATATAGGACTCGGTGTCGCAATCGCTGCCGGTGCATACGCCGCCTTTGGCCTTGCCGGCAAAGCCGCCGTTGGTGTCCTTGTTCGGGTCGTACCAGCTGTATGTGTTGCCGATGTTATGCAAACCAGGCTCGGTTCTTTTGACTTCCCAGATCATGCCCGACTGGTTGTCCTGCACGCATGCCCAGGGCTGTTTGGCGTAGTCCTTGCCGTCGTTTACGCTGCCGTCCTGATTGAGGCGCGTCATGTCAAATACAAACGGTTTTGGATTGAGCGTATCACCGCAACCCGCGAATGCGATCGGCAGCAACAAGGCAATGCTGCGGCAAGAAGCCTTGATGTTTGAGATGATTTTTTCGAGGTTCATTTTTTTCATTTCTGACGACCGGAAGTAAGCGTGGAATTAACGTTTTGGGGGAGGGCGCGCATTATCGTGGAATTATGTGGCTTGTTCAAGAAGATGAATGCGCCCGGCATGATTTCGGGTAATACCGGTTTGCGGCGCAGTCGCAGGATGTCGCATAATGGGCGAGTTTATCTTGAATAGGTTAAACAAGTTGCTGGCAAGGCATGAAATAAGGAACAGGCAGGCAAGCCGCATAGCGGATGTTCGTAAAAAGCTTCGCAGCGTAAATAGTTGGGATAGAATACGCGCTGTTACGCTCGCAGGTGGCAGTTTATCGTCTGTTTGCAAAACCCTGTGCAACTATTACACGGATTGACCCCGAAGAATTTCTGGTGGTCTTCGGGTAAAAATGCGCGGCTAAAACCCATTAAATTATCTCCGGGAAACCGGGCACTTAATGCAACACTGACAGAAGGAGTTTTTGATGTATCAAGCGAATATGGTTACGATCGACGGCAACGAAGCCGCTGCCTATATTGCCCATCTGACCAACGAGGTAATCGCAATTTACCCGATCACTCCCTCTTCGCCGATGGGTGAATATTCCGACGCATGGTCGGCAGAAGGTACACCGAACCTGTGGGGTACAGTGCCCGACGTGATTGAAATGCAGAGCGAGGGCGGTGCGGCCGGCACGGTGCATGGCGCATTGCAGAGCGGTTCGCTGACGACAACTTTCACTGCCTCGCAGGGTCTGTTGCTGATGATTCCGAACATGTACAAGATCGCCGGCGAGCTGACGCCGTTCGTCATGCATGTGGCGGCACGTTCGTTGGCGGCGCAGGGGCTGTCGATCTTCGGCGACCATAGCGACGTGATGTCGGCACGCTCGACCGGTTTTGCCTTCCTGGCTTCCAATTCGGTGCAGGAGGCGATGGATATGGCGCTGATCGCCCAGGCCGCGACGCTGGAGTCGCGCATACCGATCCTGCATTTCTTCGACGGTTTCCGCACTTCGCACGAGGTGGCCAAGATCGAGCAGGTGCCGCTCGAAGTCGTGCGCGAGATGATCGATGACAAGCTGGTATTCGCCCATCGTGCCCGTGCGCTGACGCCCGACCATCCGGTGCTGCGCGGCACCGCGCAGAACCCGGACGTGTACTTCCAGGCGCGCGAAACGGTTAATTCCTATTACAACGCGATGCCCGCCATCGTGCAGAAGGCGATGGACAAGTTTGCCAAGCTCACCGGTCGTCAATATCGCCTGTACGACTATGTTGGCGCGCCGGATGCCGAGCGGGTGATGATCCTGATGGGCTCGGGTGCGGATGCGGCGGAAGAGACGGTGGAGCACCTGACTGCGCATGGCGAGAAGGTAGGTATGGTGAAAGTGCGCCTGTACCGCCCCTTTGTGGCCGAGGAATTGCTCAAGGTTATTCCGGCTACGGCCAAACGCATTGCCGTTCTTGATCGCACCAAGGAACCCGGTGCGGATGGCGAGCCGCTGTACAAGGATGTGGTGACCGCATTTGCCGAATCTTTCACTTCCGGCGCAAGCAAGCGTGCTGCGATGCCGCGTGTGGTGGGTGGCCGCTATGGCCTTTCTTCGAAGGAGTTTACGCCGGGCATGATCAAGGGCGTGTTCGACGAACTGAAAAGAGAGCAGCCAAAAAATAATTTCACGGTCGGCATCATCGACGATGTCACCCACACCAGCCTGAAGTGGGATGCGGCATTCCGCAACGACGCCAGCCGTGGCGTGAACCGCTGCCTGTTCTACGGGCTGGGCTCGGACGGCACCGTGGGCGCCAATAAAAATACGATCAAGATCATGGGTGAGGAAACCGAGCTCTATGGTCAGGGTTATTTTGTTTACGATTCGAAGAAAGCGGGCGCGGTTACCGTGTCGCATTTGCGTTTTTCGCCCAAGCCGATCCATTCTCCTTATTTGATCGGCAACAGCGAGGCGAATTTTATCGGCTGCCATCAGCCGGTGTTTCTGGATCGTTATGAGATGCTGGATTATGCCGCCGAGGGCGCGGTGTTTCTGGTCAACACGCCGACGGCGCCGGACAAGGCGTGGAATCTGCTGACACGCAAGATGCAGCAGCAGATCATCGACAAGAAAATTGAATTTTATGTGATCGACGCTTATGCGATCGCGAAGGCGACCGGCATGGGCAGCCGCATCAACACGATCATGCAGACGTGTTTCTTTGCGATCTCCGGCGTGCTGCCGCGCGAATTGGCGATCGAGAAGATCAAGTCCGCCGCCGAAAAATCCTACAGCAAGAAGGGGAGGGCGGTAGTCGAAGCCAACTGGAAGGCGATCGATGAAACCATCGCCAACCTGCACAAGGTGAAAACCCCCGCCGTTGCTACCAGCACCTTTGAAATGCCCGAGCCGGTTGGAACGCATGCGCCGGACTTCGTCAAGCGTATAACCGCCGAGATCATGGCAGGCCGTGGCGATCGCCTGCCGGTGAGCGCGCTGCCCGCCGATGGCACCTGGCCCACCGGTACTGCGGTCTGGGACAAGCGCAATCTGGCGCTGGAAATTCCGGTATGGGATGAAGAGCTGTGCATTTACTGCGGCAAGTGCCCGCTGGTTTGCCCGCATACCGCGATCCGTTCCAAGGTGTTTCCTGCTGAATTGGCCAAGAATGCGCCGCCCACTTTCAAGCACATCCAGATCAAGGGCAAGGAATTCGAGCAGGGCATGCATGTCACCTATCAGGTGGCGCCCGAAGACTGCACCGGCTGCACGCTGTGCGTCGATATCTGCCCGGCGGTGTCGAAGACCGATCCGACCTACAAGGCGCTCAACATGCGCAATATCGTGCCGTTGCGCGAACAGGAGAAGGAAAACTTCGAGTTTTTCCTCAGTTTGCCGGAATTCGACCGCACCAAGCTGCGTACCGGTACGATCAAGGGCGCGATGATGTTGCAGCCGCTGTTCGAGTTTTCCTCGGCATGTGTCGGCTGCGGTGAAACGCCCTATATCAAGCTGGCTACCCAGCTGTTCGGCGATCGCATGATGGTGGCCAACGCCACCGGCTGTTCCTCGATCTACGGCGGCAATCTGCCTACCACGCCTTACAGCAAGAACGCCGAAGGGCGCGGACCGGCCTGGTCGAACTCGTTGTTTGAGGATAATGCCGAATTCGGCCTGGGTTTCTGCGTCAGTATCGACAAACATGCGCAGCAGGCACGCGAACTGTTGCAGCGGATGAAGGATAAAGTCGGCGCCGAGTTGGCTGGATCCATCCTCAATGCCGGCCAGTCCGAGGAGGCGGGCATCTTCGCGCAGCGTGAACGCATCGAGGCATTGCGCAAGGTGCTGGCTGGCATCGATTCAGCCGAGGCGCGCAACCTTGAGAGCCTGGTTGATTACCTGGCGAAGAAAAGTGTGTGGATCATCGGCGGCGACGGCTGGGCCTACGATATCGGCTTCGGCGGACTGGATCACGTGCTGTCTTCGGGCCGCAATGTCAACATTCTGGTGCTCGATACCGAAGTTTATTCCAACACGGGCGGACAGTGCTCCAAGGCTACGCCGCGCGGCGCCACGGCCAAATTTGCCGCTGGCGGCAAGCTGACCGGCAAGAAGGATCTGGGGCAGATCGCGATGAGTTACGGTAATGTTTACGTTGCCCATGTCGCTTATGGCGCGAAGGATGCCCATACGCTGAAGACCTTCATCGAGGCGGAATCTTTTGACGGCCCGTCGCTGATCATTGCCTACAGCCCCTGCGTCGAGCATGGCTACGACATGGCCAAGCAACACCAGCAACAGGAACTGGCGGTCAACACCGGACACTGGCCGTTGTATCGCTATGACCCGCGCCGCGAGCAGGAAGGCAAGAACCCGCTCTCGCTGGATTCGCAGGAACCTTCCGTATCAATCCGCGAGTTTATCCAGAACGAACCGCGTTTCCGCGGCTTGGTGAAGAAGATGGATGAGGATAGCGGGAAAACGGTGGCGTTCTACGATAAAGAACTGCGGAAACACTATGCAATTTTTGAGCACTTGGCGGCAGAGGGTATCGTCAAGAAAGGGTCGGCTGACGCATAGTTTGCCCGAGGCTCTCGCTGCATGGGTGTTACGCAAATCTTTAGTAATATGCAAATATTAAACAGGGGGTGTTATGACTGCTAGCAAGAAATACGTTTACGAATTCGAACAGGGTGACGGCAAGAACAAGATGCTGCTCGGTGGCAAGGGCGCGAACCTGTGCGAAATGACGCAGATCGGCTTGAACGTCCCTCCCGGTTTTACGATCACTACCGATGCGTGCATCGCCTATCTGGAAAAGAACAAACTGCCGGATGGTTTGATGGCGGAAATCAAGACTTATATGCTGGCGCTCGAAAAGAAGACCGGCAAGGGTTTTGGCAGCGGCACGAATCCGCTGCTCGTCTCGGTGCGCTCCGGTTCGTCGATGTCGATGCCGGGCATGATGGACACGATACTCAATCTTGGCCTCAACGAAACATCGCTCAAGGGGCTGATCAAGCAAACCAGTAACGAACGTTTTGCCTATGATGCCTATCGCCGTTTCATTCAGTTGTTCGGCAAGATCGCGCTCAATATCAGCGACGAGCATTTTGACGAGCGCATGGCGGCGATCAAGCGCAAATATGGCGCGCCTCTGGATGTGGACTTGAACGTCGACCACCTCAAGGAATTGACAGGCGAATTTCTGGGTATCGTGGAACGCCAGACCGGCAAACCCTTTCCGCAGGATCCTTACGAGCAACTGGAAATTTCGGTGGGCGCGGTGTTCGGTTCGTGGATGGGCAAGCGCGCGGTAGATTATCGCAAGCAGTTCAGGATCACCAAGGATCAGGCTTATGGCACGGCGGTCAATATCTGCACGATGGTGTTCGGTAACATGGGCAATGATTCCGGCACCGGCGTGGGTTTCACGCGCAACCCCGGCACCGGCGAAAATGTGATTTACGGCGAATATCTGGTCAACGCGCAGGGCGAGGACGTCGTGGCGGGGATACGCACACCCAAGGCTATCGCCGAAATGGAACAGGAAATGCCGGAGATTTACCGTCAGTTGATGACGCTGCACAACCGGCTGGAGTCGCATTACCATGAAGTGCAGGATTTCGAATTCACGATCGAAAAGGGTGTTCTCTATTGCCTGCAGACGCGCAATGGCAAGATGAACGCGCGTGCGATGGTGCGCACTTCGGTGGAAATGTTTAATGAGGGGTTGATTTCAAAGGAACGCGCCTTGCTGCGCGTCGAGCCGGCGATTCTTGAACAATTATTGGTTCCGCAATTGGCGCCGAATTTCCACGGCAAATCATTGGCACAGGGGTTGCCGGCCTCGCCTGGCGCAGCTTCCGGCAAGATCGTGTTCGATGCCGATACCGCCGAAGCGCGCGGTCGGGCCGGTGAAAAAATCATTCTGGTGCGCGAGGAAACCAAGCCGGAAGATATTCACGGCTTCTTCCAGGCGCAGGGTATTCTGACCAGCCGTGGCGGCAAGACATCGCATGCCGCCGTGGTCGCGCGCGGCATGGGCAAGCCCTGTGTCTCGGGTTGCGACCAGATCGTGATCAACGATCATTTGCGCAGTGCCAGGATCGGCGAGACTACGTTGCAGGAAGGCGATGTCATTACCATCGATGGAGGCACCGGGCATGTTTATGCCGGTGAGGTGCCGACGGTCGAGGCCGAGTTCTCCGAAGAAATGGCCACGCTGCTGGCCTGGGCGGACGAAGTGGCGAGATTGAAGGTCATGGCGAATGCCGACACGCCCGATGATGCGATGCGTGCGCGCGAATTCGGCGCGATGGGTATCGGGCTGTGCCGTACCGAACGCATGTTCAACAGCACCGACAGATTGCCTATCGTGCAGGAGATGATTCTGGCCGAAACGCCGGAAGACCGCCAGGCTGCGCTGGATCGCCTGTTGCCGATTCAGCGTGCCGATTTCAAGGGCATCTTCAAGGCGATGAAGGGGCTGCCGGTGACGGTGCGCCTGCTCGACCCGCCGATGCACGAATTCTTGCCCACTGCGGCACAACTCGAACTGGAAATTGCCCACCTGCATCAGTTGCGCGACACGATCAAGGGGCTGGAAGATCTGCCGGACACCCTCAAGTTGCTCAACCCGAAGCTCTACCAGCAATATGCCGATGGTTTAACCAAGCTGATGGGCGGTTTGAGCGAGTTCAAGGAATCGCATCTGGAAGAGGATGTGATCAGCAGAAAGGAAGTGATCCTGAAAAAGGTCAGGGCGCTGGCCGAAGTCAACCCGATGCTGGGGCATCGCGGCGTGCGGTTGGGCATCACTTACCCCGAGATATATTCGATGCAAATAAAGGCGATCCTCGAGGCTGCTGCGTTATGCGCAAGAGACGGGATCGAAATCTATCCGGAAATCATGGTGCCGCAAGTTGCTACAGTGGAGGAACTCAAACGCATCCATAGTTTTGTGCAGCGCATCCACCAGGAAGTGAGCGCGACCCACGGCATCAATGTGAAATTCAAGTTCGGCTCGATGCTGGAAGTGGTGCGTGCCTGTGTGCGCTCCGGGCGCATGGCGGAAACTGCCGAGTTCTTTTCGTTCGGCACCAACGACCTGACCCAGGCCACGTTCTCCTTCAGCCGCGAGGATGCGGAAAATAAATTCCTCCCGGCTTACAACGAGACCGGAATCCTCGAAGACAATCCGTTCGAGGTGCTGGATATCAAGGGCGTGGGGCAATTGATGAAGATGGCGGTGCGGCGTGGCCGTGAGACTAATCCGGATTTGAAGATCGGTATCTGCGGCGAGCATGGCGGGCATCCCGGCTCCATCCATTTTTGCCATCACATCGGTCTCAACTACGTCTCCTGTTCCGGTCCGCGCGTGCCGATCGCCCGTCTGGCGGCGGCGCAAGCCAAGTTGCAGGAAGAGCAGTATCGGGAACCGGTCTGACCGGTTTGTGGTGAGGGCTCCGTTCGCTACGTTGTGTCGTGCGTCCGTCATGCGCCGGGTTGTCAAGGAACGACAATCCGGTGATAGGCTAAATTGTGTCCCTGCCGCTTCCCTAAGTTTGCGCGCTGCAATATAATTCGTGCCATAAAGTTTTTATTGAACGCTTCATGCATCGTGTTGTCTGTCCCAAGCGGGTTCAGCGTAGCGCACAGGTTCAAATGAGGTTGGTTTCGTGCGGTGCAGGGATACTCGCCCATCACCTTGTGGCATCCTCTATGTGTTTAATGCATAGCCGTTGAACGGCTTTTTTGTTGGGGCATTGTTTGCATATGATGCTTAACCGCCCGCAAAGAGTTGGGGATTAATTAATTGAGGTCGTACCTTATGCCTACAGTCATACCACGCCGCCGCTTTATTACTTTCATGGCTGTTGCCGCCGGTTTGCCGCTGTTATCAAGGGTGGGCGGCGCTCAAGCCAACCCGGTGCGTTGGGATGGCACTGCACTGGGTGCGCCAGCCTCGATCCAGCTTTATCATACTGACGAAGCGCAGGCACGCGCCGCGATTGCTGCCGGATTGGATGAACTGAAGCGCCTTGAGGCGATCTTCAGCGTTTACCGCGCCGATAGTTCCATCTCGATGCTCAACCGTACGGGTGTGCTCGAAAATGCGCCGCAGGATTTCATTGCGATGCTGACGCGTGCGCTGTCGCTGGCGAAGATCAGCGATGGCGTCTATGACCCCACCGTGCAACCGCTGTGGCAAACCTATTTCCGCCATTTCACCGCAAGCAACCCTGACCCCGCAGGGCCGTCACCGCGCGATATTGCCGCCGCACTTGAGTTGATGGACTGGCGTGCCGTCGAGGTGGATGCCGGGCGCAACCGGGTTTCTTTCGCGCGCCCCGGCATGGGGCTGACATTGAACAGCGGCGCACAGGGCTATATCACCGACCGCGTCACCGATGTGTTGCGCGTCCACGGCTTCGACCGCATGCTGGTGGACATGGGTGAGCCGCGCGCGCTGTCGGCCAAGCCGGACGGCTCGGCCTGGCGTGTCGGCATCGCCAACCCTGCCAATCCCGGCAGCACGGTTACGACGTTGGAAGTGGTGGACAAGTGCGTCTCCACCTCGGGCGGCTATGGCACCCTGTTTGATGCAGCCGGTGCCTTCACCCATCTGATTAATACCCGTACCGGACATACGGCGCCGGCAATGCTGGGTGTTTCGGTGGTGGCAAATACCGGCACGATCGCCGATGGCCTCTCCACCGCGATGTTGATGGCGCCGGTGGAACGGCGCCAGGCTATCCTCAAGGCTGCCGGAGGGCAGAAGGCGATCTACGTCACGCCCGAGGGTGTGGTATCCACCGTGGAAGCGTGACGATGGGCGGAGCTATGGACAGCATGACGGATTTCAGCGCGCCTGCTTTGACCGAGGGCATTGCCCAAGTGGTTGAGGTGGAAGGCAATATGGTCTGGCTGGTGCCTGAGTCAGGCTCCAGTTGCGGCGGCTGCGCTTCCGCATCGGCGTGCGGTTCCAAGGGTATCGGCACGGTAGCCAACCGCCTGGAGGCTCGCCGCTTCCAGCTCGTCAACGACGCCGGCCTCAGGGTCGGCGAACGGGTGGTGGTGGGTATACGCGAGAATGCGCTGCTCAGGGCTTCGCTCACCGCCTATGCCATTCCACTTGCTACGCTGCTGACTGCCGGAGCGCTGGCACAGTGGTTCGCCGGCAACGATATCATCACGATGGCGGCGATGCTCGCAGGTCTTGTGGTTGGACTTGGGCTGGCGCGTTTGGGAGCCGGACGCCTGCTGGCCAGAGGCGATCTCGCACCTCATTTTATTCGTCGCGCCAGTCCGGGCGAAACATGTAATTCTTGAGCAGGTAAGGGGTATTGGGATGAGGATCAAAAAATGAAGGAATACGTACTTTTAATGATCAGTGCGGCGTTGGTCAACAACGTCATCCTGGCCCGTTTTCTCGGCCTGTGCTCGTTCATGGGCGTCACGACGCGCATCGACACCGCCGTCGGTATGGGCATGGCGACCACGTTCGTGATCACCGTTTCATCGATGGCTGACTGGGTTGTCGAGGCCTACTTGTTGCAGCCCTATGGCCTGGGTTATTTGCGCACGGTGACTTTCATTCTGGTGATTGCCGCAGCAGTGCAATTCACCGAGATGATCGTGAAGAAGGTATCTCCGCCGCTGTTCCAGATGCTGGGTATCTATCTGCCGCTGATCACTACCAACTGTGCGGTGCTGGGTGTTGCGTTGTTGCTGGTCGAAGGCAAGATGAATTTCATCGGCGCCACACTGTTCGCTTTTGCCTCCTCAATCGGTTATAGCCTGGTGATGGTCATTTTCGCCGGGCTGCGCGAGCGGCTGGCGCTGGCCAATATTCCGCGCCTGTTCGCTGGCCCGCCGATCGGTTTTATTGTCGCCAGCATGTTGGCGTTGGCATTCATGGGCTTTTCCGGCATGAGTGCGAGCTAAGGGTACGACTATGTGGATCGCTATTGGCAGTCTTACGGTTATGGGTATCGTTCTGGGCGGATTGCTCGGTGTGGCCTCTCGCTTCCTCGCCGTGGAAGAAAACCCGCTTGAAGAAGAATTGAAAGCCATGCTGCCGGGTTCGCAGTGCGGCCAGTGCGGCTATGTCGGCTGCGCCCAGTATGCGGCGGCGCTGGCGAAGGGCGAGGCTGGAATAACCCTGTGTGCTCCCGGCGGCAAGGCATTAATTGAAACGCTGTCCAAGAAGCTGGGGGTCGAGGCCGATCTTTCCGAACATGAAGAGAAGGGACCGGAACACGCCTTCATCGTCGAGGACCTTTGCATCGGCTGCACGCGCTGCATCAGGGAATGTTCGACCGATGCGATCATGGGCGCCAACAAGCTGATGCATACGATCATCGTCGATGCCTGTCATGGATGTTCAAAGTGCGTCAAGGTTTGCCCAACCGATGCCATCATAATGGTTCCGATAGAGGTGACATTGCGTAACTGGCATTGGCCCAAACCCGAAATTGAGAACACGCACTCCAACCCCGAAGTCGGGCATGCGCACTAGGAGCAGTCACAGATGAAACTTTTCCCGATTCGCGGCGGCATTCACCCGGAATACCGCAAAGAACAAACCAGCGAGAAAGCCATCGTTGTCATGCCGATGCCGGCTGCGCTCTACATTCCGTTGCAGCAGCATATCGGCTCCCCGGCCGAGGTGCTGGTAGCCGAGGGCGATATGGTCAAGAAAGGGCAGATGATCGCGCGCAACCAGGGTGCGGTGTCGGCGTCACAGCATGCGCCTACGTCCGGTCGCATCAGGACGGTGACCGATGTGACTGCGCCCCACCCTTCCGGGTTGCCGCAAACGACGATCATCCTCGAGTCTGATGGCAAGGACGAATGGGGCGATCTGCTTGAGCCGATTGCCGATCCCTTTGCTGTTGACGCTCATACGATTAACGAGCGTGTTGCACAATCGGGCATCGTCGGTATGGGTGGCGCTGCCTTTCCTTCGGCGATCAAGCTGAATCTCGGCGAACAGAAAAAACTCGATACTCTGTTGCTTAACGGGGCAGAGTGCGAGCCTTATCTGACTTGCGATGACCGGGTGATGCGCGAGTATGCCGATGAGGTCATCGACGGTGCACGCATCATGGCTCACGCACTTGGCACGCCCAGGGTGATTATCGGTATCGAACAGAACAAGCCGCAGGCGATCGAGATTATGACCAAGGCGGCCTCCGCCTACCCGGAAGTTAAAGTGGTTGGTGTGCCGGTACAGTATCCAATGGGATCGGAGCGCCATCTGGTACAGGCGATCACCGGTCGCGAGACCCCGGCGCGCAAACTTACCGCCGACCTCGGTATTGTGGTGCATAACGTTTCTACTACCCGCGCCGTGCACCACGCCGTCCGTTTCGGTCGTCCGCTGATCGCACGGGTGGTAACGGTGAGCGGCGGCGCAATACGTGAACCCAATAATGTATTGACACCGATTGGCGCACGGGTGGCCGATCTGGTCGAATTCTGCGGTGGTTTTGCGGCACGCCCCGAGAGCGTAGTCAACGGCGGGCCGATGATGGGTCAGCCGCTGGCCAGCTTGGAGGCGCCGGTGGTCAAGGGTACTTCCGGCATCCTGGCGCTGACCGCCGAGGAGATCAACGATCGCCCGACCAGCGCCTGTATCCGTTGCGGCAGTTGCGTCACCATTTGTCCATGCGGCCTGTCGCCGGTGGATATGGCTGCTTTTGTCCGCAAGGATAATCTGGAAGGCGCCGCCAAGTTGGGCGTGATGGATTGTTTCTCATGCGGCAGTTGCTCATGGGTATGCCCGTCGCATATCCCGCTGGTGCACTATTTCAATTATGCGAAGGGTGTGCTGAACGACCTGGCGAGCGAAAGCCGCAAAAGCGAGCGTGTCAAGACACTGGTCGAGGCGCGCATCATCCGTATCGAAAAAGCCGCCGAAGCCAAGCGCACGACGCTGGCCGCACGCAAACCGGCTTCAGACGCTGCACCGTCAGGCAGCGGAGAGACTAAGGCTGCAACCGAAGAAAAGGTCAACACATGAGTGTCGCAAGCATAAAAAAGAGCGGGCCGTTTACTTATACGACCAATACCGTTC
>JAIELH010000047.1 GCA_019753125.1 Gallionellaceae bacterium | reverse complement strand
ACCCAACGGCCGCATCGAAGCGCGCTTTCGCTTGTATGACATCGTGAAACGCACCGAGCTGGCTGGAGAAGCGGTCTCCGCGAACGGCAACCAGGTGCGCGCGATCGGGCACCGCATCGCGGATTTGATCTATGAGAAATTGACTGGCGACAAGGGCGTGTTCAGCACCCGCATCGCTTATGTGAACCGGCAGGGCAAGAAATTCAGCCTGATCGTGGCGGATAGCGACGGTTACAACGAGCAGGTCGTGCTGGCGCAAAACGAGCCGATCATGTCGCCGGCCTGGTCGCCGGACGGCAGCCACCTCGCCTATGTGAGCTTTGAAACCGGGCATGCGGCCGTATTCGTGCAATCGCTGTACACCAACCAGCGCATGGTGCTGGCCGATTTCAGCGGCAGCAACAGCGCGCCGGCGTGGTTTCCGGACGGCAGGCAATTGGCCGTGGTGCTGACGCGCGACGGCAGCTCGCAAATCTACCTGATCCGCCCGGACGGCGGAGGTCTCCGCCGTCTCACGTTCAGCGGCGCGATCGACACCGAGCCAAGCATCTCGCCGGACGGGCAGTATCTGCTGTTTACCTCGGATCGTGGCGGCAGCGCGCAGATTTATCGCATGCCGGTGGATGGCGGACCGGCACAACGCACGACCTTCGGCGAGGGCAACAATTTCTCGCCGCGTTATAGCCCGGATGGGAAGTCTTTTGTGTTCACGCACCGCAGTAATGGCAAATTCTATATCGCCACACAGGGCATCGAGAGCGGCCAGATGGAAATCCTGACCGAAGGCGGGTGGGAGAAAAAACCCAGCTTTGCGCCGAACGGCAGACTCATCCTGTTTGCCAGCGAAGCGCGTGATCGTGGTATATTGGCGACTGTTTCCAGTGATGGCCGTGTCAAGCAGCATATGTTCACGCAAAGCGGTGATGCACGCGAACCGGTTTGGATGCCAAATTTTTAACTTAACCAAGCAAAGGAGAATGCCATGAAAAAGCTCGTTATCAGTGTTATGTTGGGTAGTTTGCTCGCTGCCTGCGCCAGCGAAAAGCCGAAGGAAGTTGCACCAGCGCCGGTCTCTACGCCTGCGTCCGCGCCTGTTGTTGAAACCAAATCCGCTGCATCTGCGCAGACTGTCGTCGATCCGTTGAACGATCCTGCCAGCATTTTGGCCAACCGCAGCACCTATTACCCGTTTGACGTTTCCGTTGTACAGGATGCCGACAAGCCGATGGTGCAGGCTCATGCCAAGTACCTGGCCGAACATGCCAACCGCAAGGTGCGCCTGGAAGGCAATTGCGATGAGCGCGGCAGCAACGAATACAATCTGGGCCTCGGCCAACGCCGTGCCGATGGCGTGAAGAAGATGCTGGAACTGGGTGGCGCCAAGGCAAGCCAATTGGAAACTGTCAGCTACGGTGAAGAAAAACCGCGCTGCACCGATCACAATGAGGCATGCTGGAAACAGAACCGCCGCACCGATCTGAACTACGCAAAATAAAGTGAAGTTGAAGCAGCGCGTCCTCATATTACTGGCTTTGTGTTTTGCCGTTCCCGCGCAAGCGGGGTTGTTTTCAGACGATGAAGCACGTCAACAAATCCAGGGGCTTGAGGCGCGCATGCTTGCGCTGGAAGATGCCGTCAAGCAGCAAACCAAGTCCAATATGGACTTGCAGGGTCAGATTGAGTCGCTGAGCGCTGAACTACGCAAATTGCGCGGACAAAATGAAGAAACAGCGCACGGTTTGCAGAATGCCGAGAAGCGTGAAAAAGATTTTTATGTGGATCTGGATACGCGCCTGCGTCATTTAGAAACCACCGATAATGCACCGCAAACCGGCAGTGCTGCGGCAGCAGCGCCGCCTGTCGATCCGGACGACCCCTCTCTGGAAAATCGCGCCTTCGAAACCGCCTATAGCTTGTTCAAAGGCGAGAGCCATGCCAATGCGGTCAAGGCATTTCAGGAATTCATCAAGAAATACCCCGAGTCGGTGCATGTCCCCAATGCAAATTACTGGATGGGCAAGGCACAGATAGCGCTAAAGGATTACAAGGGCGCGTTGGCTAATTACCAAGAATGGTTCAAGGTGATGTCAGGCACGTCAAAAGCGCCGGAGGTATTGCTGAATATTGCGGTCTGTCAAAAAGAACTGAAGCTGACCGTGGCTGCAAAAAAGACGCTCAAGCAGCTCATCACCCAATACCCCACCAGCGAAGCTGCCGCCAAAGCCAAAAAGCTGCTCGCTGCAACCAAGTAAGCCCGTATGTCGCTGTCCGGCCCAAGCGCGCAACTGCGCATCAGCGAAATTTTTTATTCGCTGCAGGGAGAGACCGGCCGCATCGGTTTGCCCACCGTGTTCATTCGCCTGACCGGATGCCCGTTGCGTTGCACTTACTGCGACACCGTCCATGCTTTCACCGGCGGCCAGAGCATGAGTGTTGCGCAAATCCTCAAGCAAGTGGCGGAATATGCGCCGCGCTATGTCACCGTCACCGGCGGCGAACCGCTGGCGCAAAAAGATTGCCTGGCGCTGCTACGCACCCTGTGCGATGCAGGCTATGAAGTATCGCTGGAAACCAGCGGCGCGCTCGACATAGGCGACGTAGATGCGCGCGTGATGCGCGTGCTGGACATCAAGACGCCGGCATCCGGCGAAGTTGAAAAAAACCGATGGGAAAATCTACCATTACTGACCAAGCACGACGAAATCAAATTCGTGTTGTGCGACGAGCCTGATTACCAATGGGCAAAGCAAATCCTGCTGCAACATCAACTGGCTGAAAAATGTGCAGTATCGTTTTCGCCTGCTTATGGCATGCTGAACGCCGTACATCTCGCCGAATGGATATTGCGTGACCGCCTGCCGGCCAGGATGCTGCTGCAATTGCACAAGCTGCTGTGGGGCAACGCTGCTGGTCACTAATGAGTTTTTAGAGGTGTCCCAATGACGAAAAATGCCGTAGTGCTTTTATCGGGAGGGCTGGACTCGGCAACGGTGCTGGCGATGGCGCGCGCGCAAGGTTTCGCCTGCTACGCGCTGAGTGTCGATTACGGGCAGCGCCATCATGCCGAACTGGCTGCCGCCCGGCGCGTCGCAAAAATGCTCGGTGCGCGTGAACAGCGGGTGATCAATATCGACCTTACCGGATTCGGCGGCTCCGCACTCACCGATAACAATATTGCCGTGCCGCAACAGCCCACCGAGGGCATCCCGCTGACCTACGTTCCCGCGCGCAACACCATCATGCTGTCGCTGGCGCTGGCTTGGGCAGAAGTGTTGCAGGCACAAGACATCTTCATCGGCGTGAACGCGGTGGATTATTCCGGTTATCCGGATTGCCGCCCGGCCTATATCGAAGCCTTCGAGCGTATGGCCAATCTCGCCACCAGAACCGCTATCGAAGGGCATCCGCTCACCATCAATGCGCCATTGCTGTATTTATCCAAGGCGGAAATTATTCGGCAGGGGACTGCGCTTGGCGTGGATTACGCACAGACGGTTTCCTGCTACCAGGCAGATGAATCGGGACGCGCCTGCGGCGTATGCGATTCCTGCCGCTTGCGCAGCGCCGGGTTTACCGGCGCCGGCATCGATGACCCGACAGTATACCGTTCAGCATAGCCGCAAGCCTTGTTGCAAGCGGCATTTTGCGTTGACAGGATGAGCCAAACCCGTATAATTCGCGCTCTTTTGCGAGGGGTCGTTAGCTCAGCCGGTAGAGCAGCGGACTTTTAATCCGTTGGTCGGCAGTTCGAATCTGCCACGACCTACCATTTGCAAACAATGAGTTACGCGCAGCGTATCTCATTTTCTTTACGGCACATTGTCAACAAACTGTCAACAGTCTTCCGTTGTCTGTTTGTTGCAGCACTATAGCCGCGCCAGCGGATTCAACGCCTTCGCTTCCTGCAAATGATCTGGTGCCAAATGTGCATAGCGCATCGTCATGGTCAGGCTGCTATGTCCGAGGATCTTCTGTAATACCAGGATGTTTCCACCGTTTGCAATGAAATGGCTGGCGAAGGTGTGCCGCAAAACATGCGTCAGTTGTCCCCTGGGAAGTGTCAGGCCGGATTTGTCTACCCCTTCCCTGAACGCACCATAGCCGAACATAAAGAAGCGCTCGGCGATGGCTCTATCATCGCCGTAGCGTTTCTCAAGGTGTGCATCCAGTGCAGCGATTAGCGCATCGTCTACCGGCACTGACCGATTCTTGCCCGACTTCGTGCCGGTGAAGTGGATTTGTCCGCCGCGCACCTGTGATATTCGCAATCCTTCTGCCTCGCTCCATCGCGCACCGGTTGCCAGGCATACCTTTGCGATCAGCAGCGCGTCGCCGTTCAACGCATCGAGCAATCGCCGTATTTGCTCGATGCTCAAAAATGACAATTCTCGCTCGGCTACCTTGATTTGCCGCACCTTTGCCAGTGGATTACTGCCTTTCCACTGGCCGAGCCGTTCCAGCTCGTTGAATACCGCGCGCAAGTAGGAATGTTCCCGGTTCAAGTTGCTGGCCGTAATGCCATCGGTCAGCCGCTTTGCTCGGTAGGCAGCAAACATTTCCGGCTTGAATTGATCAGCAAATGGATTGCCCATTGCCAGGCATAACTGTTGCAATCGCTTCAATGTGTCCGCACCGGCGCGCAAACTCACGCCATGGTGCTTGTGCCACAGATCCACCAGGTCGAGCAATCGCCGTCCGTCTCGTTTTGCTGGTTGCCATTCTGGAGATTGTGCGACTTTGGTTTTGAGCCAAGCTTCGTATGCCAGTGCTTCGGCCTTGGTCGGCAACGTCTTGCGATATCGCTTCGAACCGCGTCCGCCTGGCTGAATGTCTACCAGCCAACCGGTTGCGGTTTTACTGAGTGCCACTGATCAAAACCATTTCGTAATGGTCTTTCGTGCAGTTAATCGTTTCGTTTGTTATCACATTGCTGTTTGTACATTCACGAGCAGATTTTCCTTTAATTAGCATGCGTTCATATTTTGGCTGTTGCGCATTCACTTTTTGTTGTACCTCGGCTTGTCTTGTTTCCTGTTGCATGCGCCGGTTTTCTGCTGCTTGAGTTTGTGTAACTGTATTTTTTCCAATGCTGCTGGACATCTTTAGAACAATGCTGTTGAGTGTCCACATCAATAATCCTACTATTGCGAAAATTGTTATTAGGCGGCCGATGTATTTGGTTACAGGATTTATTTGTTTTGATCTCACGAAAGTTGGCCTGCTTTCGTGAAAATAATTGAGATTATTAGCAAGTCCCATTTTTTCGCGGATTGTGTACGCGTCTTTTGGTTCTTGTATTCGAAAGAGCATGATTCCAGCTTTATTTAGCCATCGGTTTTTATTGTCATCTTTTCTTTTTCCGTCTGGCGTATTGTGATAGTTATCGTCTAGTTCGACCGCAGCAATAATATTTGCGTGCTTATCGCAAATTGCAAAATCTAGGTGATAGCCTCCCATGTATTTGAACTGTTCTTCTGTCATATGAATGACGTCTGCCAATCGATGATTGGCGCGAATATCATATTCTGGTAATTCTGCTTTCAGGATTTTTTCTGTTTCAAGTTCGGGAGGGCTTAACACTTTTTTCTTGCGCATTTCATCTCCTCTTAAACCAGCGCCTCAAGACTTCTTGTGCGATCAGCTCGCCTTCTTCGCTTTTGGCAATTCCTTAGAAATACTTTCCACTTCTGGATTTTTTTGCTTGATACCTACTTCATCGGTTAGCAAGTAGGCTGCGTATTCCGGCCATGCTTGTGCAATTGCAATAAGTACGCCTGCTTTTGGCTCCTGTCGCCCTTGTTCAATGCCGATTAATGTTCCTTTTGCAATTGCTGTTTTATCGACGAATTCCTGCCTGCCCATTTTTAGGGTTTCCCTAACGTGCCTAATTTTTTCACCGATGGGTGTTGACATAATTATTTATTCATGCATATACTGATATACCAGTACATTGATAAATACGTATAGTGCTGTATAGCTGCTCTATAGTCGTATGACGAAGGAAACCTGATTATGAACGCACCCGATAAAGTCGGTCAATTGATTGCTGAACAGCTCGTAAGTGCTGTTTCTGTCCCCGTTGTTTCTCGCGCTCGTTTTTCCGAGCTGACCGGTGTTCCCGAAGGTGTTGTCCAGGGCTGGATATCAAGAGGCTATTTGCCCACGTATTCGATTGGTAAATATACCCTTATCAATTTGACGTTGTTGAATAACTTGGCGTTGCAACGCGCACCGTGGCTGTAAAAATTATTTAATTTTATTGAGGAGGATCACATGTCTTTTTCTAAGCTTGAATATTTGTCAAATAAATTTGATGACATTGAAGATGAGGTTTCAGAGATTAAGGCTGAGTCGTATGAGTCAGGATATTACGCAGGATATTACGATGGTTTTGATGATGGCGAAACTCTCAATGTGGCTGGCTTAATCACCGCGCCGCGCCGCGCGCAAGTATGAGCACGGCAGGCGGCGCGGCGCAGCCGCTTCCCCCCGCTACTAACAGGGGGGGAAAGGTTGCCGCACAGGATTTTGAGGATTTGAAAGATTTTTGTGATTTCTGATTTTAATCAAGGTGATTTTATGACTGAAAGCAAAGGCACTGCCGTTATCGATTGGTTCAGCTTTACGTTTGACGGTCATTTTGCTGACAGTGATCCCGGCTTAATGTTTAGCAATTTGCTTCAACAGTGGATGAATTCCCCGATTTGTGGCGATGCTGGCAATGGCCTGCATGGTTTCAAGCATTCGGTGACTTTTCAGACTGTGCGCCTTGGCGAGCTTTTGCCTGTGGCTGTGGTTGCATGGGGTGGCCAGAATCAAAAAGGCAAGGTGTATGTATCAATCAATGGCTCTGGCTGCTCACTGATTAATGATTGGCGCAAACCTAAACGGTTTGTTGAATCTGTTGGTGCTGATCTTACGCGAACTGATGTTGCGGTCGATGCTTTGAAAGGAGAATTTAATGTTGACGATGCTGCTAAGTGGTACGCCGAGAACGGTTTTAATGCAGGGGGTCGCAAGCCTTTATATAGCGTTAATGGAGATTGGCTTGAAACCACGGGTGCCGGTCGTACCTTCTACGTTGGACGGCGTGTTAATGGGAAGTATTGCCGAATTTATGAAAAGGGCAAACAGCTTGGCAATCGAGAATCCCCCTGGACACGCTTTGAGGTCGAGTTACACAACACTGCCCGGGAAATTCCATACGAAATACTTTCCAACCCCAGTATGTTTTTTGCTGGTGCATACCCTTGCTGTGAAGGCCTTGTAGAACACGGCGCACAGCGCATCAAGACATTACGCGCAGAGCATGAAATTAGCCTTGAGCACTTGGTTACTTATTGCAAAGTTGCATATGGAAAATTAATACATGTGTTGCGTTTCAATGCAACTACCCAGGACGAAGAATTAAAGCTCCTGGACGAATTGGCTGTTGAAGGAGTGCCGCGCAGACTCGGCAAGACTTCGTTGACGGTCTTATCTAACGGGGGGACTGCGCCTCCCGAAATTTATAAGGAGTAGTAATCATGGCAATGCAATTTGAGGCTGAAGCGGTAGTAAATGGCGTTACGTTTTTTCATGGCGTAATCGATGGCAAGGAACTGGATAGCGGCACGATGTTTATCCTGGAAGAACTGGAAACGAAAAACGGTAACGCTGCTGGTTCGCGCACTACCGAAAACAAGTGTGTCAGCAGTGAAACGATTAAGCGTATTTTGAAAAATACGTTTCCTTCCAAGTTTAAATTGGTTTACGAGCGTCAGGTCACCAAAGCCGGTGAGAAGCTCATCATTATCGATGCGCGTCCGATTGGTTCAGTTCATATTCCGGCAACGGAAAAGAAGGCTGCGTAATTTCGCATGCGAAATGAAGTTGCCTATAGCCCGGTGACTTCATTTCGCAGCCTTTTATTTTTGGAGGTTGATCATGCAGTTGGGGAAAATGATTTATTCAAAATCTGATTCAACTTTGACCTTTATGGGCAAACCGATCATGCAGCCGGTGCAGACAAATAATCATGTAAGAACATCGCTTGTTGTCGCAACTCAAAAAAATATTTTCTCAAAGAGCAGCAAGAATCGAAAGGTTAAATAAATGGCAGCCACAGGTTACATAGTAGGTCAGTCATGTCTGGATACATCGGCTCATGCTATCGAAGCTCTGCAAAGCATGTTTCCGGCGTTTTTAAGTGGCAATTGGCCCTTGTGCTCTGCTGCAAATATTTCATTCGTTGGTCCTGCAACTTTTAACCTTACAACTCAATGCGGCAGCATTGAAAAGGTAGATGTCAAGATGGTTACGAATTCAATAATTTTGCCGCGCTGTGACCCTGCTTATTTGCTTGGCTCTGGCGTGTCGAATGATGCAATCAATGCGACGAACATTTTGTATGTTTTTTCGTGGGGATTTGGCGCAGTAATTTTCTTTTTCTTTTTTGGATTTGTTATTGGTGCGGTTGCCAAAGCGATCGGCAAAACGTAAAAAATTTGCGGAAGAATCCGCAATCCGTTGTCAGTCGGTTACTGGCATTTTTAGAGGAGTAATAAACATGGCTGCAATTTTCGCTGCTGTTGATTTTTCTACCGTCGCAACGTGGGTTGCTACTGCTGGTGTTGCCATTATTGGCATTGCCATGGCCTTCAAGGGTATTGACTTGGGCAAGCGTGGCGTTCGCAAGGCTTAATCATCCTTGCTTTGTGGTGCAAGTACGGCGCGGGTATTTGCACCACGTTTTAAGGGGGTTAGCGCATGAAAAAGCTGTTCAATGTTTTATTGTTTTTCATTTGCCTGAATTCACCGCAGGCAATGGCTGTTAACGCTCAATGGTCTGGTCCGTGGGGGATTACGGCCACATCTGGTGCTGACGCGTGTAAACAGTTGGCCTATGCAGCTTTTGGCGCTTGGCGTTTAGATTTTTCCTGGGGGGCGACAAATTTTATGCCTACTGTTGCAGACCCTTTGACGTGTACTTTGTATCGCTCCAATTTGGGCGATACATTTACGCTTCAATATAAGTTGACATCTGTTACGTGTGCTGGCGGTGCAGCTTTTAATAGCGCAACGCTTGATTGTTCTGCTCCAAAAACACCGGGACAAAAAATTATGGAAGCGGTCGATTTTTCTTCAGTTATAGCGTGGGTAATTGCGCTTGGCGTATGTCTGATCGGCATTGCGTTGATCTACAAAGCGATAACGTTTAGTAAGCGAACAGTAGCTAGGGTGACGCGATGATTTATGCGTTATTGGTTGGCTTTTGGGTTTCGGTCGCAATGATCGGTGCACTGGCTGCAACCATAATGTGCTTGGCTATTTTGAAGGGATTCTGATGCGCCCAAAATTCACATTTGAGGCGTTTTTTTTCTGGCTCGGCCTGTTCACGATTTCTTTTTTTGTGATGGCGCAGAATGTTCACGCATCTGGTAACGTTGCTGTCGCATATCAGTGGTCATATGATGGTGTAGCTTGGCAGTCTTCTGCCAGCGCTTCGTGCGAGGCGTATAAGGTCGCTTCTCAAACGTCAGCAACTTATACAGTGGCGGGTGCTCCTTCTGCTCAAATATGTAATTTTTATTATCCTGCGGGAATTTTCGTGCTGTATTTATTGTGGCGTTCAAATGGTTGTCCGGCTAATTCCGTCGGCACTACGACTTGCACATGTACCGACCCTTATATTCCAAACGCCGACGCAACGGCTTGTGTTATGCCAACTTGTCCCGCTACTGGCACACTCGTTTCTTCTGGTTATTACGATTTGGGAACTGACCCAAATGTTTCTATGAAAGAAATGGCTTGCAATTCTGGTTGTGACGTAATTTTTAGTGGTACAGCTTCGGCGGTTAAACGTGCACTCGTTGATGGTGTTTATCATTACTATGCGCAAGGTAAATATACAAATGATTCACGTGTTTCCGGCGGTGTTTGTTCGTCTGGCCAGTCTTCCATTGCGGCGGTTTCTGTGGTGCCGGGTGCAACTTGTGCGCCCGGACAGTCGTATGTTTCGATGAATGGGGTAGATAGGTGTTTGGATTCGAATGGTTCGGCGGCTAATTCGAATTCAGCCAGCGCAGTAGCATCTGCTGCATCTCTGGCAGCGGCAAATCAAGCGGCAGCTGTAGCAGCCGCAGCGAATGCGGCAGCAGTTGCGGGTTTGTCGGCTTCTGGTGTTGAATCTGCGAAGGCTTCGGCTATTGGTTCAACAGTGGGCGCGATGAATGGAGCAACCAATACGGGATTTGCTCCCACAGACCCGATGAATGCCTATTGCATTTCAAATCCTCAAGCTCCACTTTGTAAGTCACAACTTAATAGCGTTGCCGCAAAGACTGGTGGCGCATTGCCGGATACCTCAAGCGGCTGGTACACAAAAAAATATCCGCAAGGCATTACGGGTGTTTTTACAGCGAATTTCAATGCTGCAAAAAGTACACCGCTTGCTGGCCTGATTACTCAAATGGTGCCGACCATTTCAGGCAGCGCACATAATGGTTGTTTTATCTTGCCTATTTGGAAAGTCGGTAATCAGCAGATTTGCATCCCTCCCTTAGTGCTTCAAGCGCTTGGTGTGTTCATGATTTTGACGGCGTTGTTTTCTGCTCGGGCAATTATTTTCGGGGGTTAAAAAATGGAATCAATAACCACAGCCATAAATAATTTAATCGATTGGATCTCCGGCTTGCCGGCGTGGATTTTTTCGCTGTTCAAAGATGGTTTAGCTGCGTTATTCGATATGCTGTATGACTTGCTATGTTATTCGTTGGACATGCTTTGGCAAGCTGTTACAGCCCTTATTGCGCTTGTTCCTGTGCCGTCTGTTACGTTTAATGCTAATAATTATTTAGCTGGCGCTCCAATAGAATTTATTTCAATGCTTGTTGCGATACGCATACCGGAAGCGTTTGCAATCATTGTCGCGGCCTTGGGGATTCGCTTCCTTCTTGGTCTGATTCCGGTGGTTAGAGTGGGAGGGTAAAAAAAATGGAAAAAGATTTTTCTGATTATGAGTTCGAATATTCTGAAATAAAAGTGGCTGCGGAATTTTTTGAGATAGATGTAGTTGATGTTACGGTTGAACATATGGCCGATTACGAACTTTTCAAAGATGACGGTGATTAAATCATGATTAACATGCTCGTTGGTCAACCTGGAGGCGGCAAGAGTTATGAAGCTGTGGCTTATCACGTTTTGCCTGCGTTAGCGCAAGGCCGAAAGGTTATAACTAACTTGCCGTTGGACATTGAGGCTTTTCGTCGCATTGATTCAAGTTATCCAGATTTGATTGTCTTGCGGCATACCAATATCGAAAAAGAAGTTCAGACTTCAAAATGGAATTTATTCCATCGCAATTTTGATAAGCATACTGTCAAACAAGTCTTTCGTCCCTTTGCATCTATTGAAGATTACGGTGATGATTGGCGGCATCCAGAAACAGGCAGTGGCGTGTTGTATGTTATCGATGAATGCCATCTATGTTTGCCTCGTGCGCGGCCGGGAACTGCAACGTCAGTTGAAGAATGGTTTTCGTTACACCGGCATGAGCTGGCCGATGTGCTGCTAATTACGCAAAGTTATGGCAAGGTTTGCAAGCCAATTTGCGACATGGTGCAAGTGTTATATCGAGTCAAAAAGGCAACAGCATTTGGCGCGTCGAATAGCTACATACGTAAGGTTCAAGATGGTATCGGCGGCGAGGTTGTAAATACGGCGATTAGAAAGTACGAAAAAAAATATTTTGGCTTATATAAGAGCCACACCAAAAGTTCGGAAGCTGGTCAGGAGCTTGCGGCAAATGACATCGTGCCGTTTTGGAAACGTTGGCCGATGATCGGGGCGGCGCTGTGCTTGTTGGTTGTGGTTGGCATGTTATTAAGTGGTACCAGCATAAATCCGTTGAAACAAGCGCAAGTGAAATCTGAAGAAATAGCAAAGCAGCAACGTGAAAGGGGCGTTATTTTAGGTGCTGCTGCATCGAAGGAAGGGCAGGGGGGTGAGTTTGTGCCGCCGCCGCAAATTAGGATGGTTTCCGGCGTTCCTGTAACGGTTCCTTTGGTTGTTTTAGATTCAAAAAACACTACGGTGTCTCAATTGTCTGGGAAAAAAGCAACTCACCCGTTCGATGGCCTCACTTTGCACATACAGGCATTTATCGGAACTGCGGCAAAGTGGCGGTACAGTTTTTTGGCCGAGCAAAATGGCCAACCAGTCGCTAATATTACACAGGCGCATTTGGAACAAAGTGGATACAAGGTTGAGCGTTTGAGTGAGTGCAGTGCAAAGATTACTTATGAAGCCTATTCATTCTATGCTGTTTGTGATTCTCCGAGATTAAGTGCTGTTCCAACAATTTGAATGTCGCCGTGCCGTGCTGCGTGTACGGAGGAGCATGAAAAACTGTGGACAATAAAAAAGCCTCTCTGGATCCAGAGAGGCTTTTTTCTGGCCAGAGAAGTTAAAAAAATGATTTTAGGATTAGTGCGATGATGCCGCCTAAAATTAAACCGCTCATCCATTTCATTACTTGAAGTTCGGCTTTGATCGGCGCTAGTTCTAGTTGCAGGTCGATTTTGGTTACCAGTTGTTGATCATTTGCTGCATCGCGGTAAGCAGCTGCGATTGCTTCGGCTTGATTGTTCTCGATGCCGCTGGCTTCCAGCGTTTTTACAAATTTTAGAGTGTCGAATGTAACTGTACTCATGATATTTCCTTTCAAAGTGTGTGCAGTTTAAGCCTTTTCCCTGAGTGTTTGCAATTGGTCGAAGAATTCTTCCAGGTTCAAAGGTGCATTTTTTGCGTGGCCGGCAATCATGGCCATTAAGTCGATGTCATAATATGGTGTGTTGTATAGCCCATTCATAATCAGGCTTCCGATTAGCTTAAAGCCGCTTGGTGTTGCGCCGATTGAGGCCATATTGTTCAGCCGGTTTTCAAGTTCTCGCTGTTTTTCTTCATCCCAGGAATTGAATTCGTTGATCGCGTTCTTATCGGCATTGCAATAAGTTAATGCTTTGCTTATGTGGTCCATGCTGGTTTCGATTGTCCAGGGTGGAGGGGGTGGCGGCTCTTTCGGTTTCGCATGCGAAATCTTTTCAGTCTTGGCTGCTTCTTTTTTCTTATTTTCTTTGACCTGTTGTTTGGCAATTTTGAGCGCTGCGCGGACTTCGTTTCGGCCGGCTTCGCCCTTGCGGATTTTTTCGAGCCATTCTTGCATTACTTTCCAGCCGGTGATTTTTTCCAGATTGGTTAGTGCTTTCAGCAATTCGATGTCTTCTGTTGTGTCATCCTCAATTAATTTTTGTGCACCATACCAAAGACCATCGTGAGCCATTGCAAATCGCTTGCTGCACCATGGCTTAGATTTTTTTACTGCCTCTGCCACTTTACCCAGGTTCCCATGGAATTCATGCAGCAGCTTGATTGCTTGGCATTCTTCTTCTAGGGATAGATTTTCTCGTTGGATGTTTTCGGCCAATTGCATAAGCAGTGTTTCATTCGCTGATACTTTGATTAGCAGCGCAGGGATGCTGGACGATCCGTTGAGCTTTACAGCTCGGAGTCGGCGTTCGCCGGCGATGAGCTGGTAACGGTCGTTGGCTGGATTCAGCAGAATTGGCTGGAGCAGTCCACGCTCTGCAATGTCGTTGGCCAGATCCTCGATGCTCTCCTGATCGAATTCTTTGCGTAGTTGTGGCAGCGTGTCGATCATGTCCAGCGGAATTAGTTTCACTTCTGCAATTGCTGCTGGTTCATGTGTTTTTGTCGCAGTCTTCTTGCGCGCTGGTGTTATCTTGGTTGCTGTTTGCATGATTGTCTCCTTTGGTTGTTAAGTGCATCATTCCTAGATTGAGAGCCCGCTTTTGATTTCCTTGCTGTGCAGACCTGAGCTCGTTTATCTGCATCGCTCCTGAGTTGTTTCGCCCTGTGACATCAGCAAACAGCCAAAAAAGAATGTGCGTCAGTGGTGCGGCCAGCGCGGAAAACAGCTTTATCGTTTGAGCACTGCCACGGTGACGTGCAAGCACACAATTAAAATTGCGCGTAGCGCATCAACACACAGTAAAAAGATGCGCGTAAGCGCACAAAGCCTGTGCGTGTCTTTTTTGGCTGTTTGAGGATTCACGGTTTGGGCGGAACAACTCAGGAGCGATGCAGATTTGCGGAGTGCTGCACAGTGAGGCAGAAAAATAAGCCGCGTAGCGACTACTGCCAGGCAGTTTCATCCGCCTGGCACCATCAAATAGGCTTTGCTTTTTGCTTTAAAAAGGGCTTTTGATCTTGGCGGCGTTAGCTCGCCGTTATGCTGTCAACAGATTGTCAACGGCGAAGTGCTGCAACGTGGATTTGTAGTGTTTCGATGCGTTTGAAGTTGTTGTATTGTCGCGCATAGTGCTACAATGCGCGTCTTTGCAGGGGGCTTTTAATCCGTTGGTCGGCAGTTCGAATCTGCCACGACCTACCATCAAGCAAAAGAACCTCCGGTTGCACCCGTTTTAATGCCGCTTTAGCTCAGTTGGTAGAGCAACCGCCTTGTAAGCGGTAGGTCGACAGTTCGAGTCCGTCAAGCGGCACCAGTATAAAGCAAATAAAACCGCCACTCTTGGCGGTTTTTTGTTGTCTCACGCTTAACCACGATTAACCGCAATTAACCACTATTCGGCACAGTGACTGTGCCAAAATTGTGCCAACGGCAGATGTGCTTTGGGCTGCGCTTGAGTGCCTTTGGCACATTGGAGTTGACACCGAGAAATATCCTTAGTACATTGATCGTAAGGTTGCGGAACGGTTCATCGTTCCTTTTCCCCGGGGAGCCAGATTAACCGGGAAGAACTGCTAGGTCATAGTCCATCGGGTGGACTCCCTGATTGTTAGTGGATGCGCCAGAAATAAAGAGCATGGGCTAGTAGTGGCTGTCGCCAGACAGCAGGAGAGCAGGGCCACAGACCAAAGATCCTCCGCCACGAACAACCAGCTATCTGACCACCCCGATTCCTTAGTTTAGGCCTGTGGGCCGCCCCGGTTACACCGGGCGCACTAAGGGATCGTCATGTCCGAACCTCTACCCGAACTGCTCACAGTTGAGGATCTTGCGCGCATTTTGCGCAAGTCTGTTCACACAATTCGCCACGACCTCAGCCGTAACCCTCTCAGCCTACCTCCGCGTTGCGATCTGCCGGGCACAAACCGCAACCTTTGGCGCCGCCAAGACGTCGAGGCGTGGCTTGCAGCTCACGTCGTCGTAACTCCACCACCAGCCACCTTGCCGCACCGGCGCCGCGGTGCCCCAACAAAAGCCGAGCGCATTGCCAAGCGGGCCGCCCAATGAGCCGCGACGGCATTCAGGCGTTGCTTGCCACGCTGCTCGGCGAACGGGATATCGTCGTATTCCGCCCGGCGATTGCGCGGGCGCTAGGTGCGATCCCTGCGCTGTTCCTCTGCCAAGCGGCCTACTGGCAGGGAATTAAAGGGGCAGGCCAGTGGTGGTACAAGTTGCGCGATGCGGATCGCGATGCCGATGGGGCGATGCTCGTCCCGGAAAGACCGGACCGCCAAAGCTGGGAATGGGAGCTGGGGTTGGGCCGCGCCGAGCAGGAGGGTGCACGCAGGGTGCTTCGCCAAGCAGGTCTCCTCGAAGAGGAGCTGCGCGGGGTGCCCGCCCGGCGGCACTATCGCGTGGATTTGGATCGTCTCGCCGAGTTTTTGCAATCAATTCAACAGATAGCAGAATCCGACCAACTGGTTGGCAGGAATCGACCGGCAAGGCGGCAGGAATCGACCGGCAAGCTGGACGAAAAACAACCGGCTAATACAGAGACTACCCCATCGACTACTCACCACCACCGGGTGGCGGTGGGGGAAATCGACGAGTTCGTCGAGGCGGCCGCATGGGAGGCGGGCAGCAATGTCCGCAACCCATCAGGATTCCGGTCGCGGGTCAGATCGCGAATCGAGACCGAGGGGGCCAGTGCTGACGATGTGGCTACGCTCGCGCGCTGGCGCGCTTGGCGCGACCAGCAGCAGCGCGAGGTTAGTGCTGCGGAGCGCGAGAAGCGGGCCGCTGCCGCGCAAAAAAAAGCAAATGACCAAAAACGGCATGTAATTGAATCATTTTTGAGTGCGCTCAATGCGCAGGGCCGAGCAGAAATTGAACGACAGTTCGGCGATTGGCTAGCCAGCCATAAACAGCACCACTTCCTGACCACCTTCCGCCGCGTCGGAATCACCGAATCCCCAATGGTTTTTGCGCTGTTTGTCGAATTTTTCGACTACCACCACCAGGAGACCGCCATATGACTACCCCCGCGCTTGAAAAACTCCGCGCAAAAAAAGCGCAAATCGAAAAACTCATCCGCGAAAAGCAGGCGCGCGGCAAATCGCAAGAACGCAAGGAAAGAACGCGGCGGCTGATCGTATTCGGCATCGTGGTAGAGGCGCTTTTAAAGTCAGGTGAAATTGAAGAAACGGAATGGGTCGAGGCTTGCAAAAAGACTTTGAGCGAGCGCGATTTTTTGTTGGCGACAGCTAAACCCAACCCTGCGTCTACTGACGCAGGCGCGATTCCTCGTTTCCTTTCAGGAAACGATTCGCGGTCTGGGGACTAAGTCCCCCGACACCCCATAAAAATGAGCGGAAAGAGTACACACTTTCGTTTCAAGCATGGCGGCATCGGTCGCGGGCGCAAGCACGCCGCTTACATCGTTGGCGTCGAGAAATACGCCACGCGCGAAGATGTGGCCTTCGTGAGTGAAGGAAACATGCCCGCATGGGCTGATGCCGACCCGCTTTCCTTTTGGGATGCGACCGACAAGTTTGAGCGTGCCAACGGTCGGACCTACAACGAATTTGAGGGGGCAATCCCGCGTGAACTAAATCTCGAGCAAGCGAAAAAATTATCGCATCAATGGATTGCACAGGAGCTTGGCAAAGATCATCCATACCTTTCAGCGATTCATGTGAAACGCGCAGCGGATGGGCTTCCTAATGTTCATCTGCATTGCATGTTCAGCGACAGGATCATGGATGGTGTCGATAGGCCTCCAGAGCTATTTTTTAAGCGCGCCTCAGCGCCGTATCGCAACAGAAAGACAGGTGAAATTTGCCAACCAGACCCATCCAAAGGCGGGGCTGGCAAGAACCGTTATTGGAACAAGCGAAGCACTATTAAGGAGCTGCGGGCGAGATGGGAGTTGCACTGCAACAACTTCCTAGTCGAACACGGCTTCGAGCCGAGGATGGATCTTCGTTCTAATCGAGAGAAGGGGCTTGACCACGCTGAACCAAAAATTGGGCCGGAAAAACGCCGAGGCGACAAATGGCGTGACCGAAAAAAATCAGAAGTCGCAGAGTTGCGCGAACTGAACGCATCCCTGCGGGATGTTGAATCAAAAATCCACCACCAAAAGGAGAAACACGATGAGCAGCGTACTGGACGAAATGGAAAACCTATCCTCAACCAACACCGGCACCGGGCAAGCACACCCGAGCGAGCCTTCACCACTTGGCGCGACCGTGCAGAAGATCGTCAAGGATTGCGCGTTAGCCGACACCTTGGGCCAGAGCGTATGCCTACGCTGCGCCAGCCGCGTGCTGGCGATGGATATCAAGAAACGCGCAACGCTATATTGCGCGGCCCTATTCCGCGATCTGGAAGTCTCGATCGAGGAATGCACGGCCTACACGCCGGAGGAATCTACTGCGTTGAAAGTCTAGATCGTCGGCAGCAGTACAAGCGCCAACTATTGACACAACATTACAACACCCAGATATCCGCACAGCTGGCCGACCGGCTTCTGTACATCGAGCGGCAGCCTGACCAGACCATCATCACTCTGCGCGACTACGCCGGCGCGTCTGCTGGCCGCGTGATCGATAAGGGCGACCGCTTGGCCGCTGGCCGTCGTGGTACCGACGCGGAGATCCTCGCACTGGTCGATCTCGCTCGTGTCAAAAATTGGAAACATATCCAGATCACCGGCACCGAGGCCTTCAAGGCTCGGGCCTATGTCGAGGCCGTTCGCGCAGGTCTCGCCGTCGTCGTCGGCTACGAGCCGTCGCCGGAACTTCGCGCGCAACTTGAAAAGGAGAAAATCATGACAGACCAAGCCGGGGCCGGTGGAATGATGGCCCTTACCCCTGATGTAACCGCCGGGCAGGCCAAGCCAGCATCCCGCTGGCTTGATCCGCTACGCGCCGCACGAAAAAAGCTAGAAGTCGAGCGGTTGGCCGCAAAGCAGCGGCTGGAAAACGTACCGAAAATCGACATAACAGACCTCCACTCCAGGATATATCAGGAGAAAGAGAAAGCAGATCCGGAATTTAGGAAGCTGCATGCAGACTACGCTCGAGCAGTTAATGCTCCTAGCGACGGAATATTCAGCTTGCTTACCAAAAAGAAACGCGAGCGTGAAATAGAAGCGGCTAGTGATGCGCTTAGAAAAGCTGAGCGGGCTCTACTCGCATTTCCAGCCGTGCGGGCTCGCCTTGAGGCCGCACAGAAGCAAAACCAAGAGCGTGAGCAGCTAACGGCTGTGCTTATTCCTATACAGATCGAAATCGGCGAAATCGAATATCTGGAGCGCGAGATCCAGAAGGGCCACGATCCTGAGGCTGAATTCCGGCAAGCGTGGCAACGCCGCAAGCTCCAGCCACTCAAGCCATGGCAGGAACTCGCCATCGCTCCAGTTTTTGAGGCAGAGGCTGCCCAGGAACGGGCACGCCTGCAAGCCGAGGCCGATGCGGTGAATCATGTTAAGCAGATCCAGCGCAATGAGCAGATCCAGCGTGAGATCGAGGCGCAGCAGCAGGCCGATGCGATCCAGGATCAGCTTGGCAAACCCGGCTTGACCGCCGAGCAGGAAGAAGCGCTCGAGCGGCAGCACCGCTATTACCTGGCGCTGGCTGACGGCCACGATGAAGAAGAAGCGAAGGAGCGTGCAGCAAAAAAATCTGATGCCCTGCGCCTTTGATGCGGCTGGCGTAGGGCGTTGTTTCGAGCGGCCAGAGCCGGGCATACACCCGGCGCTGACCTGACCACAATCAATCTGTAAGGAGATAGATCATGGCTACTGCAATTAGAAACGAAAGACGTGTAATCGATCAAGCGATCATCGAGGCCTTGGCCGCCGAGGTTGTGCTGCAGGCCAATCCAGAAATCGAGGATCAGCCGGTCGTTTTCGATGCGTTCACAAGGGCAAATGCCGTCTTGATTCAGCCCCACCTTGAAGCGCTGGTTGCCGCGTACCGCGGCGCCTGTCAAACCAACTCTGGACGGCTTGCCGCCCAGCTTTTTCTTGAAAATATGCTCGCAGCGGAGGCTTAAAATGGAACAGCAAAAACAACATGGAATCGTGCGGCGCGCCGCCGGTGGTCTGGGCAAGGCATGGGCGTACAGCATTGGCCTAACCGGCCTTTACCGCACCACCAAGCGGATCGGCGGCAACCTGTCCGCAGTTGGCGAACATATTCACCGCCAGCTCAACGATTCAGAGGCGAACTATAGGCACGAATCATTTAATGATGCATGCGAAAGCCTTAACCTCGACGAGGAGCACCTGATTCGGCAAGCGCGGATTTTCAAACGATATGCGGCCTGGTGCTTCTTGTCCACCATGGTGGCCACCGCTTGGCTTGCGTATGTCCCATTCACCGATCGCCCCTTCAGTGCTTTTTTGCTGACAGTTGGAATCATCTTTGTGACTGGTTCTCAATGGCTTAAGTGGCATTTCAGGTTCTGTCAGATCCGCGACCAGTCGTTGGAGCAGGGCTTTGTGCAATGGCTTCTCAATCCATGGAGGTGGTAATCATGCGCCTACTTCTTTTGATCCTGACCACGCTGGCGTTGCCGGCGTGGGGTGCCGATGCCGGCAGCAGCACTGGACTTCACCTGTTCACCCCGCCAGTCGGAGATATCGCGGTCTCCTTTTTGCAGAAAATATTCGGTGCCGGTAAGGATGGCATGGGCCTGGGTGGAGAGAATACGATGCTCGGCGCAGCCATGGCTGTGTTCAACCAGGCGGTGCTCTTGCTGGCGATGTTGTTTACCGTATTTACAACAATCAAGGGCACAGTCGACTCGGCACATGATGGCGTGATCCTGGGCAAAAAAATGTCCGAGATATGGGTTCCCATACGCACAGTCGCCGGCACGGCCTTTCTGTTGCCGCTTTCATCTGGCTTCTCACTGATTCAAATGGGTGTCCTGTGGCTCGCACTACAGGGCGTGGGTATCGCAGACACCCTGTGGACGGCAGCCCTAGAGCGTTTCGCCGAAACTGGCACCCTAGTCCAGCCTTCGATCCCTTCTGCGCGTCCGCTGGCCGCAAGCATCCTCCGTGCTGAGGTGTGTATGGCAGCAATGAATAAGCAGTACGAGGCTGAAGGGCGAAAAGAAAGGATCGAGGCCAAAGAAACTTTTCCGAGAATCAACTTCGATCCTGCATATCAGCAGAAGCTCGACCCGACAGGCATAGGTCTTGTGGACAGCTACTACGAGACGGCCGTTCAGGTTGCCGACTCCTTCTACACCACGGTGAATTACCGTTGGCAGAGCACGGTGATGAGCAAGGGCAGCCCAGCCGTTTGCGGCTCGCTGGAATGGCAGGAATCGGAACAGGATGCGCGCACCAAGAGCATGACCCATGCTCCTCGTAGCGCGATCATGGCTGCCCATAAAAAAGCTGTCAAAAAAATGATCGAGGAACTGAGGCCTGTCGCGCAGCAGATCGTGAGCGGGCAGCGCCCGCCGGCGGGCATCGTCGATGCAGCGGCTAATACGTATGAAGGCATCATCGCCTCGGCGGCCAAGGCCGCCGTCGATGCCTCGCCGGATATCGCGAGATCGAGCTTTATCAAGCATGCAGAAACCGGCGGATTTATCCTGGTCGGAACCTGGTTCAACCACATGATCAAAATGAACGATACGATCCAGGCCAGTGTGAACGGCGTGCCGACTTTTAAGCCGATGGCGATCGAGAGCATGGAGGTCAGTGAGGTCTTGCAGAACTACCGAGACGCGCTTGTGTTCACTGATGCTTATCTGCTGAACCGTGGCGCGGCGGCCAAGGACAACTACCAGGCCGAGCTGGAAAACAGCTCAAGCATTCGTAGTTCCGAGGACGTTTGGAAATTGCTGAGTCGGCCAGCAATGAGCGCAATGGAGCATATAACCCAACAGATCGCCGGCGCCAACACATCGCCGCTGACCCAACTCGCTGCGACAGGAAATACGGTGCTGGCAACCGGTTTCGCCCTCAAGAGCGCCTATTTTGTTATGGCTGGATTTGCGGGATCAAAAATTTCCAATTGGACAGTTGGCATCGGCTTTGACGTTGGCGCGGCGCTTAACACTATTTCTGGGGCGGTCGAATTTCTCTCGTCTGCCCTTTGGGCCCTTGGCCTGATGTTGGCCGTCTACTTGCCTGCCATCCCAGCAATTTTTTGGATCGTGAATGTGATCCGTTTTTTCGTTGGCGTTTGCGTTGCTGTCCTCGCAGCCCCATTAATGGCCGCGATGATGGCATCAAGCTCCGGTGATGATTTTGCTGGTCGATCTGGCCCAGGTTGGATGTTGCTGGTTGCACTCGTGCTGCAGCCAGCCTTGCTGGTCTTGGGCTTTCTCTTTGCGGCGATGATGCTTTATCCGGCCGGCGAGCTGGTAAACATGATGTTTTTGAGTGTTGTTTCGGGGGCGTCTCAAGGCTCGGTTGTCGGGCCGATCACTATGGTCGCTTGGATCGGTGTTTACGTGGCGATGATGGTGCTGACAGTGCATGCCTGCTTCGCAGTCATAAATCTGGTGCCCGAGGGCGTTATGCAATTCGTGGGCAGTCAAGCAGGCGCCCATGGCATTGGCCAGCAGCAAGCCGATAAGGGCATCAGCGGCTTGGAAACCACCAGCGAGAAAGCCGGCCATGCGGCGGTGACAACAAAGCCGCCGGGTGGGGGTGACCACAAGCCTGGTGGCAAGACTGGCAACGCACTGAAGGGCGACAACGGCTTTACCAACGCCGACCACATGCCGGGGAGCTGATATGAAAATCTCTACCTCCTCGATCGTGGCCTTGGCCGTTTTTACCGCAGCGCCGGCGTGGGCGATCTGCACGCCGGCTCAGGTGAACGAGGCCGCGCAGCGGCGTATTGTGC
>JAIELH010000002.1 GCA_019753125.1 Gallionellaceae bacterium | reverse complement strand
TCAGGAAATAAGGTGTATGGTTTTTCGCCGATGATGGCGTTATAGTGCGGAGGTGATTTTACGCGAATGGCTGTGCGGTGGGGGAATGGACTTGATATTGATTTACAGACGACACACAAGCGGAAGGATGTATTCCGGAAGCTGCAACATTGTTTCTTTGCCCAATACCGCGCTGATTGCTTCGGATCGAGGAATAGCCGGAACCTGATAGCGCAAAACCCCGGACCATGACCCGTAAGATTTTTTTATCGCTGCTTTCTCCGGGCAGCGCTCTGACAAACCGGCTGTCGTTTGCAGGGAAATTTTTGTTGCTCGGGCTGATCGCGCTGGTTGCGATCTGCATCGCGCTCTACAGCCTCTATGCCAGCCTGAATCAGACTATCAGCCAGTCCCGGCAAGAGCTCAAAGGCCTGACGCTAATTCAGCCGCTCACCAGGGCGGTGCAGCTTGTGCAGCAGCACCGGGGTCTTTCATCTGGCGTACTGAGTGGCGTCGGCGATTTGAAGCCGGCGCGCGCAGCGAGCGAGAATGGCGCAGAAGCTTTATTTGCCGGCCTGGAAAACCTGTTGCCCGCCAGTAGCAGGCAACTTGAACCTTGGCAAAGCATAACTGCAAACTGGAGGCGTATCCGTGCCAATGGCCTGCAATGGACGCGCGATGATAACTTTGCCGCCCATACGCGCCTGATCGAAGAATTATTGCAATACATAACCGCCATCATCGACGACTATGGGCTGACAGCTGATTCCGATCTCGGAATATTTTATCTGACCCATGTTTCGAGTAATAGCCTGATGAATGCGCTGGAGCACTTTGGACAGGTTCGCGCGTATAGCGTTGGCATGCTTGGCGCGAAACAGGCGTCCGAGCAACAAAAAGCCCACATAGGCGCCATGATCGCGCTGCTCGATGATGATCTCAAACCGCTCAGTGCCGGCGTGGGGAAGATCATGCGTTATAGCCCGGAAATCAGGGAGATCATCCATGCAACTTACGATAACTTCCAGAATTCATCGCAGCAAGCGATCAATGAGGTGCGTTCAAATATTCTGAGTGAGCATTTCTCGATGCGCCCAGGCGAGTTTTTTGCCAGCGCGACAGTGGCCATCGATAGCAGCTATGCGCAGTTGCATCAAACATTGCTGCCAACGGCCAGGAGGCTGATCGAGGCGCGTATTCAGCGCGCCGAGGAAACGCTATATTTCACTGCAGGTTTCGCTCTGCTTCTGTTGTTGCTGGTGGCTTACTTTATGGTGGCGATTTATCACGGCACATTGGGTAGCATCAAGGTGCTGTCACAATCGGTGACCGGTTTTGTGCGCGGGGATATGCAAGGTCGCGTGCGGCTGGAAACCCGTGACGAGCTCAGCCAGATTGGCGACAGCTTCAACGAAATGGCCGATGAGTTGGCCAAACTGCTCAAGGCTCGGCAAGCGGTTGAAAAAGCGCTAATGGAAAGCGAGCAGAAATTCCGTCACCTTTTTGAAGATGCCGCCGACCCCGTGTTGCTCCTCAAGGCCGGGCGCTTTATAGATTGCAATGCTGCCACGCTGAAATTGCTCCGGTATGGCTCCAAGGATGAGTTTCTCAATTGCAGTCCGCCCGGCATATCGCCCCTCTCTCAACCCGATGGGCGCACTTCTGCGGAAAAATCCACCGAGATGGACGTTACCGCGCTACGGGAAGGATTCAACCGGTTCGAGTGGATACATACCCGGCATGATGGCTCGACTGTTCCTGTCGAAGTGACGCTCACCCGGATCATCGTGAACGGCGAAGCGATATTGCATGTTTACTGGCGCGATATCACCGAGCGCAAACAGGCCGAGGAAAGCCTGAGGAAACTCTCACTGGCCGTGGAGCAAAGCCCCGATTCGATCGTCATCACCGATCTCGATGCGAACATCGAATATGTCAACCAGGCTTTCACCAAGGAAACCGGCTACAGCCTTGTCGAGGCTGTCGGGCAGAACCCGCGCTTGCTGAATTCCGGTAAGAACCCGAAAGCAATTTATGACGAGATGTGGGCATGCCTGACCCGTGACGAGGTGTGGAAAGGCGAGCTCATCAACCGGCGCAAGGACGGCAGCGAATATATTGAGTCTGCGCTGATTTCCCCGGTGCATCAGGCCGACGGGCGAATAACCCATTATCTGGCCATCAAGGAGAACATCACCGGGCGCAAGCATAGCGAGGCGCAAATCGAGCGCTTGACCCGCACTTACCATTTGTTGAGCCGGGTAAACGAAGCGATTGTGCGCGTCCAAAGCAGAGACGAACTTTTCGCGACGATATGCAATGTTGCCGTGGAATCAGGGCTTTTACACTTTGCCTGGATAGGCATGCTGGATGAAAAACGAAATTCGGTAATACCTGTGGCTTACGCGGGGGTGGAAGAAGGCTATATTAACAAGCTCGATATCCGGCTTGACGACGAGCGTACCGGGTCCGGGCCGACGGGCAAGGCGATTCGCGGAGGCGCTTATGTCGTTTGCCAGGATATTGAAAATGATCCGGCCATGACGCCATGGCGCGATGAGGCGTTAAGGCGCGGTTATCGCGCATCTGCGGTGTTTCCGATCCATGATGCGGGGAGTGCGGTTGGTGCAGTCAATGTCTATGCCGCAGAGGTGAATTTCTTCACACCGGATATCATTCAGTTGATGCAAGAGCTTGCTGCCGACGTGTCGTTCGCGCTTGGCGTGTTTGCCGAAAAAGTGCGGCGCAAATCGGCAGAAGACGGGCTCAGGCTGCTCAGCATCAAACTGGAAAGCCGGGTTGCGGAACGCACCCGCCAACTGGAAATCGCCAACAAGGAGCTTGAATCATTCAGCTATTCGGTGTCGCACGATCTGCGCGCGCCGTTGCGCAGCATCGACGGCTTCAGCCAGATATTGCTGAAAAAATATCATGACCAGCTGGATGAGACGGGAAAGGATTACCTGGAGCGCGTGCGCCGCGCGAGCCAGCGCATGGGACATCTGATCGACGACATGTTGCAGCTCTCACGGGTGACGCGCGGCACGCTGAAACGGGAGGAGGTCGATTTGAGCAAAATGGCGGGCGATGTGGCGGAGGATTTGCGTAATTCGCACCCGCAGCGGAAAGCCCAGTTTGTTTTGCAACAAGGGCTGGTTGCCTATGCCGATCCCGGCTTGCTGCGCATTGCCCTGGATAACCTGCTCGGCAACGCATATAAATACACCGGCAAAAAGCCCGAGGCGAAAATCGAATTCGGCATGTGCGATGTGGATGAAGGGCGCGCGTTTTTTGTGCGCGACAACGGCGCCGGATTCAACATGGAACATGCGCATAAACTGTTCGGCGCATTCCAGCGCCTGCACGGGGTGGACGAGTTCGAGGGAACCGGGGTCGGGCTGGCAACGGTGCAGCGCATCATCCAGCGGCACCATGGTAAAGTATGGGCGGAAGCAACAGAGGGGCAGGGAGCGGCTTTTTATTTTACGTTGCCGCAAAGAGAGCGGGATATGGGATCGGCATGATAGAGAAAAACAAAACCATTTTACTGGTGGAAGATAATCCGGACGATGAGGAGCTGGCCAGAGTCGCCTTGACGGAAAACCATATCGCCAATGAACTGGTCGTGGTGCGGGACGGGCAGGAAGCGCTGGATTATTTGTTTGCGGCCGGGAAATATTCGGGCAGGGATGTTTGCGACCAGCCGCAATTGATTCTCCTCGATCTGAAGCTCCCGAAAATCGGCGGGCTGGAGGTGCTGCGCCGTATCCGGGCCGATAACCTGACCAGATATCTGTCCGTTGTGATACTGACTTCCAGCAAGGAAGAAAGCGATCTGGTTGAAAGCTATTCGCTTGGCGCCAACAGCTACATCCGGAAACCGGTGGATTTCACCCACTTTGTCGATACCGTGCGCCAGCTTGGCTTGTATTGGCTGACCTTGAACGAAACGGTCGCTCCGGAATGTTGCAGGTGAACTCGCCGCGCAAGCCATTGCGCGTTTTATTTGTCGAAGATTCACAGGACGATGCCGATTTGACCCTTTTCGCATTGGAGGAGGGCGGCTTTGATGTAATCCGCAAAAGAGTGGACACTGAGGCGGCCATGCGTGCGGCGCTGGCGGATTGTGAATGGGACGTTGTGGTTTCGGATTTCAACATGCCCCGGTTCGACACCTACAAGGCGCTGGCTATCCTGCGCGAGACGGATCCGGACATTCCTTTCATCGTCGTGTCCGGTTGCATCGGCGAAGAAAATGCAATCGCCCTGATGAAGCAAGGCGCCAGCGATTTTGTGATGAAAGACAAGCTCGCACGGCTGCCGCCTGCAATCGAGCGCGAATTGCGGGATGCGGCGGCGCGGCGGGAGCACCGCCTTACGCAGGAGGCGCTGCACGAGAAGAAAAAGCTGCTGAAGGGAATTACCGCTTCCCTCGGTGAAGGCGTTTTTGTGCTGGATGCTGACGCCAGGCTCATTTTCATGAACCCGGAGGCCGAGCGCTTGCTCGGATGGACAGAGAGCGAACTGTTCGGCAAAGAAGTTCACCGGATCATTCATTCGCACAAACAGGACGGCACACCTTTGCCGGAATCGTGCTGCGGGGTGCTTTGGGTACTGGGGAATGGCGGGGTGCACAGAAGCGAGGATGATGTTTTCTGGCGCAAGGATGGCTCGCCGATGCCCGTATCCATTACCGCCAGCGCAATCACCGAGGAGGGCAAGAATGTCGCTTCCGTGGCTGTTTTTCAGGATATCAGCCAGCGCAAGCTGGCCGAATGGAATCTGCTGGAATCGCGCAGGCAGCTGCGGGAACTGGCATCCCATTTGCAAAGTGTGCGCGAAGAAGAAAGAACCCGGCTCGCGCGCGAACTGCATGATGAGCTCGGACAAATGCTGACCGGAGTCAAGCTCGACGCAAAGTGGCTGGCGGCTCATCTGCCCGATCAACAGCCGGATATGAGCGATAAAATTGCTGACATGTCGAAACTGATCGATGAGACGCTGGATGCGATGCGCAGGGTGGCGGCTGATTTGCGCCCGGTAATGCTGGATGATCTGGGGCTGGCGGCGGCCATCGAATGGCTGACCGAGGAATTCACCAAACGCACCGGCATCGCCATCCGGCTGGAAATGGATGTTGAGCCGGATAGCCTGGACGATGGCTGCGATCTGGATGCGGATGTGGCCACTGCCGTTTTCCGGATCATGCAGGAATGCCTCACCAATATTGCACGCCATGCAGAAGCGGAGCATGTGCTGATTTCATTGGGTTGTGATGATAACAAACTCATGCTGCTTGTGACCGATGACGGCAAGGGAATGCCTGCTGCCGATGGAAGCAGATGCAATTCCTATGGCATCACCGGAATGCGCGAGCGTGCCCATAGCCTTGGCGGAAAACTGGACATGTTGAGCATTCCGGAAGGAGGTACTGCCGTGGTGGCCACCATTCCGATTAACCCTGTTGGTTTGGCAGGAGCGATGCAATGATCAAAATATTGATTGCCGATGACCATGCGATAGTCCGGAGCGGACTGAAACAGCTGTTGTCCGGCGAAAGCGACTTCACCGTTGCGGGCGAGGCGGCCAACGGGCTGGAAGCGCTCAAGCAAATACGCGAACAACCGCTCGATGTGGTGCTGATGGATATGTCGATGCCAGGCAGGAGCGGGATCGAGCTGATCAAACAGGTCAAGGCCGAAAAACCGAAACTGGCGATACTGGTGCTCAGCATGCACAAGGAAGAGCAGTATGCGGTGCGGGCGCTGAAGGCCGGCGCGTTGGGGTATTTGACCAAGGAAAGCGCGCCAGACCAACTGGTTGCAGCGATCCGGAAAGTCGCCGGCGGCGGTGTATTCATCAGTTCCGGCGTCGCCGAACGGCTGGCGCTCGAACTCGGCGGCAATCACGATGCCGCGCCCCATACGCTGCTTTCCGATCGCGAATACCAGATATTCCGGATGATTGTTTCAGGCGCCACGATAAGCAATATTGCCGGCGAGCTGTCGCTGAGCGTAAAAACCGTCAGTACGCACAAGACGCGCCTTTTGCAGAAAATGAAAATGACCAGCAGCGCCGAATTGATCCACTATGCCATCCGCCATCAATTGGTGGAAATGCCGGGCAGTTCATAGGGTTGGGCAGTCTGGTTTTGACCAGCTGCTTGCCACCGTTTTTTGGTGGCTTAGCCGAATGGCCATGCAAAGCCAACCCGGCGTTTTGCTCCAATTTCGCCAGAGCCCGACGAAGAACTTCCCTGCCATAAGAATTTTCCTACTCCCCACACCGTTGCTTTCCTACTGAAACTTTCAATATCGGCTGATGTTAATTTTCTTGCCGGTTCTGCATTATGCCGTCCGTTGAAACAGGCAAAAATTAAACACGGCGTAATGATTAACTGGGTGGAATCGAAAGCATGGTCACAAAATATTGGCTTTATCCGGCAACCCCGGCTGCTCTTGGGATAGCCGGTTTGGCTGTTGTGGGGGGCTTTAACTGGCAGGCCGCAGTTGCTGTTCTGGCGGTTTTATTTTCGGGAGCGGCAGGATGCTGGTTGCTTGCCAGGCGGATTGCCGCCGATGGCGAAATCGCCAGAACAACAACTTTGGCGGGGGCCGATGCGGCGTTCCGGGCGCAAGCGGCAGATTACCTCAATAGCCTGCAAGCGCTGGGCAGCGACGTCGTGCCGGTGTGGGCGCGCCATGTCGAAACCGGAAGAAGCCAGATGGAAACCGCCATTGTCGATTTGATGGTGCGCTTTTCCGGCATTGTGGACAAGCTGGACGCGGCGCTGAAAGCGTCCGAGGCGGCTTCCGAAGGCATAGACGGCGGCCTGGTGAGCGTGTTTGCGCAAAGCGAGAAGGAGTTGGGTGCGGTGGTCAGCTCCCTGCGTACAGCGACACAGCATAAGGGCGCAATGCTTGCCGAAATCAACGAGCTGCAACAGTTTATCGCCGAGCTGGAAAAAATGGCAACCGGCGTGGCAAATATCGCCGACCAGACCAACCTGCTGGCGCTGAATGCTGCGATCGAAGCGGCGCGGGCAGGGGAGGCCGGGCGCGGGTTTGCCGTCGTGGCGGACGAGGTCAGAAAACTTTCTACGCTGTCCAAGGAAACCGGCAGGCAAATCGGCGAAAAAGTGAAAGTCATCAGCGCCGCGATCAGTTCCGCCGTCAAGACATCCGAACAAACCGCCGCAGGCGAGGCGCAGGCGCTGACTGTTTCCGAGGGCGCGATCGGCAACGTGCTCGGCAATTTCAGGCAGATCACCAACGGGCTTTCCGAATCGAGCGGAATTCTGCGCAAGGAAAGCGACGGCATCAAGAACGAGGTCGCGATGTCGCTGGTGCAGCTCCAGTTCCAGGATCGCGTCAGCCAGATATTGAGCCATGTCCGCGACAACATCGGCAGCCTGCCCGGCTATCTGGAAAGGAACCGGCAGGAATTCGAGCGCAACGGCAGGCTTGCGCCGGTCGACACCGGTCAGTTGTTGAAAGAAATCGAGAGCAGCTATGCGATGGCTGAAGAGCATGGGGCGCATAGCGGCAAGACACAAACAGCGCCGGCAGCATCTGATATTTCGTTTTTTTAGGAGGGGCAAATGGCTAAAACAATTCTCGTGGTGGACGATTCCGCTTCATTGCGCCAAGTGGTGGGCATCGCGCTCAAGGGCGCAGGCTACGACGTGATTGAAGCCTGCGACGGCAAGGATGCGCTGGCCAAGCTGAACGGGCAAAAGATCCACCTGATCATCAGCGACGTCAACATGCCCAACATGGATGGCATCACGTTCGTGACCGAGGCGAAGAAACTGCCTGCCTATAAATTCACTCCGATCATCATGCTGACAACCGAGTCCGGCGAAAACAAAAAGTCGGCGGGCCAGGCAGCCGGCGCCAAGGCCTGGGTGGTCAAGCCGTTCCAGCCGCCGCAAATGCTGGCTGCCGTTTCCAAACTCATCATGCCGTAAAACTGAAAGGGAAAGCATCATGAACGTCAATGTCACCAACGAAAATGGAATCTGCCGTATCGGCATAGATGGGGAAATGACCATTTATTCCGCCGCGCAAACCAAGGAAGAGCTGCTATCCGCAATGGCTGCGTGCAACGAGATCGAATTGAACCTGGCGCATGTCAGCGAAATCGATGCGGCCGGCTTGCAGTTGCTGGCGCTGGCCAAACGCGAGGCCGTGGACAGCAATAAGCCGCTGCATTTTGTCGCGCACAGCCAGGCGGTATTGGACATGCTGGATTTGTGCAACCTGGCGGGCGTGTTCGGCGACCCGGTAGTGATTTCACCCACGCAGCACTGAACGGAAAACGCCAGACATGAAGGAGGAAACGATGCCATTAGCGCTAAAAGAAGTTGATGATATGAAGCACGAGAATAGTCCGGCTTCGAATGATGCTGGCGGAAAAATTATCGCCGGAGGTCTGGAAGTATCTCTCGATACCTATCGGGTAAAAGCAAACGGCGTGCATATCCTGCTCACGCCGTCCGAGTTTCACCTGCTGTATTTTCTGATGTCGAACCCCGAGTCGGCACATAGCCGCGCCCTGTTGCTCAGCAAGATTGGAAAAAGAAAAACATTGCCCGGGAAACGCACGGTAGATGTGCATATCCGCCATTTGCGCGCCGCGCTGGAACCGTTCGGGCTGGATGGGTTGATACAGACGGTGCATGGAAGAGGCTATCGCTTTTCCTGCGTTTGACAGGTTGCGATGCATTGTAGGGTGGAAAACGAGCGCAGCGAAGTTTCGAGCTTGCGGCCAAAGCGTAGCGCCTTCCGCCGTATGAGTCACATTCGGTGGATGCTCATCCGCCATACGACCAAAAGGAAATGATTTATGAATCTCGACGAAGCATTGCACACGTTTATCGCCGAAAGCCGCGAGTTGTTGCAGAACATGGAAGACGCGCTGCTGCGCATCGAGCAATCGCCCGATGACGAGGAACTGATCAACGCCATTTTCCGCGCCGCGCACACGATCAAGGGCTCGGCCGGGTTATTCGGGCTGGACTATATCGTCGCCTTCACCCATGTCGCCGAAAGCGTGCTGGACCGGGTGCGCAACGGCGAATTGCACATAGATGGAGAACTGGTCGCAGCGTTGCTTTCCAGTTGCGACCATCTTGTCGAGTTGATCGAGCATCTGGCCGCAGGCGGCGGCGAGCCGACGGCGGAAATTCAGGAAAAGAGCAACGCGATCGTCTCGCGGCTGAACGGGTACCTGGGTGCGGGCGCGGTAAAGACCACCAACGTTGCGCTGGCATCCGAGCCAACCTGCACCAGCGAAGGTGGCGGTGAAGTCGAGACCGACCTGTGGCATATCTCGCTGCGCTTCGGCAAGGATGTGCTGCGCAACGGCATGGATCCGCTCTCGTTCATCCGCTATCTGTCCACGCTTGGCGAAATCCGGCATGTCGTCACGCTGCTGAACAACATCCCGCCAGCCGGCGAAATGGATCCGGAGAGCTGCTATCTCGGCTTCGAGATCAGCTTCAAGAGCGACGCCGACAAGGCGACCATCGAAGGCGTGTTCGAATTCGTGCGCGAAGACTGCATGATCCGCATCCTGCCGCCGCGCAGCAAGATCAGCGACTATCTGCGCCTGATCGCCGAGCTGCCGGAAGAAGACATGCGCGTCGGCGAAATGCTGCTGCGCTGCGGCACGCTGACCCAATCCGAACTGGATGCCGCGCTGCGGTTGCAGCGTGGCGAAGGCAAAGAGCATCAGCGCCCGATCGGCGAAGTGCTGGTCGAGGCGCACATGGTGCAGCAACCGGTGATGGAAGCCGCATTGGACAAGCAGAAGCAGGTCAAGGAGCACAAGAGCGCCGAAGCCAACCTGATCCGCGTCGACGCCGACAAGCTCGACGGGCTGATTAATCTGGTCGGCGAGTTGATCATCGCCGGCGCCGGCGCCAACTTGATCGCGCAGCGCAACGGCGATGCCGGCCTGCTCGAAGCCACCGCCACGATGTCCAGGCTGGTTGAAGAGGTGCGCGATTCCGCGCTCAAGCTGCGCATGGTGCAGATCGGCGCGACCTTCAACCGCTTCCAGCGCGTGGTGCGCGATGTCAGCAAGGAACTGGGCAAGGACATCGAACTCGTCATCAGCGGCGCGGAAACCGAACTGGACAAGACCGTCGTCGAAAAAATCGGCGATCCGCTCACCCATCTGGTGCGCAACTCGATGGATCACGGCATCGAATCGGCCGAGGTGCGGATCGCGCACGGCAAGCCGGCCAAGGGCACACTCAGGCTCAATGCCTATCATGATGCCGGCAGCATCGTCATCGAAGTGTCCGATGATGGCGGCGGCCTGAACAAGGATCGCATCCTGAAGAAAGCGATCGAGCGCGGCTTGGTGAACGAAGGCGACAGTCTGAGCGACAAGGAAATCTACAACCTGATATTCGAGGCCGGTTTCTCCACCGCCGAGGCGGTCAGCAACCTGTCCGGGCGCGGCGTCGGCATGGACGTGGTGCGCCGCAACATCACCGCGCTGCGCGGCACGGTGAACCTCGACAGCGTGGAAGGGCAGAGCACGACGGTGCGTATCCGCCTGCCACTGACGCTGGCGATCATCGACGGTTTTCTGGTTGGCGTCGGCACGGCCGTTTACGTCGTTCCGCTCGACATGGTGGTGGAATGCATCGAGCGTGCCGCATGGGAAAACGCAGGCGGCGACGATCGTTACCTCAACCTGCGCGGCGAAGTGCTGCCCTATCTGCGGTTACGCGAGCACTTCGAAGTGGAAGGCGAACCTGCGCGGCGCGAAAACGTCGTGGTGGTCAGGTATGGCGAGCAAAAGGTCGGGCTGGTGGTGGACCGGTTGCTTGGCGAATTCCAGACCGTGATCAAACCGCTCGGCAAGGTGTTCAGCCAGATCAGCGGCATCGGCGGTTTCACGATCCTGGGCAGCGGCGAGGTGGCGCTGATCCTCGATGTGCCGGGACTGATGGGGCAGGTGGTCGGGGAAAAGGAACGCGCTGGGCAAAACCCGGAAGCCATGCGTGCCTTGAATTGAAAGTCGTGAATGCGGTTGTAGGGAGGATGTAGGCAGTGTCTCGACCAGGCAACTGGGCTGGCACAGGGGTAATTCTTTAAGGGAGAAAAGTGATGTTCAAAAATTTACGTATCGGTGCAAGGCTTGGACTCGGCTTCGGCCTCGTGGTATTGCTGCTGGCGGCCATTTCCATCGTTTCATACATGCGGTTGAGCCATATCAACGGCGAGATCACGAATCTGGTCAATGATAAATTCCCCAAGACGGTCTGGGCGAACAACATCATCAATAATGCTAATGTCATTGCGCGCGCCTTGCGCAACTCGCTGCTGGTTAAGGGCGAAGATATAGCGAAGGAGCTCGAACGGATCAACGGGGCAAAAAAAGAAATAACGGAGAATTTTGACAAGCTGGAGAAGTCGATTCATTCAGAGGAAGGCAAGAAAAAGTTTGCCGAGGCACTGGAAGCGCGCAAGATTTTCGTTGTGGATCAGGAGAAATTCATGGAATTGCAGAAGGCCGGAAAGCGCGATGAAGCCATTGAACTGATGGTTACCAAGATGCGCAAAACCCAGGGCGACTACATCAAGGCGGTGAACGGGCTGATCGATTTTCAGACCGATCTGATGAAGAAGACCGGCGACGATGCCAATGCAGCGGAAGGTGCACAGCGCCTGATTCTGATCCTGGCTATTGGCGCGATCCTGATCGCCTTCGGCTTTGCGTTCTGGGTTACCCGCAGCATCACCCGTCCGCTCAACGAAGCGGTAGGCGTGGCGAATCAACTGGCCGATGGCAATCTGACTGCCAGGATTGAAGTGACAAGCAAGGATGAAACCGGCCAGTTGCTGACCGCGATGCAGAACATGACCGGCAAGCTTTCCCAGATCATCGGCGAAGTACGCAGTTCGGCAGACGCCCTGTCGAGCGCCTCGGAGCAAGTCAGCGCCACCGCGCAGAGCATGAGCCAAGCAACCAGTGAGCAGGCCGCGAGCGTCGAAGAAACTTCTGCCTCGGTCGAACAGATGTCCGCATCGATCAACCAGAACACCGAAAACGCCAAGGTTACCGATGGCATGGCCTCGCAGGCGGCGAAGCAGGCGGTCGCGGGTGGAGAAGCCGTGACGCAGACCGTCGGCGCGATGAAACAGATTGCCGGCAAGATCGGCATCATCGACGACATCGCCTACCAGACCAACCTCTTGGCGTTGAACGCCGCGATCGAAGCGGCGCGCGCCGGGGAACACGGCAAGGGCTTCGCAGTCGTCGCCGCCGAAGTGCGCAAGCTTGCCGAACGCAGCCAGGTTGCCGCGCAGGAAATCGGCGAACTGGCCAGCGGTTCGGTCGAGAAGGCAGAGAGCGCGGGCAAGCTGCTCGGCGAAATCGTTCCGGCGATCAGCAAGACCTCCGACCTGGTGCAGGAAATCTCCGCCGCTTCCGAGGAGCAATCGGCGGGTGTTTCGCAGGTCAACACCGCGATGAGCCAGCTCAACCAGATTACCCAGCAAAACGCATCGAGCAGCGAAGAACTGGCGGCGACCGCCGAAGAGATGAGCGGCCAGGCGACGCAGTTGCAAAACTTGATGGCGTTCTTCAAGGTTGACGGTGGGGCTGCTGTTGCGCAGGTTGCCCATGCGCCGGTATACAAGGCAGCCGCAAACAATGGCGTTTCTGGCAGGCCCGCACCCAAGCTTGCAATAGCAGGAGCAGGCAGCGGCTTCGTGAAGTTCTAGGGAATGCAGGTTTTTTTGTAGGTCGGGTTTTTACCCGACATGTGGGTTGGCTTTGCATAGCCAGCCCACCAGGCAACCAGAAAACAGTTGCCAAGTGGTTGGTTAAAGCCCGACCTGCGGATTAGCCCGGCCTGCAATTGCAATCTTCACGCAGTAACGCAAACAGGAAAGGAAAAAATATGAACGCAGTCGCACAAATAAACAAGAGCCTGCCAGTCGTGGCGAACACCGCCGCGCAGCAGGATCAGCAGCAATACCTTACCTTCATGTTGGGCGGAGAGACTTATGCGATGGGCATCCTGGCGATCAAGGAAATCATCGAGTACGGCAATATCACCGAAGTGCCGCGCATGCCTGAATTTATCCGCGGGGTAATCAACCTGCGCGGAGCGGTGGTTCCGGTGATCGACCTCGGCGCACGCTTCGGCAAGCACATCACCAATATTACGCGGCGCACCTGCATCGTCATCATCGAAGTGGCGAACGGCGAGGAGGCACAGGATGTCGGCGTGATGGTGGATGCGGTGAATGAAGTGCTGGAGATATCCGCCAGCGAGGTCGAGCCGGCGCCCTCGTTCGGCGCCAATATCCGCGCCGACTTTATCGACGGCATGGGCAAGATCAACGGCAAGTTTGTCATCATCCTCAATATCCACCAGATATTGTCGGTGGAAGAGATGGCGACGCTGGCCGGTGTGGCTGGCAGCGAAACCCGCGTGCAGTAATTGCAAGCCGATTTTAACCAGCGATGTATATAGCAAGAAATATGGAACAGCTTCAATTAAATACCAAATGTTTTAATTAAAAAAACAGTTTCAATTTTAAGAGGTGAGTGAAAATGAATGTCGCAAAGTTACCCTTCAAGACAAAGCTGGTGTTAATGCTGTTGCCGGCGTTGCTTGGCTTGTTGTTTTATTCGGCAAATGTGCTGCTGGAAAAATACGGCACGATGAAAAGCATGACCGAATTGGAAAAGCTGGTGGAATTGGCAGCCGAATTGGGTGACGTCATTCACAATGTGCAAGTCGAGCGTGGCTTGTCCTCCGGCTTTCTGGCGTCGAAGGGCGAGAAATTTTCCAGCGAATTGAAGGCGCAACGGCAGGTCGTCGATAAAGAGATAGCCAAGCTCAAATCGTTTGTCGAGCAAAATCCAGCCGTACTGGTGAGCGCCGGCATGAAGGCTTCGATCGAAGCGGCCAATACTGATCTGGACAAACTGGGCAAGGCGAGGGAAAACATCAGTGCGCTCGGTATCAGCCAAAAGGAAAGCTTTGCGTTATATAGCGGCACCGTGGCTTCGCTGATCGGCATCGTCGAGCGCGTTGTGGGCGCAAGCAATCATCCGGAAATCATCAAGAAAACCGCCGCCTATTTTGCGCTCCTGCAGGGTAAGGAGCAGGCCGGGCGGGAACGCGCCACGCTCAATGGCGTATTCGCGGCAGACGCCTTCGACCGCGAGAATTATCCGAGGCTGCTGTCCATCATGTCAGCGCAGGATGTCTATTTCAAATCCTTTCAAGGTTCCGCCACAGAGGAAATGAAGCGCTTGCTTCAGCAAGTCAATGAAAGCGATGTTGCACGCGAAGTGGAGGCGATGCGCAAGATTGCGCTGGACAAGGCGCAGGAAGGTAAATTCGGGATCGAACCGGCCAAGTGGTTCGGGGCAATCACCAAGAAGATCGAGGCGTTGATGGAGGCGGAAGGCAAGATCGACGCGGATATTAAGAGCCATGCCAACAGGCTTTCCCGTGAGGCGCGCAATGTATTGATGTTCAACATGGCGGTCACGCTGGTTGTGCTTGCTGTCGTCGGTGTGATCGGCGCCCTGGTAACCCGCGATATTCTCCGCCAGTTGGGCGGCGAGCCGGCGTATGCGGCGGAGGTGATTGGCAGGATAGCTAATGGCGACTTGTCCGTGCAGGTGCAAACCAAAGCAAATGACACCGGCAGCATGTTATTCGCCACCAAGAGCATGGTTGAGAAGCTTTCCGGCATCATTGGCGAAGTGCGCAGCACGGCGAATGTGTTGTCCGGCTCTTCGGGGCAGGTCAGCGCCACGGCGCAGAGCATGAGCCAGGCGACCAGCGAACAGGCTGCAAGCGTCGAAGAAACTTCCGCCTCGCTTGAGCAGATGTCCGCGTCGATCAACCAGAATACCGAAAACGCCAAAGTCACCGACGGCATGGCCTCGCAGGCGGCCAAGCAGGCGGTGCAAGGCGGTGAAGCGGTCTCGCAGACCGTGGCGGCGATGAAACAGATCGCCGGCAAGATCGGCATCATCGACGACATCGCCTACCAGACCAACCTCTTGGCGTTGAACGCCGCGATCGAAGCCGCGCGTGCCGGAGAGCACGGCAAGGGCTTTGCTGTGGTCGCCGCCGAAGTGCGCAAGCTGGCCGAACGCAGCCAGGTTGCCGCGCAGGAAATCGGCGAACTTGCTTCTGGCTCTGTCGAGAAGGCAGAGAGCGCGGGCAAGCTGCTCGGCGAAATTGTTCCGGCGATCAGCAAGACCTCCGATCTGGTGCAGGAAATCGCCGCCGCCTCCGAAGAGCAATCTGCCGGCGTCGGTCAGGTTAACACTGCAATGAATCAGCTCAATCAGATCACCCAGCAAAACGCCAGCGCATCGGAGCAACTGGCGGCGACTGCGGAAGAAATGAGCGAACAGGCGACGCAACTGCAAGACCTGATGGCGTTCTTCAAGGTTGACGGTGCGGCGAACGGCGCGCCGGTTGCCCATATGCCAACCCATAAAGCGGTTGCGAGCAAACCTGCCTCAAACGAACCCGCACTCAAGCTTGTATCAGCGGCAGGAAGCGGTTTTGTGAAGTTTTAGCATGCAATAAGTGCCGCCAAGAATTCAACAAGGCCGCCTGATTGAAGCCGGAAGCAATTTATTTAAAGGGGACAGGGTGAGAATGAATGAAATGAGTTTTAGTACGGCGAAAAGCAGGTTGTTGAATTCACTGGCGCTGGCCGCACTCGCAATGCCCGGTGTGGTGATGGCAGAAGAAGTCGCAGTTACGCAGCATAAAGAGGATATCCACGTTATTCCGGCAAGCGCGCACACCGTTACCGGTAACGTCGCACTCGCGACCCAGTATGTGTTCCGGGGGATTGCACAAACCAACGGCAAACCTGCCTTGCAGGGCGGACTGGATTATGCCCATACGTTGGGGTTCTATGCGGGCACCTGGCTGTCGAACATCTCCTGGTTTACAGATCAGAATAACGGCACCAAAACCACTCCGGTGGCGCTGTCTTCTCCCGGCGGTGGAAGGAGCAATTCTGCCACTCTGGAATGGGATATTTATGGCGGTTTCAAGAACAGCTTTGCCGGTGACTGGACTTATGACGTAGGAGGGCTTTACTACTACTATCCGGGGACTTATGACAACCTCGGCGCATACCGGAAGCCCAATACATTCGAGGTTTATGGCGCCATTGGCTACAAGTGGGCATCGCTGAAATATTCCAAGGGGATAAGCAATTACACCTTCGGCGTCAACGAAGGTAAGGGAGCCGATTATCTCGATCTCTCGGCAGCCGTTCCTCTGGGGGAAAGCGGCTTCAACCTGCAAGCTCATATTGGCAAGCAGAAATATCCGGGCAATTCAAACACTGGTTATTGGGGCGCGTCCGGCGGCAACAACAGCTACTTCGACTATACCGATTACAAACTTGGGCTGGCCAAGGATTACTCGGGCTTTACCTACGGCTTGGCTTATACTTACGCCAACACCAAGGATACCGCCCCGGACAACAATACCACAGCGTATTTGAACGCTTTCGGCAAGAACATTGGCGGTAGCCGCCTCGCGCTGTCTGTTGCACGTTCGTTCTGATTGTTTAACGCTTTCGATGGGCAGGTCGCGTTACGGGAGGAAATAAAAAGCGAAGGAAAGGCTGCAACACCTGTTCTTTGGCCAAATCTACGTCAGGGAACTGCTACAGCTCACCCTATGCACATTTTGCCGTCTTCCTTTTTAAATTGGCCCCAATAGCCTTTTAACTGTAGTAGGAATTTTCCTATACGCTATCAAAACTGTTTCCTACGGAAATTTTAAAGAGCATCTGATATTTTATTTTCCCCCAGCTTGGCATTATCAGCTTGCATGTTGTTGTGTCAATCGGGCTTTGTGAGATGCGTTACTGTCGGGTTTTGGTCAAGTCTGGTGATGGCAAACGTTTTTTTGCCAGAATGCTGGATATCTCTGTAAGTCATGCGGTGCTGCGCGGAGACTATGTGTTACCTGCAGGTATGTTGTGCGATTTGCAGCTAATGCTTCCTCCGGCGGGCGAGGCAGCCCGCCAGAATATTAGATATGCAAGCCGTGGTAGACAGTGTGTATTTTGCTTCCGGCGCTATACGCCTGGAATTGAAAATCAAATCGCTCGGCAACGACGTCAGGCGGTTGATCGAATCGCTGCCTGCTCCGGCAGGCTATTGACCGGGTGGTTTGTTTTGTGATGCTGATGGATAAACTGGATTGAAATTTGCATTGCGCAGGTTTTTCGAAGAAAGCGATCCTTCAAAAATGCCAGCCTTTTCCTGATGAAACGTGGTAAATAATTCTCACGGTTCGAACATCGATGGTCTGTAGGAATCTTCCTATTTGCTATTGAACCGGTTTCCTACGAAAACATTAAAGGTTGCCCGATACTTTATTTCTCAGCCGCTTGGCATTATGAACCCGCCGGTAAATTTGATTGAAGATGCAAATCGATATTTCGATGGAGGGGAAAATGCACAATACAGATGAGCGTGGCAATCCGGCACATAAACACGGCGGCCATCAACCGGATGTCAATGTGGTGCTTCACGATCAGGAGTTTGCGCAGTTCCGCGACATGATCTACAACATTGCCGGCATCACGATGTCATCTGCCAAGAAACAACTGGTTTCCAGCCGTTTGGTAAAGCGGTTGAGGCATCACAATCTGAATAGCTATGGCGATTATTTCCACCTGATTTCTTCGCATCATGGCAAGGCGGAATTGCAGGTTGCGGTAGATGCGCTGACGACCAACGAGACGCATTTTTTCCGCGAGCCCAAGCATTTTGATTTTCTGCGCCAGCAGGTCATCCCCGCACGCAAGACAGGCTGCGGGCTGCGCATCTGGAGCGCGGCCTGTTCTAGCGGAGAAGAGCCTTACAGCATCGCGATGATGCTGGATGAGTTGCTGGGCAGTGAGCCATGGGAAGTGGTGGCCTCCGACATCAGCACACAGGTGCTGGAAAAAGCGCGCAACGGGTTGTACCCCGCCGAGCGCATTCCGGAAATCCCGAAGAATTATTTGAGCCGCTACTGCCTGAAGGGCGTCGGCGAACACGATGGCACGATGCTGATCGAGCCGTCGCTGCGCGAGCGGGTGCGCTTCATGCAGCACAACCTGACCGAAACACCGGCCAAGCTGGGCGAATTCGACGTGATATTTTTGCGCAACGTGATGATCTATTTCGACCAGGAAACCAAACGCCAGGTGGTGTCGCGGCTGCTGCCGTTGCTGCGCCCGGGCGGGTATTTTCTGGTGGGCCATTCCGAGAGCCTGAATGGCGTGACCACCGATGTGAAACTGGTCGTGCCGGCTGTTTACCGTAAACCGGTCTGATGGGCCCGATGCATAAACCGGCGCATGTGATCGATATATTCCTGCAACCGGGCGAGGTGTATTTCGGCGAGCAGGATACGCGCATCCGCACGTTGCTGGGTTCCTGTGTGGCTATCACGATGTGGCATCCCGACATGCTGGTGGGGGGTATGTGCCATTACATGTTGCCGACGTATGCCGGAAAAAAACGCGACATGCTGGATGGGCGCTATGCGGATGAGGCGATGGAGTTGATGCTGCGCGGGATTCATGAAGCTGGCACCTGGCCTTACGAGTATCAGGTCAAGCTGTTCGGCGGCGGGCATATGTTTTCCGGAGAGCAAGCTGCCAGTGAGGATCATGTCGGGGCGAGAAACGTCGAGATGGCGCGCGCCTTGATGAAACGGCACGGTTTCTCGGCTTGCGCCGAACATCTGGGCGGCACCGGGCATCGCAATATTGTTTTTGATATCTGGAGCGGCGACGTCTGGGTGCGCCATCAGCCTCATGTTACTGATGATTATGGGAGCGAAATATTGTGCCTGCCATAAAGGTATTGATCGTCGATGATTCTGCTGTGGTGCGCCAGGTGTTGAGCGCAGCGCTGTCAGGAGACTCGTCGATTGAGGTGATTGGCGCGGCTCCAGATCCGGTGTTCGCAATGGAGCGCATGCGCACGCAGTGGCCGGACGTGATTGTGCTGGACGTGGAAATGCCGCGCATGGATGGCATCACATTTTTAAAGAAGATCATGGCCGAACGCCCGACACCGGTGGTGATCTGCTCGACGCTGACTGAGAGGGGGGCCGAAACCACGATGCAGGCATTAGCCGCAGGAGCGTTTACTGTGATTACAAAACCAAAGGTTGGATTGAAGCATTTTCTGGAAGGCACTTCAGACGATCTCGCCAGCACCATTAAAGCGGCGTCGCGCGCCAATGCGCGCAAGCTGGTGTCGATACCGCCGGCAGCGACGATTGCCGCGCCGCCAAAATTGACTGCCGATGCGATTCTTTCCGCTGCTACGCACACTACACAAGCGATGGCGGAAACCACCGATCGCGTGGTTGCAATTGGCACGTCCACAGGCGGTACGCAGGCATTGGAAACAGTGCTGACGGCATTGCCCAGAGTATGCCCCGGCATCGTGATCGTGCAGCATATGCCGGAAAAATTCACCGGCGCATTCGCGGCGCGCCTTAACGGCTTGTGCCAAATCGAGGTGCGCGAAGCCAAAAACAGTGACCGCGTACTGCCCGGTCTGGCGCTGATTGCGCCGGGCGGCAAGCACATGCTGCTGAAGCGCAACGGGGCGCAATATCATGTCGAGATCGTGGGGGGCCCGCCGGTAAGCCGCCATCGCCCTTCGGTGGATGTGCTGTTCCGTTCCGTATCCAAAACTGCCGGAAAGAATGCGCTGGGCATCATCATGACCGGCATGGGCGACGATGGAGCGGCGGGATTGCTTGAGATGCGCAATGCGGGCGCGATGACGCTTGGGCAGGATGAGCAGTCTTGCGTGGTGTATGGCATGCCCAAGGAAGCTGCCAAACGCGGCGCATTGGGCAAAACATTGCCGCTGGGCGCGATTGCCGGGGAAATTGCCGGTTTGAACAGATAGTCTGTATGAATACAACTGGAAAAACGCTTCGGGTATTGTCGGTCGAGGACTCCGAGGATGATTTTGAGCTTATTCGCAACGAGCTGGCTGAGGGCGGGTTTACAGTTATGCACAGGCGCGTCGAGGCTGCGGAATCGCTTAAGGAAGCGCTGGAATGCGGATATTGGGATGTGGTGATTTGCGACCACAATTTACCCAGGCTGGATTCGATGTCTGCACTGATGATCGTGCAGACATCGGCAAAAGATTTGCCTTTTATTATTGTTTCAGGAGACATCTCGGACAAAATGGCAGTCGAGGCAATGCGCCATGGCGCAAGGGATTTTATACGCAAGGATAACCTGTCCAGATTGGTGCCGGCGATCAAGCGGGAACTTCGTGGAGCCAAAGCAAGGGCAGACCTTGAGGACATACAAAGGAGGGTTCACCGTATATCGCATTTTGACAGCCTGACAGGGCTGCCAAATTGTGAATATCTGTTCCGGCATCTGGAATCGATGGTGCTTCACGCCGAGCACAGCAATCCATTTGCAGTTATCCTGATCGATCTCAACCGCTTTCGTAAAATTACGAAAACGCTGGGCGTATTGGCGGGAGACAAAGTGATTCTCGAAATGTCCAAACGTCTGCGCAGGGCGCTTGGAGAAGGCATTTTTGTTGCGCATCTCAGCACGGACAGGTTTGTCGCCGTCATGCCCCATATGTGGCAGGAAGCGCAAGCCAAGGAAGTGGCAGCTATTGTTCATCAATGTATGAACGGGGCGTTCCAGATTGATGGCCAGGAGTTATTTGTCAAAGTGTGCCTGGGGGTGAGTTTCTACCCAAAAGACGGGCAGCAGTGGGACGAGCTGTTCAGAAATGCAGAGTCTGCGCTTTATGGCGCAAAGGTGGATGGGGGGAGCTATCAGGCGTATAAGCCCGAAATGGATGTGCAGGGGAAAGAGCGGCTGGTCATGGAAACCGCCCTCTATCATGCGCTGGAGGAAGAACAGTTCGTGCTTCATTACCAACCGCAGTTTGATATGCTGAGCGGACGGGTTGTTGGCACGGAGGCATTGATCCGTTGGCGGCATCCGGAGTTGGGTATGGTTCCGCCGGACGAGTTTATTTCCATGCTGGAGGAAACCGGATTGATTGTTCCGGTTGGCGAATGGGTATTGCGCACTGCCTGCACCCGGAACAAGCAATGGCAGGATACGGGGTTGCCGCCTGTTTGTGTTGCAGTCAACTTGTCGGCAACTCAATTCCGCCAACCAGGTTTGCCTCAAACCATCAGGAATGTTTTAAAGGAAACCGGGTTGCTGCCCGAGTATCTGGAACTGGAAATCACCGAAAATATCGCAATGCATGCCGAAGAGGAGGTTATCTCCATCTTGGGCGAATTGCGCGCGATTGGAATTCAGATTGCGATCGATGATTTTGGCACGGGTTATTCGTCGCTCAGCTACCTGAAGCGATTCCCGATAGACAAGCTGAAAATAGACAAATCGTTCGTGAGAGATTATCAGGAAGGCAGCAGCGACAACGGCATCATCACGGCCATCATCGGGATGGGGCATGGCCTGAAACTGAAGGTTATCGCCGAGGGCGTGGAAACGCAGGCGCAGGCTGATTTTTTGAAGCTCCGGGGCTGCGATGAAGTGCAGGGCTATTTTTATGGCAGACCGATGGAGGATAGCGATTTCGCATCGCTGATGGCGAAGGCTGCTTACCCGAATAAACAACCTTGCAAGGCCATGGCGTAACAGATAAATATTTTGCCGGTTTTTTGATACAAAAAGAAATAAAAGCCTAAAATCAGGCTGTGAATGTTTGGGCTGATCGATGGGGCACTGGAAAATTATGAAACATATTTTGTCCGTGTTTTGCTTGCTTCTTGGCATATTGGCATTGACACCGGTTGCTTACGCCGCCGAACGTCTGGTCGTTGCCGATGCGCCCACCCTGTTGACCGGCCTGACAGGTATTGCAGCAGAGAAGGGGTATTTCACCGAACAAGGGCTGGAGGTGGAAATCAAGGAATTCAAGGCCGGCGACGATGCCACGCGCGCGATGTTCGAGGGCAAGGCGGATATTGCCCCGGTTGCCGAAACCGCGTTTGTCTTCGACAGTTTCCGGGAAAATGACTTCAGCCTTTTCGCTACTATCGGCAGTTGGGGCAACGAGGTGAAGATCGTTGCGCGCAGCGACCGGAACATCAATAGTATTGCCGATCTGCGCGGCAAGCGTGCCGGAACACACCCAAAAATTTCCGTGCATTTTTTCTTGTCCCAGGCGCTGCTCAAGCATGGTTTGACAATGCGCGATATCAAGCCTGCGTTCAAGAAGGCCGCCGAATTGCCGGCGGCTCTCGAAGCCGGCGAAATCGACGCGTTTTCGTTACGCGAACCGTTTATTGGCGAAGCGATTCAGCGCCTCAAAGGCAATGCCAGAGTAGCTGAAGGTCA
>JAIELH010000076.1 GCA_019753125.1 Gallionellaceae bacterium | reverse complement strand
AGAAAGTCTTCTGTCGCGCTTCAGTCTGAAGTTCTTATTGCAGTGGCCCTCTTTAAGCATTATCGCCGGCTAGGTTTCCAGCATTATTGGCGGCTGATTTCAGCAGAATACGCAACCCGGATCGCGCCGGAGACGCTGGATTTGTCCAAGCCAGGCTGCAAGGACAAGATCGTTTCGCACGAAGACCCGGCAAAATGGGATATCCGCGATACTCACGCATTGTGGAGCGACATGCCAACCGCGATCTGGTAACGGCTCTGGCTGTATCCTTCTTTTTGCGTTTATAATCCGCCCCCTCCGAGAGGTGCTGCAGCGGGTCTGTGCAACCAGACCCCGTCAGGCTCGGAACGGCGGTTTATTCCAACGGCACCTGTTCATTAATTTTTATGAATGGAGTGTTTTATGAATGCCGCTTTTACCGATTACAAAGTCGCCGATATGTCCCTGGCCGCATGGGGGCGCAAGGAAATCGCGATCGCCGAAACCGAGATGCCCGGACTGATGGCGATCCGCGAAGAATTCGCCAAGACCCAGCCGTTGAAGGGCGCGCGCATCACCGGCTCGCTGCACATGACCATCCAGACCGCCGTGCTGATCGAGACGCTGACCGCGCTCGGCGCCGAGGTGCGCTGGGCATCCTGCAATATCTTCTCGACCCAGGATCATGCCGCCGCCGCGATTGCCCAGGACGGGATTCCGGTGTTCGCCGTCAAGGGCGAGTCATTGACCGAATACTGGGATTACACCCACCGCATTTTCGAATGGGCTGATGGCGGCTATTCGAACATGATCCTCGACGACGGTGGAGATGCGACGCTGTTGCTGCATCTGGGCGCACGTGCCGAAAAAGATGCTTCATTGATCGCGAAGCCGACCTCCGAGGAAGAGACCTGCCTGTTCGCCTCGATCAAGGCCAAGCTGGCGGCCGACAAGACCTGGTACTCGGCCCGCCTGGCGCAGATCAAGGGCGTCACCGAAGAGACCACGACCGGTGTGCATCGCCTGTACCAGATGCATGAGCGCGGCGAACTGAAATTCCCGGCGATCAACGTCAATGACTCGGTCACGAAGTCAAAATTCGATAACCTGTACGGCTGCCGCGAATCGCTGGTGGACGGCATCAAGCGCGCCACCGATGTGATGATCGCAGGCAAGGTCGCGCTGATCTGCGGTTACGGCGACGTGGGCAAGGGCTCGGCACAGGCGATGCGCGCACTGTCTGCACAGGTGTGGGTGACCGAGGTCGACCCGATCTGTGCGCTGCAGGCCGCTATGGAAGGTTACCGCGTCGTGACGATGGAATATGCCGCCGACAAAGCCGACATCTTCGTCACCTGCACCGGCAATTACCACGTGATCACCCACGACCACATGGTGAAAATGAAGGATCAGGCTATCGTCTGCAACATTGGACACTTCGACAACGAAATCGACGTCGCCTCGATCGAGAAATACCAGTGGGAGGAGATCAAGCCGCAGGTGGATCATATAATTTTCCCCGACGGAAAAAGAATTATCCTGCTCGCAAAGGGCCGTCTGGTGAACCTCGGCTGTGCGACCGGCCATCCGTCCTACGTGATGTCCTCGTCGTTCGCGAACCAGACCATCGCACAGATCGAGTTGTTCACCCGCACCAAGGACTATCCGGTCGGCGTATACACGCTGCCCAAGCATCTGGACGAGAAGGTGGCGCGTTTGCAACTGACCAAGCTGAATGCCCAGTTGAGCGAGCTGACCGACCAGCAGGCCGCTTATATCGGTGTGCCGAAGAATGGGCCGTACAAGTCGGAACATTATCGCTACTAAAAGCAGGATTGAGGAACGAGGATCGAGGAGTGAGCAAAACCCGTTGCTCCGCTTCTCACTCAATCCTCGCTCCTGATAAAAGGAGGCACATGCAACTGATCCTGATCTGGGTACTGAACGCACTGGCCTTGCTGGCCGTGGCTAACTTCGTGCCCGGCATTCATGTTGCCGGGTTTTCGGATGCGTTGATCGCCGCGTTCTTTCTCGGGCTGGTCAATACGCTGATCCGCCCGCTGCTGCTGTTGCTCACGCTGCCGGTCACGCTGCTGACATTGGGCCTATTCATATTTGTCATCAACGGGCTGCTGTTCTGGTTCGTCGGCTCGGTGTTGCGCGGCTTTGTCGTGGACGGCTTCTGGTATGGCGTGCTCGGCGCAGTTCTGTACAGTATTTTTTCGTGGGCGCTGTCCGCAGCCGCTTCACAGATCATAAGGCCACGTAATGGATAACAACGGCATCAACAAACCGCTTTTCAGCTTTGAGTTTTACCCGCCGCAAACTCCGGAAGGAGTGGAAAAACTGGCCGCGACACGCAAGCAACTGGCGGCGTTCCATCCGGATTATTTTTCCGTCACGTTCGGGGCGGGCGGCTCCACACGCGAGCGCACGCTGGAAGTCGTGCAGCAGATCAAGGCGGAGGGGCTTGAGGTTGCGCCGCACCTGTCCTGCATCGGCTCGACGCGCGAAAACATCCGCAGCATCCTGCAAACTTACCAGCAACTCGGCATCAAACGCATCGTCGCGCTGCGCGGCGACCTGCCCTCGGGCATGGCGACCACCGGTGAGTTCCAGTATGCCAACGAACTGGTGTCGTTTATCCGCGCACAAACCGGCGAGCATTTTCACATCGAAGTGGCGGCGTACCCGGAAGTCCACCCGCAGGCCAGGTCGGCGCACGACGATCTGGTCAACTTCAAGCGCAAGGCCGCAGCGGGCGCCGATTCTGCAATCACCCAGTATTTTTACAACGCCGACTGCTATTTCCATTTTGTCGAGGAATGCCGCAAGCTCGGCGTCACGATCCCGATCGTGCCGGGCATCATGCCGATCGTGAAATTCACACAACTGGCGCGCTTCTCCGATATGTGCGGCGCGGAAATACCGCGCTGGATCCGCCGCACGCTGGAAGGCTTCGGCGACGACAGCGAATCGGTGCAGGAATTCGGCATGGACGTGGTCACAAGGCTGTGCGAGAAGCTGCTGGCCGGCGGCGCGCCGGGACTGCACTTCTATACGCTGAACCAGGCCGGCCCCGCGCTGGAAATCTGGAAGCGCCTGGGGCTTTGATGCGCGCTCCGGAATTGCTGCTGCCGGCGGGCACGCTGGACAAGATGCGCAGCGCCTACGCGTTCGGCGCAGATGCGGTGTACGCCGGGCAGCCGCGCTACAGCTTGCGTGCGCGCAACAATGAATTCAAGCTCGAAGAATTGCACACCGGCATTCGCGAGGCGCACGCACTCGGCAAGAAATTGTTCGTCGCCAGCAACCTGATGCCGCACAACGCCAAGGTCAAGACTTACATGGCCGACATGGAGCCGGTCATCGCGATGCGCCCGGATGCGCTGATTATGGCCGACCCCGGGCTGATCGCGCTGGTGCGCGAACGCTGGCCCGAGGTGCAGGTACACCTCTCGGTGCAGGCCAATACCGTCAACTACGCGGCGGTCAAATTCTGGCAATCACTCGGCCTGACGCGCGTGATCCTGTCGCGTGAACTGTCGCTGGACGAGATCGAGGAGATCCGCCAGCAATGCCCGGATATCGAGCTCGAAGTGTTCATTCACGGTGCGCTGTGCATGGCTTATTCCGGGCGCTGCCTGCTGTCCGGTTACTTCAACCACCGCGACGCGAATCAGGGCACCTGCACCAATTCCTGCCGCTGGGATTACAAGGTGGACAGCGCAATCGAGGATGGCACCGGCGATATACAGAAAATCGACTTTGATTTCGACAAGGCGTTGAGCGAAAGCGCGCTGTCATCCTGCGGTGCCCAGCCGCGCCACCCGCTGGCGGATCAGCCCTACCTGATCTCGCGTGCCGACCATCCGGGTGAGCTGATGCCGGTGCTGGAAGACGAGCACGGCACCTACATCATGAATTCCAAAGACCTGCGCGCGGTGGAACACGTCGAACGGCTGGTGAAAATCGGCGTGGATTCGCTGAAGGTCGAAGGACGCACCAAGTCGATTTATTACGTGGCGCGCACCGCACAGGTGTACCGCCAGGCGATTGACGACGCGGTGGCAAGCAGACCGTTTAATTACGCGCTGCTCGGCGCGCTGGACGCGCTGGCGAGCCGCGGCTACACCGACGGTTTTCTTGAACGCCACCATACCCATGAACATCAGAACTATATGCAGGGCCATTCGGAAAGCACGCGCCAGCAATATGTCGGCGACATCGTACAGTGCAAGGATGGCATCGCCGAAATCGACGTGAAGAACAAATTCCAGGTCGGCGACAAACTGGAAATCATCCACCCTTCCGGCAACCACATCATCGTATTAAACGAGATGCGCAACCTCGACGGCAAACCAATCACCACCGCACCGGGCAGCGGGCATCATGTGCAGATACCGTTGCAGGGTGAGCTGGCGAACGGGATGCTGGCAAGATTCCTGTAAATGCGCGGCGGCAATTTGCCTGTACCGGTGCGATGGTATGATGCGCGGCGTTTACAGCGAATAATATAATTCCAGATGAACCTGCTCAAAGCACTCGCCACGGTCAGCAGCATGACGCTGCTCTCGCGCATCCTCGCGTTTGTGCGCGACGTGCTGATCGCGCGGGTATTCGGCGCGGGCGCGGCGACGGATGCATTTTTCGTCGCATTCAAGCTGCCCAACCTGCTGCGCCGCCTGTTTGCCGAGGGCGCGTTCTCGCAGGCATTCGTGCCGATCTTCTGCGAATACCGGAACCGGCGCGGGCACGACGAGACCAAATTGCTGGTGGATCACGTCACGACGATGCTGGCGTTGGCGCTGTTTGTCGTGACGCTGATCGGCATCGTTGCCGCGCCGTTGCTGGTCTACATCAGCGCGCCCGGCTTCGCCAAGGACGCCGGAAAGTTCGATCTCACCGTGCGGCTGCTGCAAATCACTTCGCCGTATATTTTCTTCATCTCGCTGGTGTCGGTCGCGGCGGGCATTCTCAACACCTACAACAAATTCTGGGTGCCGGCCTTTGCGCCCGTGCTGCTCAACATCTGCTTCATCGGCGGCGCGCTGTGGCTGGCGCCGTATTGCGACCCGCCGATCATGGCGCTGGCGTGGGCGGTGTTCGTCGCGGGCATCGTACAACTGGCGTTTCAGGTTCCGTTTCTGAAAAAGATCGGCATGTTGCCCAGCATCCGCCTCAACTTCAAGGACGAAGGCATGTGGCGCGTCATACGACAGATGGGCCCGGCGGTATTCGGCGTGTCGATCGCCCAGATCAGCCTGATCATCAACACCATTTTTGCCTCGTTTCTGGTGGGAGGCAGCGTGTCATGGCTGTATTACGCGGACCGGCTGATGGAGTTCCCAAGTGGCCTGCTGGGCGCTGCCATCGGCACGATCCTGCTGCCGTCGCTTTCCAAATGCCACGCCGATAACAACACGGCGGAATACTCGAAGCTGCTGGACTGGGGGTTGCGCCTGACCGTCATGCTGACGCTGCCCGCCGCGCTCGCGCTGGGCATGATTGCGGTGCCGCTGCTGGCGACTTTTTTTCAGCATGGCGCATTTGCCGCGCACGATGTGCTGATGACGCGCCAGGCGCTGGCCGGCTACAGCGTCGGCCTGATCGGGATGATCCTGGTCAAGATTCTCGCCCCCGGTTTCTACGCGCGGCAGGACATCAGAACTCCGGTGAAGATCGGCATCATCACGCTGCTCGCGACGCAGGCAATGAACGCGCTGTTTATTGGCTGGATACAGCATGCCGGATTGGCGCTGTCGATTGGCCTCGGCGCATGCCTGAATTCCGCGATCCTGTTCCGTTATTTGCGCAAGCACGGCATCTACCAGCCCGAACCGGGCTGGGCAAAGTTCTTCGTCAAGCTGTGCATCGCACTGCTGGCGCTGGCCGTGACGCTCTGGTTCAGCATGGGCAGCGAGCAACACTGGCTTGTCACGCATGGCTGGGCGCGCATCATCCACCTCTCATGGATGGTGCTGCTGGGAGTGGCGGTATATTTTGCCGTGCTGTTCGCGTTAGGCTTCCGGCTCAAGGATTTTTCAAAGCGCGGCGCAAGTTGACTTGACCCGAAAACAGCGTCGAGAATATCCCCCTGTCTAATTTGCTGGAATCCGCATAATGGGCAACGCATATATAGTCGGAAACATCACAATAAAAGATCCGGCAAAATGGGCAGAATATTGCAGGCAGGTTCCGGGTACGCTTGCACCGTGGGGTGCGGAACTGTTCTTTCGCGGCAAGCGTGCAGCGGTTCTGGCCGGTGAAAGCCCGCACTCCGACATTGTCGTGATCCGCTTTCCTGATATAGCCGCTGTCAGTGCCTGGCACGCGTCAACCGGCTATCAGGCATTGATCCCGTTGCGGCAAGAGGCAGCGGACGTGGTTCTGCTTTCCTATGAAACATAAACTGTAATAGTTGTGATTTGATCTGACAGGCAGCGTCTGAAATTAAATTTAAAATTTGACCAAAAGATTGCCGCGAGTATCCGCTTCCCGGTAAGCAATTTTGCAGCATGTAGTTCAGCAGCATGCCAGGAGCGGACATTGGCCATCTGCGTCCACTTAACTATCCGCAATAGCACTGTATAATTCTGCAGCTGCAGGATTGGAGAAGATAATGGCAAGCGCTGAACAACTAAAAGCACTACTTAAGTCACACATTGAGGGTGACGAAGGGCGCTTTTTGTCTATTGCCATGCAGGTTGCCGCGCATGAGGCCAAGCTGGGGCATGGGAAGTTGGCCGAAGAGCTTCGTGACATGATTGATGCTGCAAAGTCCCGTAGCCAAAACTTGGCCGGGGTTGGCAAGCTGGTTCCGCTCAATAAGCCTCGCGGTGAGCTGGTCGGCCTTCTTTGTGTTTCTTATCCCCACACCCGACTGTCCGAGATGATTCTCGACGACAGTGTGTCCATGAAGCTCAAGCGCACGATCAAGGAGCAACGCTTTTTCGCCAAGCTTAAGGAACATGGCTTGTCACCACGACGCAAACTCCTCTTTGTAGGGCCTCCGGGTACCGGCAAAACGATGACGGCGGCGGCGCTTGCAGGGGAGCTTGGTGTCCCACTATTTCTGGTTCGTCTCGATGCACTGATCACAAAATACATGGGGGAAACTGCGGCTAAATTGCGGCAGGTTTTTGACGCCATTACCGAAGTGCGCGGCATCTATTTTTTCGATGAGTTCGATGCTATCGGTTCGCAAAGAGGCATGGCAAACGATGTGGGCGAAATTCGGCGTGTGCTCAACAGTTTTCTACAAATGATCGAGCAGGATCAGTCGCACAGCGTGATTATCGCCGCGACCAACCACCCGGATGTTCTCGACTATGCGCTGTTCCGCCGCTTTGACGACATGATTCAGTATGGCCTGCCCAATCAGGAGCAAGTCGTTGCGGTACTCAAGGCGCGCCTAGCCGGGTTTCATGCCAAGCGTTTTGCATGGAGCAAAATTGCTGAGCATGCAGCGGGCTTAAGTCATGCAGAAATTTCGCGAGCTGCCGATGAGGCGATCAAAGACAGCATCATCCACGACCGCAATACAGTTATCGAAGCTGACTTGGTGCGCATGCTGGAGGAACGAAAATTAATCAGCGGTGGGTTCACCAATAACAATAGCGAGCCGCCAAGCCATGACGAATGAAGCGCAAGATAAACGCCCGCATTTCGTTCTCACCAATACTTCCAAAGCTAAATCGTTCACCGCCCACTCCGCTGGTGGTGGAGAACCACCGCATATACCGGAATTGCCCCGCGCGGAACACGGCGCATCTCTGCAAACACAACTCCATGCACTTCAGCCGATTGCCGAAAGAGCCGCAGCTACGCAGCACGCTATGGGACTTGAAGGCGGCGTTGGCCTACAAATTCAGTTTCAAAGCCAACCCGGCATAGCACTGGCATTTGAAAGTCTCGCCAACGCAACACAGGGCATAGAGCTGCTGAGCATCCGCGAGGACGGTGAATACACCTACGCCAACGTATTCGTGCCCGATGGCAAGCTCGCGCATTTTGAAAAATATGTGGCCGAATACTTGGGAGAAAAGAAAAACAAAAACGGCGATCCCATAGATCACAGATCACTGCTGGACACCATCGAATCCATCCGTGCAGCCGAACTGCGCGCACTGTGGACGGATGCCCCGGAGCTACTGCCGCAAAATCCTGACGAGGCATTCTGGTGGGAAGTGTGGCTACCCGAACGCGGTAATCGTGAACTCGTGGTGGAGGATTTTCGCAAACTGGCCTCTGCGGTCGGCTGCACGGTTAGCGCAGGACACGTAGATTTCCCCGAGCGAACCGTCGTCATGATGCACTGCTCTGAACGCCAATTTTCCCAGACGGTAATGACGCTGAACTGTGTGGCCGAGCTACGCCGCGCCAAGGAAACAGCTGAGTTATTTGACGGAATGGATGCAGAGGAACAGCAGGCGTGGAAAGACGAATTGCTGGCTCGATCAACCTTCCCTGCACACACTGACGATGTGCCACGCATCTGCCTGCTCGATAGTGGTGTGAACCGCGGACATCCTTTGCTATCTCCTGTACTGACGAGCGATGATATGCACACAGTCGAGCTGGAATGGGGTAAGGGTGACGACTGTAATCACGGCACAGGCTTGGCTGGGATAGCCATCTACGGCGATTTAACCAATGCATTATCAACAGAGCTACCGATACAAATTGATCACCTGCTGGAATCGGTCAAACTCACACAGGGCGATGACACTAACACAGGAAATAACGAGTTCCATGCCAACCTTTTTGCAGAAGCGGTAAGTCGACCCGAGGTCGCTGCGCCACAGCGTCTGCGCGTGTTTAGCTCGGCGGTGACTGCTACAGATTTTCGGGATCGCGGCCGCCCTTCATCGTGGTCTTCCATGGTGGATTTGTTGGCGGCAGATGCTTTGAATGAAGGTCAATTTCCACGGCTGATTGTGCTGGCTGCCGGGAACACCAAAGATGGTGACGAGTGGCTGGCTTATCCTGAAAGCCTTTCGATGAGAAATCTGATTCACGATCCCGGCCAAGCCTGGAATGCGCTGACGGTTGGCGCTTTCACGGAAAAAGTTGAAACGGATGATGGCAACATTGAACCGGTTGCACCCTTTGGAGGAATCAGCCCATACACGACAACATCGGCAACTTGGGACAGAGCATGGCCCCTGAAACCCGATGTGGTTTTCGAAGGTGGGAACGTTGGAAAAAATGATGGTTTTGCAGGAATGCTGCCAAGCCTCAATTTGCTGACCACTCATTTCAAGCATACCGAAAAACTTTTCACTACCACCAACGCCACCAGCGCCGCATCGGCTTTATGTGCCCGCATGGCTGCGCAACTGATGGCTGCCTATCCACAGCTACGGCCAGAAACCATTCGCGCGCTCATCGTTCACTCCGCCGAATGGACAGAGGCCATGCAAGAAATGTATTTGAAATTCCACACCAAGAACGATTACATCAACCTTGTGCGACATTGCGGCTGGGGTGTGCCTGACCTGGAACACGCATTATGGAGTGCTGCCAATTCGCTGACACTGATCGTCGAAGACCAAGTCTATCCCTACAAAAAAGACGGAAGCACGATCAAAACTCGCGACATGAATTTTCATGAGTTGCCTTGGCCGAAAGATGAACTGGAAGCGCTCGGCGCAACCAAGGTACAAATGCGTGTCACGCTCTCATATTTCGTCGAGCCAAACCCCTCTGCCCGTGGCTCTGCATCAAAATATCACTACCCTTCCCACCGCTTACGTTTCAAAGTGCGCCATCACCGAGAAACTGAGGAAAATTTTCTCGCTCGCATCAATGCTGCCGCTGCCATGGAAGAAAATGAGCAGCATACCAACCACCAAGACCTTGAATGGTGGCTCGGTGATCAACAACGACATAAGGGATCACTCCACCAAGATGTATGGGAAGGCACTGCCGCCGAATTGGCCAGCCGAGGATACCTTGCGGTTTATCCCGCTATGGGATGGTGGCGCACTCGCCAAAAATTGGAACGTTACGACCTTCCAGCCCATTACACTCTGATCGTCTCCATCCGCACACCGGAAACGGAGATTGACCTTTATAGTGCAGTTGCGGCAAAAATACAGACCCTAGTTACCATTTCAACTTGAGCGAATCTCAAGTGCCAATTACAAAATGTCCGGGATATCAGGGCCGGCATCGTATTTAATTTTGAATATACGGGTGTCGTTTGTGCCACTTGGCGAGTGACGGGTTTCGGCAGCACAATCCCAGATTGATATAAGATGAGGGCACAGAAATAGATGTGGACAACCTGGCAGTTTGTGTCAGATCAAGTCTGAACCACTACACATGAACTCATTTTGCCGTGGGTTAAAATCTTGCCTCCGGCTACAAGCGGCTTAACCGTCTGATTGATTCTTCAAAAGGAAATAACCGATGCTTAAATTTTTCAGATGCATATCGACTCTTGTACTGATCTGCCTTGTCTCTCTTGCACAAGCCGAGGCCCCCAAGATTCAAACCCAGGTGCCCGGCTATTACCGCATCCAGCTTGGGCAGTTTGAAATTACCGCCCTTTACGATGGCGCTATCGAACTGGATACAAAGTTGCTGAAGAACATTCAAGCCACTGACCTGCAGCGCCTGCTGTCGCGCATGTTTGTCGGCAACCCGAAGATGCAGACTGCGGTGAATGCCTACCTGATCAACACTGGCAACCATCTGGTACTGGTCGATACCGGCGCCGCAAAACTGTTCGGACCTTCACTGGGTTATGTGCTGCAAAACATGAAGGCTGCCGGTTATGAACCATCACAGGTGGATACGGTCGTTATTACCCACCTGCACGGCGATCATATGGGCGGCCTGAATGACGCCAGCGGCCAGCCGCTTTTCACAAAAGCAAAAATTCTGGTATCGCAGGCGGATAACGATTTCTGGCTGTCGCAAAAAGTCGCCGATGGCGCGCCTGCCAAAGTCCAGCCCTTCTTTAAGATGGCGCGCGACAGCGCCGCGCCTTATCTGGCCAACGGGCAGTGGCAAACCTTCACGGACGGCAGTATGCTGGTGCCGGGTATCCAGGCAGTCAAGGCGAACGGCCACACGCCGGGACATACCGCTTATGCGGTCGAATCTGACGGACAGAAGTTGCTGATCTGGGGCGATCTGGTACATGCACACGCTGTGCAGTTTGCCAGGCCGGGCGTTTCGATCGAGTTCGACATCGACCAGAAACAGGCTATCGCGACGCGGCGCAGCATCATGAAAGCGATGGCGGCCAGCAAATCGCTGGTGGCCGGCATGCACCTGCCCTTTCCCGGTATCGGCCATGTCCGGGCCGACGGCAAGGACAGCTACAGTTGGGTGCCGATAGAGTTTGCGCCGCTGCCCAAGGCGGCGAATCCATGAATCCCGGCAGCACCCACTAAAGGACCGGCATGATAAAACTATTGCGCCTGCCGCTTTTTATATTGCTGTCTCTGCTGGCATTGCTGCTGTTCCCGCTTTGGGGGCTGTTTGCATGCTTTTATGTCGCCCGCGCTGCCGCAAGGCGAACTATCGAGCGTTCCGGCAATATACCTCCCGTGTTGCCTGCCTTTGCCGCGCAATTGATTCTTTTCACGCCGGTCATCGTGAGCAAATCCAGCGGCGTATGGCTGGCATTACCCTGGTGGGTAATGGCCTTAACAAATGCCAGCGACCGCATTGATTTCAACATCAGCCTATTTGTGGCGCCGCTGTTCTTGCTTATTTCAATTGTTGCCACCAACCGGGCACGACGCCAGATCAGCGATGCTGCTGCGCAGCCAGCACCGAATATCCAGGCAGCGAATGAAGAGAACACACCGGTGCACGATTCAGCGCCATGATGCCAATGGCATCCTTGTCACGCGGCAATTGCCGGATGCCCCGCGCCTCATGTGACTGCATGACTCAATTTATATGAAAAATCCGATGCAAAAATTTGCCCGATACCTATTCGTGATAGCCATGATGTTCGCTGGTGCAGCCGAGGCGCAGCAAATCGTCAATGGTTGCCAGATCAAACGAAAAACCAGTTGCCCCGGCGTCAATCTTTCCGGCGCGAATTTGACTAGGTCCAACCTGGCCGGCGCCGATCTGGCCGGCGCCGATCTGTCGAATGCCAATCTGAGCGGCGACCGGATTACGGAGGCTAACCTGATCAGGGCCAATTTATCCAATGCCAATCTTTCCGGGGTTGAGCTGTCCGAAACGTATCTGAGCGGAGCGAATCTGTCGCGCGCAAATCTTGCCAAGGCCAACCTGTCGCAGAGCAGCTTGCCGGGAGCCAACCTCAGGGAGGCCAATCTGGAGGGGGCGAATTTATCGCTGGCAAACCTCAGCGGTGCAGACCTGACGGGCGTCAATGCAACCGGGGCGATTTTTGCGATGGCCAATCTGTCCGGCGCCAACCTCGCCCGTGTCAATCTGACCGAGGCCACACTGATCGGCGCAAATTTGCGCAATGCCGTTCTGGATGGCGCCAGATTTTGCAGAACCACGATGCCGGACAAAAGCATCAATAACAGCGGATGCCCGAAATAGTGCGGTGTTATAAATCGCAGCTCATGTGATTTTGCACACCTTCGACAGCAGCATCATGATGCCTCCGATTAGCGCCATCACCCACACAACCGCGGCTCCGGCAGGCAGATCAAACCAGGTCGAGAGCAACAAGCCAATCGCATAACCAGCGATGCCAACCAGGTAGGCGTACACCATGCGCCGTGCGCTGAGCGCATAGGTGGCTAGCGCCGGCACGATCAGGCTGGCGAATACCAGATACACACCGACCAGTTGCACCGAGGCGGTGACGGCCAGCGCGAATAATCCATAGAAGCCCAGACTGGAGGTTTTTAATTTGCTCAATTGCCACAACGCAAGCAATGCGGCGGTTAGCACGGCGGTGGTAAGCAACTGGCCGGCGCTCACCCATAGTATCTGCCCGACCAGCAAATCCTTGAGATGCTCCCCCGCATGCACGTCGTGGCTCATCAGCAGAATGCCGCCACAGGCGGTGAGCACGAAGGACAGCCCGATGCAGGCTTCTTTTACTTCAGCCATGCGGTGTTCGATCCACGCCAGCAGCGCCGCGCCGCACAGCGCGCTGGCGGCGGCGATGCTTTGCACCAGCAGCGGCCGGTCGGCCAATTCCAGCAGACCGGCGATGACGACTCCCAGCCCGGCGATTTGCGCGACGGCAAGATCGGCGAAGATCACGCCGCGCTCCAGCACTTTCATGCCGAGCGGGATGTGAGTTGCGAGCACCAGCAGCCCGGCGATGAAGGCGGGCAGCAGGATATCGAGCTCGATGCCGTTCATTTCAGCCCCGCCAGCAAGCGTTGGATCGTGTCATCGAACATCGTGAACAGATCGATGGCCTGCGGTGTGCCGCCTACCGTATAGGGCACGATCACGGCGGTGATATGCGCGCGCTCCGCGATCCATTCCGAAGGGCGTGCTTCCTGATAGGCGGCACGCAGCACCATTCTGGCCGGGTGTTGTTGCAGCCCGTTCAGCACCGTGCCGAGATACGCGGCGCTGGGTTCCATGCCGGGTTTTGGTTCCAGCTCGGCAACTTCTTTGAGACCCAGCCAGTTGCTCAGGTAGGGGAAGCCTTTATGCTGCACGAGAATCGGCATACCCCGGAGCGGAGCGGCCTGCTTTTCCCATTTTTGGAGCGCGGCGCGCCATTGCTGATTGAACGCGTTGAGTTGTTGCCGGTAGAAAGCGCCGTTGGCCGGATCAAGCTGGATCAGGCGTTTGCTCAGCGCGTCGGCGATCGGCAGGAAGTTGCGCGCATCGGTCTGGATGTGCGGATTGCCCGCCGCATGGATGTCGCCCTCGGCGCGATCCAGCCGCGCCGGGACTTCCAGCATCGCAACCTGTTGCGCCGCCTCAAAATAGCCGCTGCTGCCGGGCTGTACCGCGCGGTTGCCGGATTCGCGCAACACAACCGGTAGCCATGCCGCTTCCAGTTCCGCGCCGGTGCATACCACCAGGTTTGCGCGACGCGCCTTGGCGATCAGGCTGGGGCGCGCCTCGACGCGATGCGGATCCTGCAATGCGCCGGTGGCGGTGTAAATGCTGGCCTGATTGCCGGCCAGTTGTTGCGTGAGCGCCGCCCATTCCGGCTCGCAGGCGAACACGTCGAGAGCGGCATGAGCGTTGCTACCGAGCAGCGATAGTAAAAGTATGCAGAGAATTTTGTTCATGATTTTTCCTTTTTCAATTCAAATAACCCGTTCATGCTGAGCCTGTCGAAGCATGGGCACCATGCCCTTCGACAGGCTCAGGGCGAACGGTAGCTTGTGGTGTACTCAATACTGGTGCGCGCCATGCGCTCCCAGACTCATGATGTATTGCAGGAAAATCTGATTATCGGCCCGTCCCTGCCGCGAGTTGTCGCGCGCCAGTTGCAGGCGCAAACGTGAAAATTCGCTCGGACTGTAATCCGCCATCCATGTGACGCGCGACGGTTTGAAGGCGTAGTCGCCGATGACGTTGCCCGTATTCCGCGCGCCTACCGTGGCGATACCCGGGTCGAGCCGGTCATAGCGCAAGCCAGTGCGCCAGGCCGGCATGAATTGATACACGCTTTGCAGGTACCAGCCACTTTGCGTGACGGCATAGCTGTCGGTGATCGGACCGCCTGCCGCTGGTGGTGTACCTATGTCATAAGCCAGCAAGCCGCTTTCCTTGCGGCGAAAGTACTCGCCCTGCACCTTTACATAGCGTTCGCGGATGTTGCCGTTGGGTGAATATTTCCAGACCATATCCAGGCCGGCGGTGCGGCTGTCGCCGCTGAAGCTGTTGCTGGCGCCGCCCGGTGTGTTGTGCAGGTCTGGCACCGAATTCGACCGCGCGTTCTCCCGCCTGGTCTGGTGCAGGGAAGCCCCGGCACGCCAGCTGTGCTCGATGCCGATGTCGTCGCCGAGGTGCGCGAACAGCATGCTCGCGCCATTACCGTTCTTCGCCCGGTCCGTTCCCGGGAAACCACGCCCGCGCCCAAGTTCAGCTCCTATTTCGGCGAACATATTCGTCGGTGCGAGCCACTTGAGCTGAATGCCATCTTCGCCCAACTGGTTGTTCCACAGCGAGGCATAGACCAGCGGCTGGTCGGCGAAGTCCCAAGCATGGGCGTGTTGCTCGTTCAGATAACCGAGCCCGGAAAAGAATCGCCCGAATCTGAGATTGAAACCGTTGCCCGGCACGCTGCTTTGCACGTAGGCGTTTTCCACGCTCATGCCACCTGCCGGGAGCAGCGCCAATGTCGCCACACCGCGATAGTCCGGATCGATATTGGCGGAAATGCTCAGCTCGGATTCGCCGAGATTGAATCCCTGCTGGTGGCCAGGATTGGCGTCCATCGCAAAACCGGTGGCGGGAATGGCCGGATCTTGTTTGAGCCTCCCATAATTCCCGCTCAGAATCAGCGACACGGCAGGATTGAAACTATTCTCGCTGCCGGTGGCCGGGCGGCCGGCTTGTTGCGGCGCCGCAGCCTGTGCCTGGCTCTGTGCTTGGGCCGCGCTACGCTCGGCGTTTTTGCCGCTTGCCTCGGCTTGTTGCAGACGTTGTTCGAGTTGCGTAATGCGTTGCTCATAACTTTGCTTTAATTGCTGTATCTGCTCGCGGATAGCCTGCAAGTCGGCGTCGTTCGCGGCGGACGCATTGAAAGAATGGCTTAACAGTGCGGCAACAGCCGCACCCAAATAAGATTTACTGGACATTTATCACTCCACATAAGCAACCTGAAATCCTCGGAACGAGGAGCCAATTGAACTTAAGCGGAGTAAGGCGGAGCGCGTGCCGCGAAGGCGGCAAACGTATCTGGAAGGCAGGAAACGTAATGGCCGAAATAAGCCGCTTTACAATTTTCGCTGCTGGCGAAATTATTGCTGCAACTGCCGATTGCACTGCCGAGCTGCGCATAGGCCGCACACAGATCGCAATGCTTGCCATGTGGCAGCGACTGGTCTTGCGCCTGCTCCGCCATCGCGTGCGCGATGCCGTGCGTCAAGCCGCCCAGCTGCGCAAACAGCAGGGCAAAAACCAGCATCAGGCGGAATAACATGGATGTTCTGAACATGTGGCGCACTTTAGTCAAAAAACGGCAGCGGCGCAACAAACGGTTATTCGCTCTCCAGCCGGTCGGATGACGTGAACGACCAGGTGCGCGTGATGGTCAGGATGTCGACATCCCTGGCGATGTCCGGCGGCAGCGCCGCATACGGTGCGGCGAGCTTGACGATACGCGCTGCCGTGGCGTCCAGGATGCGGTGCCCGGATGATTTGTCCACTTCAATTTTTTCGACGCTGCCATCCGCGCGGATCGAGACGCTGAGCCTCAACTTGCCAAAGATTTGTTTGCGGCGCGCCTCTTCCGGATAGTTGAGGTTGCCGATACGCTCCACCTTGACGCGCCAGTCTTCGACATATTGCGCGAAGCGGTATTCTTCGGTGCGCGCGCCGATAAATTTGCGGCGCGGCATCTTTTGATAGGCCTCAAGGTTCTTGCTGATCTGCGCTTCGAGCCGCGCGATCTCCAGGCTTCTTTGCACCAGATCGTCGCCGCTGCTGGCCTCGCTGCTTGGCTGTTTCTTCGGCTCTGGCTGTTTTATCGTGTAATCGCTTTTCAGCTTGGACATCATGCGCCTGGATTCTTCCTCCAGTTCGGCGACGCGCTTGGTGGTTTGTTCCGGCGTGAATTGCTGGCCTTCACCGAGTGCGGGTAACGGAGTTTTGGCTTGCCGGTCTTCGGTGGTGTTGCCGCCGCCATCCAGATTGTGTTGTGCCTGCGCATCCGCTTTGACTGGCTTCGAGACCGATTTGCTGTTCACCAGCACCACCTGCAACGGCTGTATGAAGTCGGCGGCACTGCGCGGGTCGGGCAGCACCAGCGCGATACCGAACAATGCGAAGGCGTGCAGCGCGATCGAGAAGAGCATCGCGCCGGTCAGCGGTGTTTTCAGGGGCGTTTTAAGCCACGTCAGCACTCGGCCAGTTCCTCCACAGTAGAAATGAAGCGCGTCTGCACAGCCAGATCGAGCAGATCGATCTCGCCGATCGCCAGCAGCACACGGGTATTGGCAGGCAATTCCGGCAACGACGGGGCACGTAAGATCAGCGGAATGTCCGCAAGCTTGACCAAGTTCTCGCGCAGCACGATGGCAGTAACGACAAGCTCGCGCAGCGGTGCGATTGCCCCCTCGCCCGCAACGCGGGAGAGGGTTGGGGAGAGGGCTTCCATATTGGCCTGTTCCTGCTGCAACCAGCGCAGGCACCAATAGCGTTCCATTTCTTTCTGGAAGTCGCCATAGATCGTGTACATCGTGTCGAAGTCGCGCATCGTCGCGTACAGCGCGGTATCGTTCTTCGGATAGGCAGGCTCTCCGTCGCGCAGCATCGCGATGATCTGGCGCTGGTTCACCATATCCACGTAGCGGCGCAACGGCGAGCTGGACCACATGTATTGCGCGACACCCAAGCCCTGATGCGGCGCGGCCACAGTGCTCATCTTGACCTTGCCCTGCTGCTGGGTGCGGTAGATGCCGACGAAACCATGCTCGGCCAGATGCCTGCCCCATTCGCTGTTGACTAAGATCATCAGCTCGGAGACCACCTTGTCGATCGGCGAGCCGCGCCGGCGTTGGCTGATAGTGACATGGCTATTTTCGATATGGAAGTTGTAATCGATCTGCTGCGTGCTGTTGTCGGAAGGCTTGCCACGTGCGGTTTCCAGTTTCTGTGCCAGTTTCCACAACAGCGTCAGTTCGTTCGCATAAGGATAGTCGAGCCTGCCCGCCGCCAGCGTCTCTTCGTTGAACAGCGGTTCCAGCGTGTCGTGGCGCAGGTTTGCCGCGATGTGGATACGCTCGACGCGGCTTTCGTGGCCGAGTATCTCCAGCGTTGCGCCATCTATTTCGTTATACATCGACAGCGCCGGACAGACGCTATCGGCGCACAGCGTGAAGGCTTGCACCACGCTGTCCGGCAGCATCGTGATCTTTTGCCCGGGCATATACACGGTGGAAAGGCGCTGCGCGGCAATTTTGTCGCCCGCCGAATCGCGCGGCATCCCGAGCGTCGGTGCGGCGATATGCACACCGATGCGCCAGTTGCCGTTGGGCAATTTTTCCACTGAGAACGCATCGTCGATCTCGGTCGTCGCGGCATCGTCGATGCTGAACGCATTCGCGCTGGCCAGCGGCAATTCTTCCGATGCGCTCAACTCGACCGGCGGAAAGCCCGTGCCTTGCGGGAAATGCTCGGACAGGAATTTCTGCAAGTGGTAATCGTGCGTGGAGGGCAGCGCCCCGCAGCGTTGCAGCAAGTGCGCGGCGGACAGGTGCGTCGCGGCGCAGGCTGCCTCCAGCGCCTTCACCTCCAGCGTGTTGCGGTCCGGTTTATAGAGCAATTGCGCCAGCTTGTCCGAAAACTCCACCGGCAACTCGAAGCGTTCCAGTTGTCCGGCGTAGCGTTCCTGCAACGCCAACTGCTGGCGTTTTTTCTCGGCGCCCGCCAGCGCGGCCTTGAGCACCTCGGGCGGCGCGGCGCGATAACGGCCTTTGCCCTTTTTGTGAAAATAGATCGGCGCACTGTGCAGGCGGATCAGGGCGGCAGCCGCTTCCAGCGCGCTCGGCGCATGGCCGAAATACTCGGCGGCGATCTGCTCCGAGCCGAACTCGTCCGGCGGACAGCATTCCCACAGAAAATCCACCTCGATCGATGCGGCGAGTGTTTCCGCCTGCGGCAGAAATTCGGCCAAAGCCGGCTGCGTGAAGCGCAACATCACATTGGCCGCTTTGACCTTGCTGCGTTTGCCGGACAGGCTTTCAACCTGCATCGAGGTGGTGTTGTCGGTCATGACGCTGCCGACCTTGAAACTGCCGTCTTCTTCGTAAAGGATATTCATGGAGTGGTGCGGGAAAAATTGGCGCAAATTATAGCAGGCGGAACATGAAACCTACTGAAATAGCGTGTAGATACCGACTTTTTCGTCAAGTGATTTTCGCATAACGACAGATCCAAAAAATCAATTTCAGGCCCATTTCATATTGGAAAAGGCTTCCAATTGACGGATTTGCAGCAAGGTGTTACTTTGGTGGCACTTTTATAAGGAGAGCATCATGGCAGCCACCACCACGTTGAAACTACCTGAAGAACTGAAAGCGCGCATCGCAACCGCCGCACAGACATCTGGAAAATCCCCGCACGCCTTCATGGTTGAAGCGCTGGAAACACAAACCTGCCTGGCCGAAATGCGGCAATCGTTCATCAATGACGCAATCGCCTCCGCCGACGAGGTGGATGCCGGCGGTGCGCTCTACGCGATGGAAGATGTGCGGACATACATACTGGCGCGCACCTCAGGCAAGACTGCAAAACGCCCCAAACCTATCGCCCGCGCCGGCACTAAACTCACCGATACCAAGAACAAATCCCGCACATCCAAACGCACCGCCCGGTGATTCCCATGTCCGAGGTGAATTTCACAGAGCAAGCGCTGTCCGACCTCGAACGGATATTCCAATTCCTCGAACAAGAAGTGCCGGAATTTGCGATCGCGGCCGGTGAAGAGATCGTCGATGCCACGACGATATTGCAACGCCACCCTCTGATTGGGCGTCCCGCCCCGCACAACCTGCGCGAACTCGTTATCTCGAAAGGGCGCTCCGGTTACGTCGCACTGTACCGTTTCCTGCCCGCAAAAGATCGCATCGACATCCTCGCCATCCGCCACCAGCGCGAATGCGGCTTTATTGATTGAGTGCCGTAGGGGTAGGGGCGTAAGCTGCAATACCTGTCCGTGTTTTTTTGTGTCTTTCGCATGTGTAGATACCGGGCTGCGCGGCCTGTGCATGGAACACCTGAATAATAGATTGACTGGCAAGCCACAAACTTGCATACTTAAAACGTACTTTTTTCAGGACATAATCATGAACGCTATTCATGCAGGAATTACTATAGGCGTCACCGAGTTGCGCGAATCACCCACGCGCATCCTCAAGCGTGCAGAGGACGAGGATCAGGCCGTCGCCATCCTCAATCACAACAAGCCCGCCGGTTACATCATTTCTCCCCGGATGATGGAAGTCATGCTCGACTCCATCGCCGACCGCATTGCCGAGAATCGCGCGAAGACACGGCTCTCCACACTGGACAAGGCACGCAAGGTCAAGCTGGATGAGCTATGAATTAGCCATCCATCCGGGCGCCGAGAGGGAATGGGCGAAACTGGATGGCAGCATCAAGCGCCGTTTCAAGGAAAAACTCGCCAATGAACGCCTCAAGCACCCGCGCGTGGCAAAAGATGCACTGCGCGAATTGCCCGACTGCTACAAGATAAAAATCACCACGCCGCAATACCGCCTGATCTACCACGTCAACGATGCAAAACGGCTGCTGACCATCCTGTCCGTGGCGACGAGGGAGGATGTGTATGAGGAACTGCGGGTGAGGTTGGGGGCGTAGGGACGCAGGGTGCGCTTCACGCACCCGAATTATGGGGGCATGGAATGCACCCTACCTTGCTGGAAGTGCAACATGCACGGGCAGTAGAAAACCAAGATGTTTGAAGAGATACACCCAAGCAAAATTCTGCCGGAAGAATTCATGAAACCCAAGGGAGTCATCGCGCGCCAGGCGGCTACCAATATTGATGTGCCGCGCCGCATCAGCGACATCGTGAATAGCCGCCGCCCGATCACGGCGGATACCGCCTTGCGCCTCGGCGTGTATTTTCAGATAGATCCGCGCTTCTGGCTCAACCTGCAATCGGAGTACGACATGCGCATGGCGACGCGTGAACTGTTGCCGAAGATTGCGCCGCGCATTCGGGTGCTGCACGCTTAACATCCGCGTGGGCACGCCCCGTGCCCACCCTACTTGACTACGGCTCACCCACGAGTTGCTTAAGGTCTACGCAAGCTAAACAAAGCTCACTTCGTAAGATGCCTGCACAACCGTTGCGTTGCCTCCAGAACAAACTGCCTGTCTGCTTCCGATAAGTTTTGCAACCAATCAAATATTTCCAGCGATTGATCCTGCGCAAGTGTTGAAGAAGAACGCAGCAACTCCGCCAGAGGCACCCCAAGGGCATCTGCAACCAGTTCCAATTTAAGAATGGAAGGAACAATTGCCCCGCGTTCAATTCTGGAAATTGTTTCAGCATCGACCCTGACCAATTCGGCAAGAGTGGCTTGCGTCCAGCCAAGCTGATTGCGTCGCTCCCTGATGTTTTTTCCCAGCAAACCCGGCAAAGGCGAAGAGGGCTTTTTTTCTTTGGTCATGCGTATGCCTTTTAAAGTAGGCATGAATAATCGCTATTACGCAGTTTATGTTGAATAACTTATATAGTTGACAGCCAACTGTTTATGTCTATACTTATGTTATGCAACACGCGCCCCAGTGTTGTTTGACTCTTTATCAAGGTGAAGGGAGAGCAAAATGTTTTGTCCAAAATGCGGTAAGGAAAATTCGAACGACGTAAAGTTTTGCAGAAATTGCGGTGCCAACATCTCGGCACCAAGCGTAACTTCCCCCGCCGTGACCTCGGCTACCACACCGAGCGAACAGATGACTTTTGGTAAGGCGATATCTACATGCTTTGCGAAGTACGTCGACTTTAAGGGGAGGGCATCAAGGCCAGAATTCTGGTGGTTCTACCTGTTCACAATTCTTCTCAGCTGGGGCTCAATACTTGTCGATTCGTCGCAAGCTCTATCCATGATCGTCAATCTTGCGGTGTTCCTTCCTGTTATTGCGGCAGGTTCGAGAAGGCTGCACGACACCAACAGGAGTGGGTGGTGGCAGCTAATTATGCTCACGGTGATTGGAATCATCCCTTTAGTTATTTGGTGGGCAGGCAAAGGTTCGGAGCAAGATAGTCAATATGGTAGCCCCGCTTAATTTTGTAAAGTCGGTGCTGGTGGGACGGCAAAGTTCTTGTATCCATTGCCTAACACTGCGCTCCAAGGGACGCTGCGCGATAAAGCCGTGCAGCGCCACTGAGCTTGGACGTTGGGCGTCTTGCCTGAATGAATTGCGCTCGATCAATGCTAGAAGCTGTTACATCCATGTTGTTCCAATCCGCTTAATTTAGGAGAGACAAAATGACGTTCGGCGAATCTATTAGCACCTGCTTCTCAAAATATGCGACGTTTGATGGGAGCGGCGGCTACATGACGTCAATTTAAAGGGATAAAACATGCCAGGAAAAATTTCGACAGCAATCATGGTATCTGCAATAGCAAGCCTTCTCGCAGCATGTGGAAAGGAGCCTCCCAAGTGTTCTGACGACGATACTTTCTCACTGGTAAGAAAAATAGTTCTAGAGTCTGTTGACATTTGAATGTATAGTAGCGCCATCTCATTATGTGGATGACGCCATGGCAAGGAAACTGTTGC
>JAIELH010000066.1 GCA_019753125.1 Gallionellaceae bacterium | reverse complement strand
GTTCATCGTGCAAAAATACTGGATATTTGCTGCCAGTCCCGCCGATGGCGGCAGGCTGGGCAGTTGCGATTCAACTGGCAGGTGAGGTTCCATGATGGAATTCAAGACGAAAATATTTCTGTACAGCATCTATTCCTATTTCACCAACATCTTCTACCTGTTGATGGAGTTGCTCCCGTCGTTTGCCCGCAACCTGATCTTCAAGCTTATTTTCAAGAAGGTCGGCAGGAATTGCCTGCTGGACTACAAGACCTACTATCGTTATCCGTCACGCATCAGCCTCGGCGACAACGTCACGATCAACAGGGATTGCGCGCTCTATGCGTCTTACATGGTGGAAGGTGTGGAGATAAGGATAGGAAACAACGTTGCCTTGTCTCCGCATGTGCGGATATTTACCGCCACCCACGACTACTCGACGCTTGAACTGGACGACACGGCAGCCAGCGTGGTTGTCGAAGATTACGCCTGGATCGGCGGGGGGGCAATAATCCTTCCCGGCGTGACCATCGGCGAAGGGGCGGTCATCGGCGCCGGGTCGGTCGTTTCCAGGAGTATCCCCCCTTATTCTGTGGCTGTCGGCAATCCTGCGCGGGTGGTTAAGGAGCGCACGATGGATCGCATATCCGTAGCATCAAGGTAAATTTGTTTTCGGAGAATAGTATCCGCGTGGGCACAAAAGCGTGCCCACCCTGCCATCTGTGGCTATCGGCAATCCTGTGCGGCGAAGTATCAAGGAAGTCGTCATCCCCGCGTAGGCGGATATCCAGCTTATTGATTTGACTGGGTTCCCGCCTTCGCGGGAACGACAGATAGGACTTACCAGTGTTTTCAGTATTGCCGATATTCCTTGGTTGTTCCTGTTTTCGCGTCTTTGCGTAAACAGTTTTGCCTACAGAAATGCAGACAATAAAAAGCCCTCCGAAGAGGGCTTTTTATTGTCCGGCAAATTTCAAGCAGCTGACAATTCCAATCGTTTCTCTATCTTGTCGATTTTTTCATCTACTTTATCGATCCGCATTTGTACGATCATATTATCATCGTGTGCGCCGGATACTGTGCGTTCCACTGAATTCAGGCGCATTCTGATGATTTGCAATTCTTCTCGCGCTTCTTGTCTGAATTCTTTTAATTCGTTGCGTAGCGCTACAAGATGTTCTAACACTATGTTGTTCATGTTTTCCATGATATTACCTTTCAAAGTGAGCCCAGTTTAAGCCTTTTTTATTTGGTATTGCAACTGCGCCAGGAATTCACCGGGCTTATTACGGTTTGTCGCACGCCACCCCACGGCACAGCAGGTAGAGCTCGTCCGCCGCCAACGGGAATCTCTTGACGATCTTTGTATCGGGAAAGACTGTCGAGCGTGTGATCACGAAGCCATTATCCCAATCTCCGGGCGATGTCCGTTCGGGACGCTCATATACCGTTGCGCCGGGCGATGTCCGTAGCGCAGGCAGCGGGTAACGCAGCGCGTTCAGGTTGGCGGTTACGATTTCGCCGGGTGCGGTCGTGTCGTTGCTGTAAAGGGGATAGCCTTGAGTGATTCTGGCAATTTCCTGCGCGGCGAGCATGTAATTTTCTCCCCGGTAGTGCTTCTGATAAAGCGGGAATGCGACCAAAAATACGAGCAGTTGCAGCGCCAGCATGGCGATCATCCAGCGGCGCGCTCGTGTCACCCATGCGGCCCCCGCTTGCCAGATGACGCCTGCGGCAAATAATGCAAACAACGGGTAAATCGGCATCAGATAGCGGATGCCGCTCTCCGGAGATAGCAGGTAGGGAAGATAGCAGAGCAGCGCGATCCATCCGCCGGTGCGGATAAAATCGGGCAGCCCCTTGAGGGCGATGGTTCTTCTCAGCAGCAAGTAAATTGCCAGCCATGCGGCCGGAAACAGCTCCGATAAGGTCGTCAGCAGGTAGGACAGCCGTTTTGCCAGATAGCCTCCCAAGTGGATTTCGCCTGAGCTTGCTCCAGTTAGCTTGCGCTGTATTTCAGACAGCATTCCGCTGCTCGAGGCAGCGCCGCTCGGCACCGAGGCATACCAGAACAACGGAAAGGCAAAGGTGGCAGACAACGCAACGATATGGGCGGGGTTGAGCAGAAAGCGCCGCGCATCGCGCTGGAACAACAGCACAAAAATGGCGGAGGCGAAGAAAATGTAGGCAGTGAGCGCCTTGGCCAGGAAGGCGCAAGAGATCGCTAGTAACGACAGCCCAAACAAGCCCCGGTTATGCTCGTGAGCCGCGATCCATAACAGGGCAATAGCCGAAAAAATGAAAAATGCGAAGGTGGGATCAACATAAGCCAGCCAGCCGTGGTAGAGCAGCACGTCCTGGAAAGTTAAATAGCTGGCGGCTGCCAGTGCGGCAAATAAGCGATCCCGCGAAAGCCTGAAAGCCAGCCAGCCCAGCATCAAGCCGCTGCCGGCAGTGGCCATGATCGTCAGTATCCGGGCAGCTTCTTTTACGTGCGGCCATCCGATCAGAGAGGCAAGCGGAGCGATGAGCCAATTGAGCAATGGAGGTTGCAGGACATCGCAGCCATACAGCAGTTTTTTGAACCACACTCCCTGCTCCCACATCTCCTGAGATTCGATCGGGAAGATGGGTTCTTCGCCGATGTAGTAAAGATTCAAGGCCAGCAGCATGAACAGCGCCCCGGCTGCATATATTGCCCAGAAGTTTTTGGCGGTTAACTGTTGCATTGATATATCTTTATCTTAAAGATAAGCCGGTTATCGGCTTGGTTGATGCAACATTCATTCCGTCGAGTATGGGGCATTCTGTCAATGGAATAAGGTAAGTCGACTTGCCCATGGAGTTGATAATTTTGTTAGCGAGGTCATTATTCGTGGCGCGTGTAGTCATGTGATAAAAATATTCATACTCGTAACCACGCAATAATTCTACGGTCACATTGGCTACAGGATGGCTAAAGGCTTCCCAACATATCAAGGGTTCAGATTTCTTGATTGTTTTTTCTAATCCCGCTAACGCCAGTGGCTCAAAACCCTCAATATCAACTTTGAGGAGAGCAACGCGGTCAGTGATTCCTAATGTTTCTAATTCGTCATCGCCACGTACAACTTCAACTTCTCTGACCGAGCGTACGCCTGAGTTGGCGTCAACAATGTCGAAGCCAAATCCGTGAGCACCTGAATTCCCGGAATCCTCACCGAAGAAAGGAAGAACTGCCGATTCGTTGCCAAGGCCTTTTTCGACGAGCTTGACGTTTTTAATGCTGTTAAGGTACAGATTGGCTTTGAGCAAATAACAATTTTCTTCAGCTGGTTCAAAGGCAATAACTTGTTTAAATAACTTTGAAAAGAAGATCGTGTGATTGCCGATGTTTGCACCTACATCAAGTGCTATTTGGTCGCTAGTGTTTGTTTTAACGAGTGCTTGCATGCCATACAAAAGCTCTTTCTCATAATAGCCATTTAAAGCAATTTCTCTGGAAATAATATCCTTTGGATTGATCCAAAATTGGGGATACTCGTTTCTCTTGGTTAGTTGTTTAAGCAGAAAACGAAGCAGCTTTTTTCGTTGGCTGTGGAAAAATGATTGCAACCGCTTGGGGCGGTATAAGGTAACAAATTCTTTATTCATACTTAATACCTCTAGAGTTAAATAACATTAGGCCGCAAAGAATTGTCCGATAGTCGTGCTTACGCGCCCGATGTCATCATCGCTCATCTCGTAATGCAGCGGCAGGCGCAGCAGGCGCTCGCTCAGGTCGTCCGTCACTGTCATTGCGCTGCCTGCACGTCCGTATCTTCGCCCTGCTGGAGAGGAATGCAGCGGCACGTAATGGAACACCGGATGGATGGCTTGTGTCTTGAGGCGCGAGATCAATTTCGTGCGTGTGTCCAGGCTGTCGAGGATCAGGTAATACATGTGCCCATTGCTGTCGCCGTCGAATGTCGGCAGGCGCAGTTTGCCCGCCTGTTGCAGCGACGCCAGTTGCGAGGTGTAGGTGGTGCAGATATGGCAGCGTTTTGCGGTGATCTCGTCGGCGTGTTCGAGTTGCGCATAGAGAAAGGCGCTGACCAGTTCGCTCGGCAAATAGGATGAGCCTATGTCCACCCAAGTGTATTTGTCCACTTCGCCACGGAAGAACTGGCTGCGGTTGGTGCCTTTCTCGCGGATGATTTCCGCACGACCGATGTAGCGTTCGTCGTTCACCAGCAGCGCGCCGCCCTCGCCGCTGATGATGTTCTTGGTCTCGTGGAAACTCAGGCAGCCAAAGTGCCCGATCGTGCCCAGCGCGCGCCCCTTGCAAGTGGAAAGCAGCGCCTGCGCCGCATCCTCCACCACCAGCAACTGGTGGCGCCGTGCGATGTCCATGATGACATCCATCTCGCACGGCACTCCCGCGTAATGTACCGGCACGATGGCGCGCGTCCTGGGTGTGATCGCCGCTTCGATCAGCTTCTCGTCGATATTCAGTGTGTCCGGGCGGATGTCCACGAACACCGGCACCGCTCCACGCAACACAAAGGCATTGGCGGTGGATACGAAGGTGTAGGAAGGCAGGATGACTTCGTCGCCGGGTTGGATGTCGCACAGGATGGCGGCCATTTCCAGCGCGGCGGTGCAGGAGTGGGTGAGCAATGCCTTGCGGCACCCCAGCTTTTCCTCGAACCAGCGGTGGCATAATTTGGTGTAGCTCCCATCCCCGGAAAGATGGCCCTGCGCTACGGCTTTAGCCATATAGTCCAGCTCGTGGCCGATGATAAACGGTTTGTTGAATGGGATGGATTGCATCGAAAATAAATAATATCTGTTACGCTCACGCATTGTACAGGCAATTTGAATGGGTAGATTGAGGGTGATGGCGACATGCCTTGTCTAGTTGGCGGCATACAAAAGTGCCGTACCGACTCAGGTAGACGGTTGAGTTGATGCACTTGGGCCAGGTGACTGGTAAGCTCTGGTGTACCCCGCAAATTTTGAACATTTTCTTGGGGGGCTTGGGCAGTGAAAAATACAAGCACGTTGTTTCTTACTGGGCTGCGTGGCTACTCAGCCTTGGCCGTTTTTCTTATTCACTCTGGAGGTGGGGGGTTAAGATCTGTTGGAAGTTTGGCGGATAAGTGGGTTGATCTGGGGAAATACGGTGTCATTAGTTTTTTTGTGCTTTCTGCGTTGACTCTGGCGATGAGTATTAGCCGCGCCAAAAAATTCAGCTATTCACACTATCTATTGAGGCGGTTTGCCAGAATCTTTCCAATGTACAGTATCGCCATAATTGTTCTCTGGTGGCTAGGTGGGCAAGATTCCTATCAGAAAATGTTCGGCATTCCTGCACGAGATATTTATGACTTGTTCATGCATCTTACATTCCTGAATCTTTGGGATGTGCATTATCAGGTCACCATCATTGGTGTTGAGTGGACGGTACCGATAGAGATGTGGACATATTTGATTATCCCGCCATTATTCTTTTTTATGAAACGGTCCAGTACCAGTTGGAAATGGGGTATTTTCTTTGCTGCGCTTGTATTGGCATGGGCGGATCCGCACTGGCATCAAGAGAAGCTGGGAGCGCATTGGGCTATTGAGAGTTACTTGTATTGTTTTGTTGGTGGAATTGTTGCTTACAGCTATTTGGATAAGGTCAATTTGTCTCCGCGAACAGCCGACATTCTGGTTGCTATAACTTTGATCGGGGCATTGTTCCCGGTAGGAGCAGGCCGTACTCTTGAACTATGGTTTACTCTTCTGGTAATGGCCTTGATACTGGTATTGCCCCATGCACGCCGTATGCGCTGGATGTTTGAAAACCGCTTTATAGTGTTTATCGGGAATGTCAGCTTCTCTTTTTATTTGCTGCATTTACCGATAATTCAGTTTCTTGACAAACAACATTATTCTGCACAGGTGATTATGATAATCGGGTTAATCGTCACATCAGGCGCTGCGTACTTATGCCACATTTTGATTGAAAAGCCTGCGTTAAAAATGACTGGGAAACAACACCCTTACGATTATTAACGCACATAACCGGAAAGCCGGGAAACGAACTGATATCAGTTACGCATCACTAACAGCCGCAAACTGGATGCGATGCAACCGTGCATACACGCCGTCTTTTGCCAGCAGTTCGTGGTGCGTGCCGCTCTCGACGATTTCGCCCTTTTGCAATACGACAATCCGGTCCGCCTTTTCAATGGTGGATAACCGGTGCGCGATGACCAGTGTGGTGCGGCCTTGCATCAGGGTTTCCAGCGCTGCCTGCACATGGCGTTCCGATTCGCTATCCAGCGCCGAGGTGGCTTCATCGAGAATCAGGATCGGCGCATCCTTGAGGATGGCGCGCGCGATGGCGATGCGCTGGCGCTGGCCGCCGGAAAGCTTGATGCCGCGTTCACCGACCAGCGTGTTCAAGCCTTCCGGCCATTCACGGATGAATTCCAGCGCATGCGCCGCTTTGGCGGCGGCGATGATTTCGGCCTCGGGCACTTCGCGCATCTGCCCATAGGCGATGTTCGCCGCGACAGTATCGTTGAACAGCACCACCTCCTGGCTGACCAGCGCGATGTTGGCGCGCAGGCTGGCGAGGGTAAGGTCGGCAAGATTATGCCCGTCCAGCAGAATCGCTCCGCCAGTCGGGATGTAGAAGCGCGGCACCAGATTGGCCATCGTGGTCTTGCCGCCGCCTGACGCACCGACCAAGGCAATGGTTTCTCCGGCGCGAATATGCAGCGTAATGTTGTGCAGCGCAGGGCGTGCATCAGGCGCATAAGAAAACTGCACATTATCGAATTGCAGCTCGCCGCGCGCCCGGCCTACGGTCTCCGTGCCAGTATTTGTTTCACTCTCGGTATCCAGCAATGCGAATATGCTTTCCGCTGCCGCCAGCCCGCGCTGCAAGAATTCGCTCACACCCGTCAAGCGTTTGAGCGGTGCGGTCAGCATCAGCATCGCCATGATGAACGAGACAAAGCCGCCTACCGTGACTTCATCCGCGTTGGATTGCAGCGTCGCCAGATATACCACGGCCGCCAAGGCCACCGCCGCAATCATTTGCACGATGGGCACGTTCGCCGCACTCGCTGCGGCTTGTTTCATTGTATGGCGTCGCACCCAGTTGACCTGCTCGTTGAAACGGCCGCTTTCGTATTGTTGGCCGCCAAATAACTTGACCACTTTGTGTGCCGAGATGCTTTCTTCGATCACCTGTGTGATGCCGCCCATCGCCTCTTGTGTGTCGCGGCTGTTGTTGCGCATCCGCTTGCTGAGTGTGCTGATGATCAGCATGATGATTGGCGCCATCAATAAGCTGAGCAGCGTCAGTTTCCAGTTGAGATAGAACAGCCAGCCGAGCAGGCCGATCATGACGATGCTGTCGCGTACTGCAACGGTCACTACAGTGGTTGCGGCATTCGTCACTTGTGTGACATCAAAAGTCAGTTTCGAAATAAGATTGCCGGTAGCGTGATCGTCGTAATAGCGAGTCGGCAAGGTAAGCAACTTGCGAAACATCTCGTCGCGCAAATCCATCACCAGTTTGTTGCCTACCCAGTTGATCGCATAAGTGCCGACAAAGGTGGAAACGCCGCGCACCAGGAAGATCAGCAGGATGATAGCCGGAACCATACGCATCATCGCCTGATCCTTGTGCACGAACGTACCGTCCAGCATCGGCTTCATCAGTGCCGGAACCAGCGGTTCGGTAGCAGCTACCATAATCATGCCGAGCAAAGAGATTGCGAAAGTGCGCCAGTAGGGTTTGACGTAGTTCAGAAGGCGTAAGTAGAGCTGGCTGCTGGTAATATTCATGGCGCGCACTTTAGCAGAAAAAGGCGGTTTTTATCTTTTTCCGCATCATAGATATGGCTTAATATGTTTTGTATTTTTAGTCTGTTGGGCGTATTAAGTCAGCCGTTTGAATACGCGACGCTTGATCGTGCGAACCAGCCTGGATGGCAGGCTTTTTTTGCCTTGTCCATGATCCAGTGTTTTGTCCCAGTTCGATTGGCTGCATACGCCGAGAAATATCCGGCTTAATGCCTCGTCTGTTTCACCGGATTTTTTTGCATCAAGAAACTGTTGCTCGTAGTGGTAGCAGCGGAACAGTGTTTCAACGGGCCATAGTTCGATCGAGCGGTACTTCAGCAAGGCTTCGCCATACCAGCGCATCTCCGATGGGAAGAGCGCCATCGCATCAAGGAAGTTCATGTTTTGTGGTTCGAGGAATTTCTCGGCGAGATCAGCCCAGACATGCCTGCTCCATACCACAGGGAGGGGGCCGAAATCATAAGGTCTTCCGGTGCGCCCGAAGATTTCCATGATGGCCTTGCACTCGGTATCTCTATCGCGCGCAATCCTGGCATGTTGGTGCAAGACCCCGAACAGGCGTAATTCCAGGCTTTCGTTCATCACGGTGTAAGGCGCCCCGCCGGGGGTCAAAAAATTTTCCTTGCTGAAATCATGAATGAAATAGGCGTCCGAATCGATGCAGAGATAATTTTCACAGATGCCGAGGCGCCAGAATTCCGACTTTACGATTTGCTGGGATATTCCACCGGGCAAGGCGTTGATGGCTTGCTGGTCGAGGGAGGTGTTGGCTGCGACAATTTCTTCGTCGGCCAGTAACGTGACGCCATCGCTGCCGATGGTGTCCCTGAACAAGGCCAAGTCGGACGATGGGCAGGAAAGATAGAACGGCAGGTTGCCGGCGTTGTGTTTGCGGATGCTCTCTGCAAGCCGTTTGGCGCGCTGCACATCGCGGTGATACGACTTGCAGTAAAGGACGATGTCTTTCATATGGTGTGAGTGATGTGCCGGTCAGGTGTGCAAGGATTGTATGCTAAACCCAATGCGCTTCGATTCTTCAAGTCCGACAGGCTGCTAGGCTTCGACTACTCGCATATCCAAATGCTTGCCAAGGGCTTGCAAGGCTGCGGCAATGCCGTCAATGCGTGTTGTGTGCCGCACGTTGGTTAAGCGATTGACTTCTTGTGGCGTTGTATGGAGACGGCGTGCAAGCTCGGCGGGGCGCACATTCTGCGCGATCATTTCGTTGAGCAGCAGTATCTTCGCTGATAAGCTGGCCGGTAGTTCGATAACGTGCTGGCCGCGTTTGGGTTTCGATGGCGCGGGCACAGTGCGCTTGTCTTCAAAGTAGAAATCCAGCGCTGATTCCAGCGCATCTTTTGCGGCAGCCAAGGCTTCATCCGCTGTTTCGCCTTGAGTGATGGCTTCAGGAATGTCGGCGAAGGTGACAACGAAGCCACCGTCTTTTTTGTCTGGGGTGAGGGTGACAGGGTACATAAACATTGCGCGCTCCTTACTTTAATCCAAGTTGCTTTTTGATGCCTTCGACCGTACCTGTCTTGAGGTCGGTATTATGCATCGGCAGAACAGACTGCTTGCCGTTTAGGTGCACCTTCAGATGAGAGCCTTTGCCAGTTTGAAAGGTTGCACCCTGTTGGGTCAGCCAGCGTTTGAATTCTTTGCTGTTTATGGCTCATCACTGTAAGCATTATTGTTTATATTGTCAATCTGGCTTCTTTGCAAGCGTACAGGCCGTTTTTTGAAGAAATAAAAAAGCGTGAATTTTCTTTCGCCCCTATTTGGCGTAGAATCAAAGCCATCGCAATGCCTTGGAGGGCAAGCCATGAGCAACACCATCACATTGCCGCAAACCCTTATCAAGCGGCTCGAAAAAATATCAACCGGGTCTAGGCGCACACCACAAGCAATCATCAAACAGGCGATAGCCGACCGGCTGGATTACGAAGAATGGCTATTAGAGCGTGTTGATGAGGGTATAGCCGATGCGGATGCAGGGCGCACCTATTCACGCGAGATCATGCTGAAAAAACTGAGTATCGGCAATGGCCGCAAAAAGGCAGCTTGATTACTCGCGCGCGGCTGGTGATGATCTTGAATTAATCAAGCGTTACATCGAGGCGGACAATCCGAAGGCGGCGGTGCATGTTCTCGAATACATAACCGCTGCGGCTGATGGACTGCTAGACTTCCCGATGACAGGCAAGCCTTGGAGGCGTGCCGGTTCGCGCAAACTGGTGCTGACAAAATATCCCTATTCGATTATTTACCGGGTCGAGCCGTCAAAGGTGGTCGTTTTGACGGTTGCACATCAATCGAGAAAACACGCCGGGCGGGGGAAATGACCTGCACCCAAATACCTCGCCCCGTGCGTGATCGGCTGCATCGCCGTAGTGGCCTATATCTGCTCTGAGCAGATCATTAAATACCTCGGGCTTAAAACCGCAACACCCGGTGTAACCGGCATCAACATCTAGCCCGTAATGCGCCGCGTTGTAAGCTTGCATTGGCCAGCTCGATGATCTGGCGCGTCATCGCTTCGGAGGTGTAGGGAGAAGGTGCGCCGGAATCGGCCAGGTCGTCGCGCATCCAGCGTGTGTGCAACGCTTCGAGCGCCGACGCGACCGAATCCGCATCGTCTGATTTTACTGCCCAGTGCCCCAGTTCGCGGAGCATGCGTTCCATTTGCGGGTTGTTCCAGACCAGCGCCAGGAGTGGGCGCTGCGTCCAGAGATATTCGTACATCTTCGAGGGGATGTATTCTTCGCAGACAGGAATCGTGCCATGCAATAACAACAGGCAATCGACGGCGTTCATGCGCTTGATGACTTGACTCCTGCCGCTCTCGCCTGTGTTGGGGTCGGTCTCGATGCGGCCAAACTGTTCGACCATCGAAGGATAGGGGAAGTCTTTCAAGGCGCGCGCAGAAACGGGGTCGATGCCGCCGCCATACAGGTGCAGACGGATATGCTCTGCCCATTGCGGATTCTTCTCTAAAACGCGGCGCAGAGCCAGTAGAAATATTTCCAGGTTGCGCGTTTCCGCCAGCGAGCCGAAATGCCCGATCACCAGATGTTTGCCGCGCCGGTAGGGCGCACGCACGAATTCCGGCGGGTTCGAGCCGGGGAGAAGGCAATGCCCGCGTTCGCCGAGCTCCGGATGCCGTGCCCGTGCCCGCGCCAGCGCTTCTTCGGTGAACCACCAGACCACATCGGCGTGCTTGCAAATGATTCCTTCCAGCCAGGTAGAGAAGCGCACGCGCGTGTTTTTCGGTTGAGTGTCGAGAATGATCGGGTCATGGATTTCGGCGATCCATGGCAGGCCGAATCTGCGCGCCAGCCAATACCCCGCCAGATGGGCCGAATAGGCGCCGCCGGTCGAGTAGATCAGCGCCGGTTTGCGTGCCTTGATGATGCGCGCGCCGGTGAAGTAGGCGGTAATCGCCCATGACCAATGCGTTTCAATAGGGAACAAGAGTTTCTCGATCAGAAAAAACGGCAACAGCAGCAGAGAAGCCAGCGTCATTGTGATCCGGTAAAGGTGCCGCGAGGAGATGCGTTGTTTCAGGTAGTGGCGCAGGTCAAAGCGCAACGCTACCGGGCCAGCCGGCAGCACTTGATGGTGTTCGACCACTTTGTCCTTTTTTCCCGTGATCGCGCTGATGACAATGGGCTCGACGCCATGGTTGAGCAGGTGTGGAATCTTGTCGGTGATGGTCTGGCTTGCCGCGCGCCCATCCATGTTGAAGCCGTGGGAAAGCACCAGCCAGGTTTGTTTGTTGCTAGCGTCTAACCGCTGCATCTTGCGCGATCTTTTCGTACATCTTCCACCGTATCGCCCAGATTGCGTCCTGTCAGCCGTAGCTGCCATGCACGTGCCGCTGCAAGAGCGGGGGCGGCTGTCAGCCTGGTTTCACGTTCGATCATGCTGTGGTGGTTGGCTGCGGCCATCGCTTTTAGGGTTTTATCCACATCATCAGGCAAATTGCGAATACTCAATGCTTTCATAATGCTTTCTTGCTATCAAATTGCAATCGGCGCGATGATAGCATATCGTTTGTTTGGCCAAGTGGCGCTCCCGCGAAGAACAAGAGGCGGGAAATTCCCTTGCCACAAACTGGGTAAGTGTCGTAGAATTCGCGCCCTTTCGCTTGGCAATTTAATTAGATAGGTTTTATATGGTCATCATTCGTCTTTCCCGTGGCGGTTCCAAGAATCGTCCGTTTTACAATGTAGTCGTTGCCGATTCGCGCAATCGCCGCGATGGCCGTTTCATCGAGCGCGTCGGTTTTTACAACCCGCTCGTGGCCGAAGGCCAGGAATCGCTGCGCCTGCAACTGGAGCGCGTCAGCCATTGGCAAAGCAAGGGCGCGCAGTTGAGTGGCGCGGTTGCGAAGCTGGTCAAGCGCGCCGGGGCTGCTGTAGCTTAATCGGGCGTGTCGCTGCACCAGCCTGACGACGCAAATCCCATGGTGGTCATGGGGCGTATCGCAGCCGCTCACGGCATACGCGGCTGGGTCAAGATACAGCCGTTCACCGAGCACCTCGATAGCCTGCTGGACTACAAGACATGGTGGGTGGGCCATGAGCATGGCCCGTGGCGCGAGGTGAAGGTGCAGCAGTGCGAGGCGCACAACAAGACACTGGCTGCGCAGCTTCCGGATTGTCCGGATCGCACCGCAGCCGAAAAGCTGAAGGGTCTGCTGGTCGCCGTGCCGCGCAGCAGCCTGCCGGCGCAGCAAGACGATGAATACTACTGGGCCGATCTGATCGGCATGGCGGTGGTCAACGAGGCCGGCATCGTTTTGGGAACCGTGGACAATCTGCTGGAGACCGGCGCGAACGACGTGCTGAGCGTGAAGGGCGACAGCGGCGAGATGTTGATCCCGTTTGCGGCTTCTGCCATCAAGCGGGTGGATGTGAAAAATAAGGTCATCCGGGTGGATTGGGCTTTGGATTATTAAGTGGATTACTGAAAGGTATCCTCAGAAATTTATTTTGTGGGATGAAGCGCAAGGAGCCGCGCAGCGAACGACGAGGCATATCTTGAGAGATAGACGAGGAGTGAGCGAGCACGCGACACCGCGATTCGCCTACAAAATGAATTTATGTGGATACCGTAGATGATCTTCGATGTCATCACCTTGTTTCCGCAAATGTTCGATGCGCTGACGCAATACGGCATCACGCGGCGCGCGGCAGAGCAGGGCAGTTATGTATTGAAGACGTGGAATCCGAGGGATTTCACGACCGACAATTACCGTACCATCGACGATCGCCCCTACGGCGGCGGCCCGGGGATGGTGATGCTGGCGGAGCCGCTGGCGGGCGCGATCAGCGCGGCCAAGCAGCGGCAGGCGGCCAGCGGAGTGAAGAAGAGCCGGGTGGTGTATCTGTCGCCACAGGGCAGGTTGCTGACCCATAAGGTGGTCAAGGAATTGGTGGCGCAGGCGGATGAAGGTTTGATTCTGCTGGCGGGGCGTTATGAGGGCATCGACGAACGCCTGATCCGCCAGTATGTGGATGATGAGATTTCCATCGGCGACTATGTGTTGTCCGGTGGCGAGTTGGCGGCGATGGTGTTGATGGATAGTCTGGTGCGGCAACTGCCCGGTGTGTTGGGCGATGCCGAATCGGCCGAGCAGGATTCGTTCGTGCAGGGCTTGCTGGATTGCCCGCACTACACCCGCCCGGAACAGTTTACCAACTCGAAATTTTTTAATGGTGAGGCCGTGCCCCCGGTGCTGCTGTCTGGCAATCATGCGGACATACAGCGTTGGCGGCTTCAGCAGTCGTTGGGCAGAACGTGGTTGCGCAGGCCGGATTTATTGGCCAGGCGTGATTTGACAAAAGAGGAGTCTGGGCTTCTGGCAGCGTTCCAGAAGGAACAAGACTCACATAAAAAGGAGTAATGAAGTGAACCTGATCGAAACATTGGAACAAGAAGAAATCGCCCGTCTGGGCAAAACCATTCCCGCATTCGCGCCCGGCGATACCGTGGTCGTGAATGTGAACGTCGTCGAAGGCGAGCGCAAGCGCGTTCAGGCTTTTGAAGGGATCGTAATCGCCAAGCGCAATCGCGGCCTGAATTCGTCGTTCATCGTGCGCAAAGTGTCTGCCGGTGAAGGCGTGGAACGCACCTTCCAGACCTATTCACCGGTCATTGCTGGCATCGAAGTGAAGCGTCGCGGCGCTGTGCGTCGCGCCAAGCTGTACTATCTGCGCGATCGCTCCGGCAAGTCGGCACGCATCAAGGAAAAACTCACTGCAAGGTGAGTTTTCAGATAAAGCTAATGCCTGCACTAGCGGGCGTTATGCCGGGACTAAAAACTGGCAGCACGCCAAGTGACAGGTGGCATCTTCCATTTTTCGTAATATTTCGCAAGGCCAGGCAGATCATCTTGAGTTCCGCCGCGACCGCCTTGCGAACCCTTCCATCCCATGTAGTCCAGGCTGTTGCGGATCATTGCGCAATGCAGGTTGGATTTGCGTTTGCGGGAAGGCCGCAGAAATCGTTTCAGGGAAGCCCTTCAGCCCATCCACCACGGCGATGAGAATATCGCCAAAACCAGAAAGCAGACAGTGGCGCTTGCGGCCAAGCCAATAGCTTTTCCTGAACAAATTATTTGTTTTCCTGGTACTCGGCATCCACCACCCTGCCGCGCGGACCGGCTCCGCTCGGGCGCGGTTCGCCTGTTGCTGCGCCGACATTGGGCGCTGGCTCCGGGCCTTCCCAGCGGGTTTCCGCGTAGGGGCCGCCTTTGTTGGCCTGCCCGGATTGCGAATACAGCACCGCCCCGGCTTCCTGCAAGATTTTCCGCAACGCTTCGGCGCGTTCGGTGGCGAGGCTGACATCTTTCTTCAGCAGCGCCTCCTTGGTTTCGCGTAGTGCGGCCTCGATGCGCTTCTTCAGGTCGTCGGTGAGCTTGTCGGAAAAATTCGCGAGCATCTTTTCGGCCTCGTAGCAGCCGGCGTCGGCGGCATTGAGTTTTTCCGCATCCTCGCGCCGCTTCTTGTCGGCATCGGCATAGCGCTCGGCGTCTTCGACCATGCGCTTCTTGGTGTCTTCCGGCAAACGCGTGGAGCCGGTGATGTTGATCGACTGTGACTTGCCGCTGGCCATGTCCTTCGCGGAAACGCTGAGGATGCCGTTGGAGTCGATGTCGAATGTCACTTCGATCTTCGGGACGCCGCGCGGCGCCGGAGGCAAACCGGTCAGATTGAATTCGCCGAGACTGGTGTTGTCTCCTGACATCGGGCGTTCGCCCTGGAACACATGGATCGTGACGCTGGTCTGCATGTCGGCGGCGGTCGTAAATGTCTCGCTGCGCTTGACTGGAATCGGGGTGTTGCGCGCGATCAGCGGCGTCGCAATTCCACCGAGCGTCTCGACGCCGAGCGTCAGCGGCGTCACGTCCACCAGCACGATGCCACCGACTTCCCCGGCCAGCACACCGGCCTGGATTGCGGCACCGGCGGCGACGCATTCCATCGGGTCCACGCCCATTTCGGCCTTGCGCCCGAACAGTTCCTCGAAATAGCCGCGCACCACCGGCATCCGGGTCGGACCGCCGACGAACACGATGCGATCCACGTCCTTCGGCGTGATACCGGCATCGTGCAATGCCTGCTCGACCGGGCCCCGGCAGCGCTCGATCACCGGGCGCACCAGGCGCTCCAGTTCGGTGCGGTTCAGGTCCAGTTCGAGGTGGCGCGGCTCGCCGTTGACGGCGGCGAGATAAGGCAGGCTGAGATGGGTCGTGACGCTGGTAGTCAGTTCGATCTTGGCATTTTCGGCCGCTTCGATCAGGCGCGCGGCGGCCTTGCGGTCGTTACGCACATCGATGCCGGTGGACATCTGGAAGCGCTCGGCGAGGTGCTCGAAAATGCGCTGGTTCATGTCGGTGCCGCCGAGCTGGGTATCGCCGCTGGTGGCCTTGACCTCGAACACGCCCTTGCCGAATTCCATGATCGTGACATCCAGCGTGCCGCCGCCGAGGTCGACCACGACGATGCGCAGTTCCTGGGACAGCCGGTCGAGGCCGTAGGCCAGCGAAGCGGCGGTCGGCTCGTTGACCAGGCGCACCACTTCCAACCCGGCGATGCGGCAGGCGTCCTTGGTCGCGGCGCGCTGGTTGTCGTCGAAATAGGCCGGCACCGTCACGACGGCTTTTTCCACCGGCTCGCCGAGGAACGCTTCGGCATCGCGCTTGATCTTTTGCAGCAGAAACGCCGAGAGCTGTTCCGGCGAGTAGTCCTTGTCCCGCAGGCGGACATTTTCGCGCCGGCCCATCCTGCGTTTGAACGCGCTGGCCGTGCCTTCGGGGTTCGACGCCGCCTGGCGCCGCGCCGGCTCGCCGATCAGCATCTGGCCGTCGGCGGTCAGCGCGACATAGCTGGGGAACGCCTTGCCGCCGATGCTGACGCCTTCGGCGCTGGGGATGATGACGGGGCGCCCGCCGCGCAGCACTGCTGCGGCGGAATTGGAAGTGCCCAGATCGATACCGATGATAGCCATGCTTCCTCCTGATGCGTTTTTATAGGGAGAGGCGAATGCCGTTCCAGAGACAACAATAACATTCTACCGCTCTTTGAAAAAACTCAAGCGCTTTGCGGGGAAAACGGCCTGCACCGTTCATCTCAGCTTGATCTCGGTCCAGATGCGCGACAGCACACGGCGCTGGTGGCGATCGAGGTCACGCAGCATTTCGAGCCGCGCCTGCTGTTCCGGGCCGGGGAATACCGCAGGATTCTGCGCAATTTCCGGCTTGATGTATTGCAGCGCGTCGCGGTTCGGGTTGCCGGAGCCGATCAGGTTGGTCAGTTCGGCAGAGTTGCGCCCGTCCAGCATGAAATCGACGAAGCGGTGTGCGAGGTCGGGGCGTGGTCCGCTCTTGTGCAGTACCATCGAGTCCAGCGCCAGCACCGCGCCCTCCTTCGGGATGCCCGACGCGATGCGGAATTTCCTGCCGGCCTTTTGCGCGTCGAGATCGGCCTGAAAGATGTCGTTGGAATAGCCGTGCACCAGCCAGATATTGCCGACGGCCAGCTCCTTGATATAGCTCGATGCGTTGAACGCCGCCCAGTAAGGCTTGGCGCGGATGATCAGGTCGCGCGCCTGTTTCCAGTGCGCCTCACTGGTGTCGTTGGCCGAGTAACCGAGATATTTCAGCGCCGCCGCGATCAGTTCGCGCTGGCTGTCGAGCACGGTGACGCGCCCTTTCAGCTTTGCCAGATGGCGCGGCTCGAAGATTGCCGCCCAGCTATCGGCCGGCAAATCCAGTTCGCGCATTTTCTCGGTGTTATAGCCGATCAGCGTCAGCGTGTACGCATACGGCACCGAGTAGCGGTTGCCGGGATCGAACGCGGTGTTCAGATAGGCGGGTGCTATGTTGTTCAGGTTCGGCAGCAGGCTCTTGTCGAGCGGGCGCAATGCCTTCTGCCGGATCAGCGATTCCATCGCGTTGCCGGTCGGCACGATGATGTCGTAGCCGGTCGCGCCGGCCGCCAGCTTCGCGAGCATCTCCTCGTTGTCGGAATAATAATCCTGCACCACCCGACAATTACATTGCGCTTCGAAACGCGCCACCGTTTCGCCGGAGATGTAGTTGTTCCAGTTGTACAGGTGCAGCACGTCATCGGCGTACGCGCTGCCGATACACAGCATGAGCAACAGGATACGCCACATCATACTTTGCCTTTCAATACATCCGGCGCGAAGCGCGAGGCCAGCACGATCAGCGTCAGGGTCAGCAGCATCAGCAGCGTGGATACCGCGTTCACTTCCGGCGTCACCGCGATCTTGATCATCGAATAGATATGCAGCGGCAACGTGGATACGCCGACCCCGGCGGTGAAAAACGTGATCACGAAATCGTCGATCGACAACGTGAACGCCATCAGTCCGCCCGCGACGACGCCGGGCAGGATCAGCGGGAACGTGACGTAGCGGAACGTCTCCCACGGCGATGCGCCGAGGTCGCGCGCCGCCTCGAAGATGCTCTCGTCCATACCGGCCAGCCGCGCGCGTACGATCACCGCGACGAAGCCGATCGAGAACGTGATGTGGGCCAGCACGATCGACAGCATGCCGAGCGTCAGGTTCAGCACCTGGATGAAGAACAGCAGCAGCGACACACCGAGCAGGATTTCCGGCATCGCCACCGGGGTCAGCACCATGAAGGTCAGCAGTTTCAGTTTGTAGCGGTGCATCGCGATCCCGGCCATCGTGCCGAGCGCCGTGGCGGCCAGGCTCGACACCAGCGCGATGAACAGCGAATTGCCAGCGGCGGCGAGCATCGCCTCGTCGTTCAGCAGCACCTGGTACCAGTGCCAGGTGAAGCCGACCCATTCTGCGTTCAGGCGCGAATCGTTGAACGAATAGGCGACGACGATCGTGAGCGGCACATACAGGAAGGCATACACGGCCAGCGCCGCCGCCCACAACACCCATCCTCTACGCATAGCTGCATTATCCATAGCTGCCTCGGCTTCCGGCCAGCTTCGCGGCGAGCCACGCGATCAGCAGCACCGCAATCGTCAGCATGATCGACAGCGTCGAGCCGAACGGCCAGTCGCGCGTGCCGAGAAACTGCTCCTTGATCAGGTTGCCGATCAGCATGTCGCCGGTGCCGCCGAGAATGTCGGGAATCGCGAACATGCCGAGCACCGGGATGAACACCAGCGCCGAGCCGGAGAAAATTCCCGGCAGCGACAGCGGGAACGTCACGCGCCAGAAGCGCTGCCAGGCATTCGCGCCGAGATCCTGCGCCGCGTCGAGCAGCGACGGGTCGTGCTTTTCCAGATTGGTGTACAGCGGCAGCACCATGAACGGCAGATGCACATATACCATCGCGATCAACACCGCGAACGGCGAAAACAGCAGGTGCACCGGTTCGATGCCGAACCATTGCAGCATGCCGTTGACCAATAGGCTCAACGCCGATTGTGGGCCAAGCACGATCATCCAGGCATAGACGCGGATCAGGAAGTTGCTGGCGAATGGCAGGATCACCAGCAGCACCATCAGGTCGCGGCTTTTCTTCGGGCTGCGCGCGATCAGCAACGACAGCGGATACGCCATCGTCAGGCAGATCAGCGTCGTGGCGAGCGCCATCAAAATAGATTTGATGAAGACCCGGCTGTAAATCGGGTCGCTGAAAAAGAACTGGTAGGTTTCCAGCGTGACGCCTTGCAGCACGCCGGGGTCGGCGGCAGTCAGCGGCGCCAGCCCGCCGAATTCACCCGGAAAACGGAACGAGGCCAGCACCATGATGACGCTGGGCATCACGAAGAACAGCAGCAGGAACAGGAACGGCGGGCCGCTCACCAGCCACTTGGTCAGGCGCGCGCCCGATGCGAATTTTTGAACGCGCTCAGTCACGCAAGAACATCCCGGCATCGTGCCGCCAGCCCAGTTTGACCGTATTGCCTGCCTTGAACAGCTCGGCCTTGCCCGGCGCCGCATTGGGCAGCAGCGATTCGATCATCGCACCGTTGGCCAGTTCGACCCGGTACACGCTGACTTCGCCGCGATACAGCAGATCATGCACCACGCCGGAGAAGTGGTTCTTCAATTCGTCCACTTCGCTGTGTACGCCGATGCGCACCTGCTCGGGGCGTATCGCAAACACGCCCTTGCTGCCAGCCGCCGCCTCTTTCAGCGGCGGCGCGAGAATCTCGCCCAGCCCGGTAACTGCGAGGCGCAGATGGCCGTGCGCGGATTCGATCACCTGCGCTTCGAGCTGGTTGATATGGCCGATAAAATCCGCGACGAAGCGTGTCCTCGGGTAACCGTACAGCCTGGCCGGTTCATCCACCTGCACGACCCGGCCCTGATCCATCACCGCGATGCGGTGCGACAGCGCCAGCGCCTCCACCTGTGCATGGGTGACGAACACGAACGTGATGCCGACATCGCGCTGCAGATTGATCAGATCGATCTGCATTTCCTCGCGCAGCTTCGCGTCGAGCGCGCCGAGCGGCTCGTCGAGCAGCAGCAGGCGCGGGCGGTTAACCAGCCCGCGCGCCAGCGCGACGCGCTGTTTCTGCCCGCCGGACAGTTCATGCGGATAAGCCTGAGCCTTGTCGGTCAGATGTACCTGCTCCAGGATCTCGCGCGTCATGCCGGCGATTTCGGATGGCGCGCGGCGCGCCATCCTGAGCGGGAAGGCGATGTTCTCGGCCACGGTCAGGTGCGGAAACAGCGCATAGCTCTGAAACACGGTATGGACCGGGCGTTTCTCTGCAGGAATATCGGCAAGGTCTTTGCCGTCGAGCAGAATCTGCCCGGCATCGGGCAGATCGAAGCCGGCGATCATGCGCAGGATCGTGGTCTTGCCGCAGCCGGAAGGCCCGAGCAGCGTAAAAAACTCGCCCGCCTCGATGCTGAGGCTGACGTTGTCGACCGCGACGAAATCACCGAAGCGGCGCGTGACATTTCTGATTTCGAGCTGGGCCATAGGTTGAGCAACTGTAAGCCTGAACGGATATACTTTAACCGATATTGCATTGCGGTAGTGCGGTGCCGCTGCGGCAGCAAAGAACGATTGCGGTTGATGGGGGATAAGCGGCAGCCACCCGCGACCTTCCGCACGGCTAGGCCGAAATATCTAGATATTTCGGCCTATATGAATTGCCGGGTATTTTGTGTATGGTGCGGCCCGGGTAGGTGTTCATGTTCAGCTTTGCGGCGTTAATGCGGCCATATGGTATGTACAGCGTCACTTTCCCCATGTCCGGGAAAGCCATTCTCATCTGGATTGAATTCCCGGTATCGCAAAAACCCGCAGGGGGTTTCCCTGTTTTTAAGCAAGGATATAATCAAATGGCAATCGGCACAGTTAAATGGTTCAACGACGCAAAAGGTTTTGGTTTTATCACTCCTGATGATGGCAGCGACGATTTGTTCGCGCACTTTTCCGCAATCAACATGAGCGGTTTCAAATCCCTCAAAGAAGGCCAGAAGGTCAGCTTTGAAGTAACACAGGGGCCAAAGGGGAAACAAGCCTCCAACATTCAGGCGGCAAATTGACTTTTTGACCTGATGAAGCTACCCCTCTTTCGGGTTAATCATCAGGTCGAAGATGAGCGCTTTCAGCGCTCTATCTCACCACCGATACCATTCACGTCAAGGGAATGGTATCGGTTATTGAGTAATGTTGGTAACCCACGTAGAATTGCAGCGCTACGCGGGTGTAGTTCAATGGTAGAACGGCAGCTTCCCAAGCTGCATACGACGGTTCGATCCCGTTCACCCGCTCCACTTTCCGCCGCTGCGCTTCCTGAATTTTTCCGCCGTACCGCTACGACTTGATCCGGTACAGGCGTTTCTCCAGCGTCTTGCCTTTCACAGCATCGAAGCGCTCACCCATCGCGCTCCCCAGTTTGTCCAGCCTGTCCTCGGGATGCGGATGGGTCTTGAACAGCAGCGCGACGTCGCCGTCATCCTTCGCGAAATGCCCGATCTGTTGCAGCACTGCGGGCAGACCGAATGCGTCGTAACCTGAACGCGTGGCGAGCACCACGGCGATGCGGTCGGCCTCGAATTCGGCATCCTTGTCCAGCGAGCGCGACACAATTTCCGCGCCGCTGCCGATCAAGCCCTGCACCTTGTCGTTGCCGCCGGCGCTCTTGGCAACCAGCTTGCTGCCCAGATCGAGCAGTTTGCCCTGCTGCAATATCTTCAGGTGATGCTTGCGGATCACATGGCCGATCTCGTGCGCCAGCACGCCGGCCAGTTCGGCCTCGTTCTGCAACAACGCATACAGGCCGCGCGTGACGAAGATATAGCCTCCAGGCGCGGCGAACGCGTTGATATCCTTCGACTCGATCACGCCGAAATGCCAGGCCAGCTCGGGGCGCTCACTCTGATCAGCGACCCAGCGCCCGATATTGTTGACGTATTTTTGCAGCTTCGCATCCTTGACCAGCGTCACGGCGCCGAGCAGGTTGCCGGCGATCTGCCGGCCGATCGCGGTTTCTTCTTCGGCCGATGTGTCAGCCTTGCCTGACACCTTTTCCTGCACCCCCTGCTTCAAGGCCTTCAGCAATTCCTGTTCGAACGGGTTTGCGGCCGATGCGCTGCCGGAGAACAGCGCCAATAGCAAAATCGGTAATATCTTGTGGTTCATCGCAGTCTCCCTATTCCGGCGCGGCAAGATAATCGAACGGGCGCGCGGCAAGCTTGCCCGAAGCGGCGAATTTCGCCGCTTCGGGTTTGCTGCTGGCGTAGGATTCGGCACGCTTCAATTCTTCGCCGTTGAATTTGGCCGATTTCAGCTCCTCCTCGTTCAGCCCGCGGATGCCGGTGGTCGCCACCACCTTGCCGGTTCCGGCGCGTCCGGAGGCCAGCCCGAGCAGGCCGCTCGTATCGCCCGAACCCTTGTGCGCATCACCCTTGCGGATGCTCAACATGCGCACCCAACCCTTGCCTTTGGCGCTGTTGACCTGCAGCCAGCCGCCGTCCTTGTTGAGGATGTCCACCTTGTCGCCGCTGGTCAGCGTCGCCACGGTCTTCGCGTCGCGGAACGGCTCCGCCTTGAGGTCGTCGCTCTTCAGCGCGGTGCCGCTCTCGGCGGCATGCAGCGCGCCGCTCAACAGCAGCGCGGCTAGCGTCAAAATCAATCGTGTCATTTTCATGTTTGTTATCTCTGGAAATTTATAAACTTAAAAAACAGTTCGTAGGATGGGTTGAGCGCAGCGATAACCAATGACTTGGCAGCTTGCTGCCTTAGTCAGATGGCTATGCAAAGCTACCCATCGTTTACTTTAACAAATTGATGGGTATCGCTGCGCTCAACCCATCCTGCGTGTTTCCTCCTGTTTGTTCCACTCCAGCAACGCTTCGGCGAATATCGCGCGCCAGCCTGCGCGTGCCGCGCTGCCGCCAGCGATGCGTCCGTAATGGACGAAGTGGCTGGCCGCATTATCCGGCTGGCCAAGATGTTGCCGCAATACCGTCGGTAATGCGGCCAGCACGGTATCGAGGTCGCGCCGGACCGCCTCCTGCGTTCCGGCGTCCTGCGCTTCGGCAACCCACGAGACCGCGATGGTGTTTTCGAGTAGCCCCCACAGCCCCTTCTGGCCGCCGCCCAGCGCTTCGACACTCTTCGCGGCCTGCCCCGCCTTTCCCAGCGCGTAACGAATTTTTTCCAGTGTTGCGGGGCGAATCACGTTGCGCTCGCCATCGAGGCGTACCAACAGCAACGTGGCCTGCAACTCGCCGCTGCGCGCGGCGGCAGCGCGCACCATGCTTTGCTCCAGCGCCTTGCCGGTCGCCATCGCGTACATGCGCGCCAGCGAAAAGAACGCCATGCCCACCGTCACCGGCCCGGTGAGATTGATATAGGTCGTCGTGAAGTTGATGCTGGCGTAGCTGATGCCGATCAAGATGAACTGCGACAGGCCGAACACCCGGTCGATCTTGTCGCGCCCGGTGTTGCGGTAGAAGCTCCATGCGGTCAGCCATACGATCGCCAGCGTCAGCAGCAGATACGCCACGCGCGCCTCGGGGAAGCGCAGCGCATCGCCGTGCTTGAAGTTATCGATCGCGGTGGCGAGGATTTCGACGCCGGGGAACATCCGGTCCATCGGCGTCGTTTTGATGTCAAACAGGCTGGGCGCGGTCGAGCCGATTATGACGATCTTGTTCCTGAACTCGTCCGGCGG
>JAIELH010000065.1 GCA_019753125.1 Gallionellaceae bacterium | reverse complement strand
GTATCCGCAGGTGCTGATCAACGTGCGCGTCGAAAATGGCGCAGCGCTGCTGGATAGCGCGCAAGTGAAGGCGGCGGTGGCGGAAGCAGAGCGCAGGCTGGATGGCAAGGGGCGTGTGCTGTTGCGTCCTTCGGGCACTGAGCCGTTGCTGCGCGTGATGGTGGAGGGGGAGGATGGGGTGTTGGTTAAAGAATGTGCGGAGAGGATTGCGGGGATGGTGAGGGGGTGGCTTAACGCTTGAATTCACGGGACTGCGCGTTTTTGCGCAGTCCCGCTTGAGCGTAGGGATTTAGATGCGCCCTCGATTGATGCGATGGAATTGAATGCAGAATTAAAATCACCACCGTTTTTTACTTCCGCAATCAGGCGCTCAAGTCCGGCACGCCCTGCGTGTAGATACCATGCACCAACCTCCCGCCTTGCAGTTCCATAACTCAAAAGCCAGTCGCCTTTGCCGAGCATTTCTCCGATGTTTTCCAGCTTCGGGGCGTTGCAACCATTGTCAGTTGCCTTTAGCCATGCATCCTCAGTGTATCGCGGGTCTTCACTTACAAGAACAGCCAAGCCTTCATCAAACCAAGACGGCATTGCGCGCCATGATCTAAACGCGCCAACTCGACCATGGAGTTCTATGTGCGTAAGTTCATGGCTGGCAATCACTGCATCCAATCCACGGGGAGAGAGCAACAGCATCGAATCTCCATAAGCCTTACCCTTTGCGGTTACTCCGCCATGTGAAACAAAGCACTCTTCGGTGGAGCAAGCGAACACCTTGGATGATGCCTCAATGCTACCGAAAAATGCCGACACACGCTCCTTGGACAAGCTCAAAATTTTGAGAAATTCCTGCCGCTGACCGGGTGACATTTGATCGTCCACATACACACCCTCGCTGATTTCTGAGAACCCGAACCAACTTGGTGCCAATAGCTTTGTGCTCCGAACAGTACTGCATCCAGACATACACAGAACAAGCGCAATGGTGAACAAGTATTTGAGCATCTAACGTGTGATAGGCAGCAAAGAGGCCGTATATGCTGGAACGGTTCGCTGACGCATCGTTTTACCTCGTTGACTTCAAAGATGGCAGGCATCCTAGCACGACGCTTGCAGGTGTGGAAAATTTGCCGGGGGTAGCCCGGCGGTTAGTCACTTTTTCTTGCTTCGCCAAGAATAAAGTAACCAAAAAGAAGGCGCCCCCGGTTTGCCGCCGCTGCGCGGTTCCCTGCGTTGCTCGGCAGGTCAGGCGGCTGCGGAGCTCGCGCTGCGCGCTCAGACATAACCAGCGACTTGGCTGGTGTTATTTGCTAGCCTAGTCGAATGGCTAGTTGTTTCATCAGCCCTCGCCGAAATCCCCTGACCAGCCTGCGCTACTCGGCGGCGCACAGGGGAAGAAAGTCAAAGGCAAAAGCGGTCGATAGTTGGCGGGCATTTGCCCGCCAACTATTGAGAGGAAATCTTTTTGTTTGGAATTGCCGGAAGGCTGTAACCATGTAGCGAGCGTAGCCCGGATGAAATGCAATGTAATCCGGGGCAACTTTGGATATGCACATCATCGCCCCGGATTACGGCCTTCGGCCTGCATCCGGGCTACGGTATTGCCAGCCATTCATGCTTCGACTTCACTGCGCTGCAATGAATGGGGACTCCGTCCCCATATCGCCCCCAAGAAAACGGGTAACAAAACTACCACGCCTTGCATCATTGAAGACAACGCATTTCAAATAAAAAGTTACGCCGGGCAAGTGTCCACCACCAACTGCTTGCCGCAAGCCGCCAGATACCGCCTGATCGTTGCGACCGAGGGTGAATGTTTGCCCGATGCGAGGGCGCGCTCCAGCCGTGCCACAGCGGGTGCTTGCGTTCCCATGCGTTCCGCCACTTGGGCCTGCGTTAATCCCGCCTCGCGCCGTGCCTCCAGCAACAAATCCAGCAAGGCAAATTCTTCTTTTTCCAGCCGTTCGTACTCTTTACGAACAGCAGGATTTTTCAACATCCTGGCTCTTAAATCATCGTGCTTCAACATGTTTAACCTCCTTCATGCGCCGTATCGCAGTTTCCAATTCTGTGTGCGGCGTTTTCTGGGTTTTCTTGATAAATCCGTGCAACATCACAATCCGCCGGCCGGACAGCGTGCAATACATCACGCGCGCAATCCCTTCAGCCCCCATCAACCGCAATTCAAACAGACCATCGCCCATCGCCTTGGTGTGCGGCTCGCCCAGGTTTGCGCCGACGGCCCGCATTCGATCAGTCAGCCCGATGTAACGTGCTTGCAGCGTAGCGGGCAAACCCAGAATGACATCCTGGACAGATGCGCTGTAGTAATGAATCGAATAGCTCATTGTGCACATAATAACAAATATGTTATTAATGTCAATGCGACCTTGGTGTTTCATTCAGGGATATATTCACGGTAAGCTGTAACGAAGCTGGTAGAAAAATCATCAACAGTACTACCTGTCATAGGCTGCCAAGCCGCCCCGGTTGTGGCATAATCGCGTGCTCTTAAAACGGGTATCAGGCAAGCAACAATATGGGCGCGCAAACTCTTTACGACAAACTCTGGAATTCCCACGTGGTGCGGCAGGAAGCCGATGGCACCGCGCTGATCTATATCGATCGCCATCTGGTGCATGAAGTGACCAGCCCGCAGGCGTTTGAGGGGTTGAAGCTGGCGGGCCGCCGTCCGTGGCGCGTTGCGTCGATGCTGGCGGTGCCGGACCATAACGTGCCGACCACCAACCGCGCGGCGGGTATTGCCGATCCGATTGCGCGTTTGCAGGTGGAGACGCTGGACAGCAACTGCGCCGAATTCGGCGTGAACGAACTCAAGATGAATGATGTGCGTCAGGGCATCGTGCATGTGGTCGGACCGGAGCAGGGCGCGACCTTGCCGGGCATGACGGTGGTGTGCGGTGATTCGCATACCAGCACGCATGGCGCATTTGCGGCGCTGGCGTTCGGCATCGGCACTTCCGAAGTCGAGCATGTGATGGCGACGCAATGCCTGTTGATGAAAAAATCCAAAGCGATGCAGGTGCTGGTGGAAGGTGCGCTGGGCAAGGGGGTGACTGCCAAGGATGTTGCGCTGGCGGTGATCGGCAAGATCGGCACGGCGGGTGGTACCGGCTACGCGATTGAATTTGCAGGCAGCGCGATACGCGGCCTGTCGATGGAAGGGCGCATGACGCTGTGCAACATGGCGATCGAAGCCGGTGCGCGCGCCGGCATGATTGCGGCGGACGACACGACGATCGATTATCTGAAGAGCCGCCCGTTCGCGCCGCAGGCCGAAGTATGGGACAAAGCCGTGGCTTACTGGCGCACCTTGCATAGCGATGAGGGCGCGCGGTTTGACAGCGTAGTCAAGCTGGACGCCGCGCAGATCAAGCCGCAAGTGACCTGGGGCACATCGCCGGAGATGGTGGCCGCAGTGGATGGACGTGTACCCGACCCGGCCACGATGAGCGATGCGGTGAAGCGCGAGGGCGCGGAGCGCGCCTTGCATTACATGGGCTTGAAAGCGAATATGCCGATCACGGAAATCAAGATCGACAAGGTGTTCATCGGCTCCTGCACCAACGCGCGCATCGAGGATATGCGTGCCGCTGCCGCAATCGCAAAGGGCAAGCGCGTCGCGGCGAACGTGAAGCTGGCGATGGTGGTGCCCGGTTCCGGTCTGGTGAAGCAGCAGGCCGAACAGGAAGGGCTGGACAAGATATTTATCGCGGCAGGTTTCGAGTGGCGCGACCCCGGTTGCTCGATGTGTCTGGCGATGAATGACGACCGGCTGGAACCTGGCGAGCGTTGCGCTTCGACTTCGAATCGCAACTTCGAGGGGCGCCAGGGACAGGGCGGGCGCACTCATCTGGTGAGTCCGGAAATGGCTGCGGCTGCCGCGATTGCCGGGCATTTTGTCGATGTGAGTAAAGTTTAAGGAGGCGATGATGAGAACTGTTGCATTGTTGTTGGCTGTGTTTGTTCTGGCGGGCTGCAATACCATGGAAGGTCTGGGCAAGGACATTAAAAAAGGCGGCGAAAAATTGGAAAAGTCGGCAAAATAAATGAATAAATTTTCCTTGTTGAACGGGCTGGTCGTGCCACTGGATCGCGCCAATGTGGATACCGATGCGATCATTCCCAAGCAGTTCCTGAAATCGATCAAGCGCTCCGGCTTCGGCCCGAACGCATTCGACGAATGGCGCTATCTGGACCACGGCGAGCCGGGCATGGACAACAGCAAGCGCCCGCTGAATCCGGATTTCGTGCTGAACCAGCCGCGCTATAAAGGCGCGCAGATTCTGCTGGCGCGCGAGAATTTCGGCTGCGGCTCGTCGCGCGAACATGCACCATGGGCGCTGGAGGACTACGGCTTCCGCGTCATCATCGCGCCGAGCTTCGCCGATATTTTTTTCAACAACTGTTTCAAGAACGGCCTGTTGCCGATCCGCCTGGCTGCGGAGCAGGTGGACGCGCTGTTCAAGGCAGTCGAGGCTACGCCGGGCTATCGTCTGAAGGTCGATCTGGAGCAGCAGAGCATCGCTACACCGGATGGTACGGTGTACAAGTTTGAAGTGGAGGCGTTCCGCAAGCATTGCCTGCTGAACGGGCTGGACGACATCGGCCTGACGTTGCAGCATGTCGACGAAATCAAGGCGTTCGAAGCGAAGCATCGCGCGGCGCAGCCGTGGCTGTTTGCGTAGGGTGGGTTAGCGTAGCGTAACCCGCCAACTACTTAAGCGGGCAGAACGGTGTAAAACATAACAAGGGGAAACAAATGAAATCCTGTTCAAAATTGTTTGCGTTGACGTTGGTTTGTTTTGCATTAGTTGCTTGTGGGAAGTCTGCTGAAGAAAAGCACATGGAGTCAGCAAGTAAGAATCTTGATCTGAGTGGTAGTCGAATTAATACGGCTGCACCTGATTGTGCAAAGCGAGGCGAAGATAGGAAATATATTAATGGGAGAGGCTGTACAGCTGCCGAATGGAAAGCATTTAATGAGAGCCAGCCTTGAATTATGGGTGAATTGAGCTAACACTTAAAAGTTTAAGAAAGAATTTATTTTGAAATTCAAAAAAACATTCGAAGTGTTGATTGGTGTATTGGTAGTCACTTTAGGAGTTTTAGCTTTTGATTTACTTATACATCTGTTTGAAATGTTGCACGGAGTAAGTAAACCAATCTATCAAGAAATATACAAGAACGGATTAAGCAGCTTTGAAGTTAAGCATGAGATAAGTATTTTTTATGTGCTCATGTTGGCTGTGTTTTTGGTGTTCATATTCCAATTCTTTAAGAGCTTGTTTGATAAATCTATAAAGAAACTTTGCGATACGGTTGCGGAAGTTCTGATTAATAAATTTGAGAAGTGGACTGAAAAATGAAAATCGCAGTTTTACCTGGTGACGGGATAGGCACGGAGATCGTCGCGCAAGCCACCAAGGTGCTGGAAGCCTTGCGCCGCGACGGCATGAAGATCGAGATGGAATATGGCCTGTTGGGCGGGGCGGCGTATGACGCGGAAGGCGATCCCTTCCCGGCCTCGACCGAGAAGCTGGTCAAGGCTTGCGATGCCGTGCTGTTGGGCGCGGTGGGTGACTGGAAATACGACAGCTTGCCGCGCGACAAGCGCCCCGAGCGCGGCCTGCTGCGCATCCGCAAGGAGCTCAATCTCTTCGCCAACCTGCGTCCCGCACTGCTGTACCCGGAGCTGGCTTCCGCCTCCACGCTGAAACCGGAAGTGGTGTCCGGGCTGGATATCATGATCGTGCGCGAACTGACCGGCGACGTGTATTTCGGCCAGCCGCGCGGCATCAGCACGTTGCCGAACGGCGAGCGCGAGGGTGTCAATACCATGCGCTACAGTGAATCGGAGGTGCGCCGTATTGGCCACGTCGCGTTCCGCATCGCGATGAAACGTAATAAAAGAGTCTGCTCGGTAGACAAGGCCAATGTGCTGGAGACTACCGAACTGTGGCGCCAGGTGATGATCGAGGTCGCGAAGGAATACCCGCAGGTCGAGCTGTCGCACATGTATGTGGACAACGCGGCGATGCAACTGGTGCGCGCGCCCAAGCAATTCGACGTGATGGTGACCGGCAACATCTTCGGCGACATCCTGTCCGACGAGGCTTCGATGCTGACCGGCTCGATCGGCATGCTGCCGTCCGCGTCGCTGGACGCGGCCAACAAGGGCATGTACGAGCCCAGCCACGGCTCTGCGCCGGACATCGCGGGCAAAGATGTCGCCAACCCGCTGGCGACGATCCTGTCCGTGGCGATGATGCTGCGTTACACTTTCAACGACGAGGCCGGTGCGGCGCGCATCGAGAATGCGGTGAAGAAGGCGCTGTCGCAGGGTTATCGCACGGCGGACATCTACACGGAAGGTTGCAACAAGGTCGGCTGCGCGGCGATGGGCGACGCGGTGGTTGCGGCACTTTAGGAATTTACTTTTAGAGAGAAGAAACAATGAGCAAGCAATATGACGTATGCATACTGGGCGCGACCGGTGCGGTGGGCGAGGCGATGCTGTCGATACTGGAGCAGCGCAAGTTTCCGGTGCGCAACCTTTATCCGTTAGCATCGAGCCGTTCCGCCGGCTCCACCGTGACATTCCACGGTAAGGAAATGACGGTGCTGGATGTGGAAGGCTTCGATTTTTCGCAGGCCCAGATCGGCCTGTTCTCGGCGGGAGGCAGCGTGTCGGAAAAGTATGCGCCTATCGCCGCCGCAGCCGGTTGCGTGGTGATCGACAACACCGCACACTTTCGTTATGACAAGGATATTCCGCTGGTGGTGCCGGAAGTGAATCCGCATGCGATCGCGCAATACAAGAACCGCGGCATCATCGCCAACCCGAACTGCTCGACGATACAGATGCTGGTGGCGCTCAAGCCGATCCAGGATGCGGTGGGTATTGCGCGCATCAATGTGGCAACTTATCAGGCGGTGTCCGGCACCGGCAAGGAGGCGATCGAGGAATTGGCCAGCCAGACCCGCGCGCTGTTCAATTCGCAGGATGTTGAAGTCGAGGTGTACCCGAAACGCATCGCGTTCAACGTGCTGCCGCAGATCGACGTGTTCATGGAAAACGGCTACACCAAGGAAGAAATGAAGATGGTGTGGGAAACCCGCAAGATCATGGAGGACGATTCGATCCAGGTGAACCCGACGGCGGTGCGCGTGCCGGTGTTCTACGGCCACTCCGAAGCTGTGCATATCGAAACCCGCAAGAAGATCGGCGTCGATCAGGTGCGTGCCTTGCTGGAAAAAGCTCCGGGTGTGGTCGTGATGGACAAGCGCGAACCGGGCGGTTACCCGACTCCGATCGAGGCGGCAGGCAACGATGCGACTTATGTCGGGCGCATCCGGGAAGACATTTCGCACCCGATGGGCTTGAATCTGTGGGTGGTTAGCGATAATGTGCGCAAGGGCGCGGCATTGAATAGCGTTCAGATTGCAGAAATCCTGATTGCGAAATATCTCAATTAGCGCCTGTTGCAAGAGATTATTAGCTTGTGCTGATAACTCTATGATGTTATTTTAATTCCCCAACAAATAAGGTGAGGGTGGAAGCGTGCGAACATCACTGATAAAGCAACTAGCCATTCGACTAGGCTATCAAAAGACGATAGCCAAGTCGCTGGTTATGATAAAACATCTGGTTATCCAATTAGGCTGCCGAAAGAAAATGGCTAATTTGCTGGCGATGTTGAAATTGCTTGGCGTTGCCGTTGCTCTGACGCTCTCCACAGGTGTTTCCGCAGTAGGTCTGGGCGGAATCAATGTGGCTTCTGCGCTGGGGCAAAGATTGAAGGCGGACATTCAACTGATGTCGCTCAACAAGGATGAAAAATCCAGCCTGGTTGCGCGCCTTGCCGCCCCCGATGTTTACAAGGGCGCAGGCCTTGAATACCCATATGGCAACAAATTCAAGTTTGAAGTCGAGAGCCGCGCAGGCGGTGAATACTACCTCAAGGTGAGTAGTGCAGAACCGGTCAATGACCCTTTTGTAAGCTTGCTGGTTGAATTGTCCTGGTCTTCCGGCAAGTTATTGCGCGAATATACTTTCCTGCTGGATCCGCCGGATTATGTTCCGGAACAACCCAAGCAGGCGGAAGTGCAGGCCGTTGCGCCGGCAGTGCAATCAGCGCCGCTGGAAACCAGGCCTGTAGAGCAAGCAGCGCAGGCAGCCGCAGCTCGGGCTGAAAGCAAAGCGGTTGACCGCCCAGTAGAGAAACCGGCGATCGCGCCATCCGCCAGACATGTTGCAGCCGAATCAACTGACAGAAAAATCGCTGCGGGTAATATTACGGTTCAACGTGGCGATACGCTGAACAAGATTGCCGCGCAAAACAAGCCGGCTGAAATCAGCCTGGAGCGCATGCTGGTTGCCTTGTACCGCGCCAATGCCGATCAGTTCGACGGCAAAAACATGAACCGCATTAAAATCGGAAGGATTTTGCGTTTACCCGATCAGAACGAGTTGAATGCTGTGAGCCAGTCTGGTGCGGTAGCGGAAATTCATACTCAGGTAGCCGACTGGAATGCGTATCGGCAGAAACTGGCCGGCGCCGCAGTGGCTAGCAGCCAGCCGCAAGCGCCCAAGCAAGCCGCTACTGGCAAAATCACCGCTTCGGTTGCCGACAAGGCTCCGGTTGCCAAAGAGTCTGCCAAGGAAGTGCTGAAACTCTCCAAGGGCGAAACCCCCGGAGATAAGGCTGCGGCAGGAGCCGGCGGCAAGCCGATGTCTGCGCAGGACAAGAAGAATGCCGCGCAGGAAGAGGCAATTGCAAAAGCCAAGGCATTGAAAGAAGATCAGGCACGTGCCGCGCTGCTGGAAAAGAACCTCAAGGATATGCAGCGTCTCGCGCAACTGAAGTCTGAAGAGCTTGCCAGGATGAAAGCCGATGCTGACGCACAGGCAAAATCCAAGGGCAAAGCGGCACTGACTGCACCTGCGGCAGTGTCTGGGGTTGGTGCGGCTTCGGCAGTTGCCGCTGCCAGCGAAGTCAAGCCTGCACAGGTAGCCAAGCCGAAGCCATCGGACAAGCCGAAAGTGGTTGTGCAGCAAGAGCCGTCATTGGTGGACCAGATTCTCGGTGAACCGCTTTACCTTGCCGGCGGGGCTGCGGCACTGCTTGGTTTGGGTGGCCTCGGTTTTGCGTTGAATCGCCGCAGAAAAGCATCATCTTCCGGAGCTTCGGAATCTTCCGGAGATGTCGGATCAACAACTGCTACCCACATTGCAGCACCTGTCCCATCTTCTCCGGATACAGGCGACTTTACTGCCCTATCTGGCGCGCACGCAGCAGAAGCTGCGCCATCGGACGATATTGACCCGATTAGCGAGGCGGATCTGTTCCTCAGCTTTGGCCGTGATGGGCAGGCGGAAGAGATTCTTAAAGAAGCGCTGCAAAGAACTCCCAATAACCACCAGCTTCATCTCAAGTTGCTGGGTATTTATGCTAACCGCCAGGATGTGAATTCTTTCTCGGTCATTGCGCATCAATTGCAGGGCTCCGGTGATGAAGAGGCTTGGCAGCAAGCGGCTGCGATGGGGCGCAAACTTGAGCCGGATAATCCGATGTACAGCGGTGCTGGCGCCGTTGAGGATGCCGGCAGTGCGGCTACGCAAATACCGGCTGTTAACGCAATGCCGGATTTTGTTCTGGATGATATGCAGGCTGTACAGGAAACTCCGGGTGTGGATATTGATTTGGGTGCGCCGGATGAGCAAGCAAATGCGCTGCTGGAACCGGATTTTCTGGCAGAAGCGGAAAAAACCATGGTTATGACGCCTGCAGATATGGCTGTATCTCAGGCAACGCCGATGGATTTCGATATCACGTCCATTGATGCGTCGCTCAGCGCATCGTCCGAAATGGATTTAGACATTACCTCGACTGGCGTGCCTGTATCAACTGACGCCACGGCGGCGGAGGCCGCCGTGCAGACAGAAGCAGACTTGTCCAGTCTGGATGATTTGGTTTTCGATGTCACATCCGTCCATCCATCAATATCGGAAGCGCAGCAGGAAGCCGCCAAGCCTTCAGAGGCTGCGCCAGTTGATGATGAAGGTATGGCGTTCACGCTGGATTTTCCGGTTGAAGAGGGAGTGGCAGAGAAGCCTGAGCCTGTGGCTGTCGATACCGGGCTGGCCGGCATTACCCTGAATCTGGATGAAGAAACAGCGCCGGCAGAACCTGTGGCCAAGGGTGTTGCAGCGGAAACCAAGGATCAACATTGGCAGGAGGTGGCGACAAAAATTGACCTAGCCAGAGCATATCAGGAAATGGGCGATGTGACCGGCGCACGTGAAATCCTGAACGAAGTTCTAGTCGAGGGCGATGCAGAGCAGCGTGAAACTGCGCAGGCCATGATCGATCAACTGCTCGTCTAATCGTGTAGCTTGTCATGACGGCAGCTCAATGCTGGGCTGCCGTTTTCTTTTGTTTAGAGGCTTCCTGGCATAATTAACGAGCGCTTCGCGATGAGATTTCACCCTACCGCGCAAATCCTGACCTGGTGCCTGTTGGTTGCCAGCATGCAGATGTTGCCTATGGCAGCCTTGCTTGCCGCAGCCGTGCCGGTTTTGTTGTCCGCGCTTGCCTTATCCAAACATAAATTCATCCAGCTGTTGCGCCGCACCCGCTGGATCATGCTGTCCCTGTTGCTGGTCTACGCTTATAGCACGCCCGGGGAGCCGCTATTGGATGCGCTGAACATGTTCAGCCCAAGCAGGGAAGGGGTGATCGATGGCGTGCTGCAACTGACAAGGCTGCTGGTTGCGTTGGCGGGGCTGGCGATATTGCTCGACCGCCTGCATCGCCAGGCGTTGATCGCCGGGCTTTATACCTTGTTTGCACCGTTGCGCTGGTTCGGACTGTCGCGCGACCGCGTTGCGGTGCGGCTGGCGTTGACGCTGCATTATGCCGAGGTCGCGATGCTGCGCAGCCCCGGCTTGCAGGATATTGGCGGCTGGCAAGACACGCTGCGCGGCTTGTTCGAGCCGCACGGCGAAACGACCCGGCATATGGAGTTGCCGCTGTATCGCTTCGGCGTCGCTGATGTGTTGTTGCTGGCGGTTGCGGCAACGATGTTGTGGTTTGCGATGTGATGAGGAGCGCGCGATGAGGGCCGCATTATGAGGATTGCGCTGGGTGTCGAATTCGATGGACGCGGCTATTACGGCTGGCAGAGCCAGGCGGACGGGCATACCGTGCAGGACACATTGCAATCCGCATTAAGCCAGATAGCCGGCGAACCGGTCCCGATCATCGCGGCGGGGCGCACCGACACCGGCGTGCATGCGCTGGAGCAGGTGATTCATTTCGATACCTGTGCAGAACGCCCGCTGAGCGCGTGGGTGCGCGGTGTGAATGCGCTGCTGCCGGACAGCATCGCAATACTGTGGGCGCATCCGGTGCCGGATGAATTTCACGCGCGCTTTTCCGCGCACGGGCGCAGCTACCGTTATCTGCTGATCAACCGTCCGACGCGCAGCGCGATACATGCCGGCAAGGTCGGCTGGTTTCACGCGCCGCTGGATGTTGCGGCGATGCAGGCCGCCGCGCAACATCTGCTCGGCGAGCATGATTTCAGCGCATTCCGCGCGGCAGAATGCCAAGCCAAGTCGCCGATCAAGAATTTGCACCAACTGGATATTGCCCGGCATGGCGAGATGCTGGTCTTTGATCTGAGCGCCAATGCATTCCTGCATCATATGGTGCGCAACATCGTCGGTTGCCTGGTGTATGTGGGCAAGGGCAAATACCCGCCGGAATGGCTCGTGGAAGTATTGCAGAGCCGCGAGCGCCGCCGCGCCGCGCCGACCTTCGCGCCGGATGGCTTATACTTGCGCCGCATTCAATATGAGGCAAAGTGGAAATTGCCTCAGGTCGAGGAGAAATAAAGTGATCCGGGTAAAAATTTGCGGCATCACCCGCGCTGAAGACATGCTGGCCGCCGTGAACAGCGGCGCGGATGCGCTCGGCTTCGTGTTTTACGAAAAAAGCCCGCGCCATGTGACCGTACAGCAGGCGGCGCAGCTGGTTGCCGCGTTGCCGCCGTTCGTCACCACGGTCGGCTTGTTCGTCGATGCCGACGCCGCTTTCGTGCGCGAGACGCTGGAGCGCGTGCCGCTCGATATGCTGCAATTCCACGGCGATGAATCGTCGCAGTATTGCGCGCAATTCAACAGGCGCTATCTGAAGGCGATCCGCGTCAGGGCGGGGGTGGATTTGTTACAATGCGCGTCCGATTTTCGCGATGCGGCGGGTTTGTTGCTCGATGCGCATGTGGAAGGGATACCGGGAGGTACAGGCGCAACGTTCGACTGGGCGCTGATACCCGAACGATTGCCGTTGCCGGTGATACTTTCCGGCGGGCTGGATGCGGAAAATGTCGCGGCGGCGGTCAGACAGGTGCGGCCTTACGCGGTCGATGTATCGAGTGGCGTAGAGTCGGGCAAAGGAATCAAGGATGCGGCGAAGATCGCCGCGTTCATCAATGAGGTTAAAAGAATCGATGTACAACTATCCCGATAGTAGCGGCCACTTCGGCCCATACGGCGGCATCTTCATGGCGGAAACGCTGATCCCGGCGGTCGACGAGCTGCGGCAGCAATATTTGCGTTATCGCGACGACCCGGAATTCAAGGCCGAATTCGCCTATGAGTTGAAGCATTACGTGGGCCGCCCGAGCCCGATCTATTTTGCTAAAAACTGGACGGAGCGCCTCGGCGGCGCGCAGCTTTACCTGAAGCGCGAAGACCTCAACCACACCGGCGCGCACAAGATCAACAACGCGATCGGCCAGGCGCTGCTGGCGAAACGCATGGGCAAGAAGCGCGTGATCGCCGAGACCGGCGCAGGCATGCACGGCGTCGCGACGGCGACCGTCGCGGCGCGCTACGGCATGGAGTGCGTCGTGTACATGGGCACAGAGGACGTGCAGCGCCAGGCGCCGAATGTTTACCGGATGAAACTGCTGGGCGCGACCGTGGTGCCGGTGGAAAGCGGTTCCAGGACGCTCAAGGACGCGTGCAACGAGGCGATACGCGACTGGGTAACCAATGTCGAGACCACCTTTTACATCTTCGGCACGGCGGCCGGCCCGCACCCCTATCCGATGCTGGTGCGCGACTTCCAGTGCGTGATCGGCAACGAAGCCAAAATACAGATGCCGGAAATGGCAGGGCGCCAGCCGGATGCGGTGATCGCCTGCGTGGGCGGTGGATCGAATGCGATCGGCCTGTTCTATCCGTACATCGACGTGAAGGGGGTCAGGCTGATCGGCGTCGAGGCGGGCGGGCATGGCCTGGACTCCGGAGCACATGCCGCACCGCTGACTTCCAACAGCAAGGTTGGCGTACTGCACGGCAACCGCGTTTACCTGATGCAGGACGAAAATGGCCAGATCATCGAAACCCATTCGATTTCCGCCGGACTGGATTATCCCGGCGTCGGCCCCGAACACTGCTGGCTGAAAGACACCGGCCGCGCCGAATATGTCGCGATCACCGACGACGAAGCGATGCGGGCGTTCCATGACCTGTGCCGCTTCGAAGGCATCATCCCGGCGCTGGAATCCAGCCACGCGCTCGCACATGCGGCAAAGATCGCCCCGGCGATGGGCAAGGATAAAGTGCTGCTGGTCAACCTGTCCGGGCGCGGCGACAAGGACATCAACACCGTGGCCAAACTATCGGGGGTTACACTTTAAATGGGCAAATATGACAAGCTGTTGTTGCAGATATTGCGCGGCTTATCGGATGCGAATATTGGTTTTGATGATTTGTGCGGTTTGCTGAAGCATTTTGGGTTTGAAATGCGCGTGCGGGGCAGCCACCACATGTTCAGTTTGAACGGGATACCCGAACAGATCAATCTGCAACGGGATGGAGCACAGGCCAAACCCTACCAGGTCAAGCAGGTTCGTGCGCTGGTGGTCAAATACAAGCTGGGAAAGGATATTTAATGGAACGCTACGAAATCATTTTGTACTGGAGTGCAGAGGATGCTGCCTTTATTGCAGAAGTCCCGGAACTTCCCGGTTGCATGGCGCACGGTGATAGCCATGAAGCCGCGCTAAACAACGTTAAGGAAGCCATGAGTCTTTGGCTGGAAGCGGCGCGTGAACGCGGGCAGGCCGTGCCTGAGGCCAAGGGCAACCGATTGATGTATGCATAACGCGGCTTTCGCACGAGCCCTTAGCTATTAGGAACAAAATGTCCCGTATTCAAACCGTTTTCGACAAACTCGAACAACAAAAACGCAAGGCGCTGATCCCGTTCTTCACGGCAGGCGATCCGGCCCCCGCGCTGACCGTGCCATTGATGCACGCATTGGTCGAAGCGGGCGTAGATGTGATCGAGCTGGGTGTGCCGTTCTCCGACCCGATGGCCGATGGCCCGACGATACAGCGTGCTTCAGAACGCGCGCTCAAGCACCGCATCGGGCTGCGCGATGTGCTGAACATGGTCGCCGAATTCCGCCGCAGCAACGCCAGCACACCGGTCGTGCTGATGGGCTACGGCAATCCGATCGAGGCGATGGGCTGGGAGAGTTTCGCCAGGCGTTGCGCCGAGGCCGGTGTCGATGGCGTGTTGACCGTGGACTTTCCGCCGGAAGAGGCCGAAGAGGCATTCGGCTATCTGATCGAGTCCGGCATAGATCCGATTTTCCTGATCGCCCCAACCAGCACCGACGAACGTGTCGCGCGTGTCGCCAAACTGGCGCGCGGCTATGTGTATTACGTGTCGCTCAAGGGCGTCACCGGCGCGGGCAATCTGGATTTGTCCGCGATCGAGCAGAAGCTCCCGCAGTTACGCAAACACATCAAGTTGCCGATTGGCGTGGGCTTCGGTATCCGTGATGCCGGGACCGCGCTGGCCGTGGCCAGGCTGTGCGATGGCGTGGTGGTCGGCAGCCGCATCGTGCAGGAGATTGAGAACTCGACCGAGCAGAACGTCGTTGCCAATGTCGGCAAGCTGGTCAAGGAGTTGAGGCAGGCCGTAGATCAGGCGTAAAGAGACATCATCACAGGGGAACACCATGAGCTGGTTGCAAAAACTTTTACCGCCAAAAATCAAGCGCCGCGACGGCGAATCCAAGAAGAACGTGCCGGAGGGGTTGTGGCACAAGTGCCCGAACTGCCAGGCGGTGCTGTACCACTCCGACCTGGAAAAGAACCAGAGCGTCTGCCCGAAGTGCAACCATCATCACCGCATCACCGCGCGTACCAGACTGGACCTGTTGCTCGACGGAGAAGGGCGCTTCGAGATCGGCGCGGAAGTGCTGCCGATCGATACCCTAAAATTTAAGGATAGCAAAAAGTATTCGGAGCGCCTCGTCGCCGCGAAGAAGAGCACCGATGAAGATGATGCGCTGATCGTGATGCAGGGCAGCATCCATGCCGTACCGGTGGTGGTGGCGGTGTTCGAATTCAGCTTCATGGGCGGCTCGATGGGCTCGGTGGTTGGCGAGCGTTTCGTGCGCGGCGTGCAGATCGCGCTGGAACAGAAATGCCCGTTCATCTGCTTCGCCGCCAGCGGCGGCGCGCGGATGCAGGAAGGCCTGCTGTCGCTGATGCAGATGGCCAAGACCTGCGCCGTGCTGACTCAGTTGAGCGAAGACAAGCTGCCGTTCATCTCGGTGCTGACCGACCCGACGATGGGCGGCGTGTCCGCCAGCTTCGCCTTCCTCGGCGACGTCGTGATCGCCGAACCCGGCGCGTTGATCGGCTTCGCCGGTGCGCGCGTGATCCAGCAGACGGTGCGCGAGACGCTGCCGGAAGGTTTCCAGCGCGCCGAGTTTTTGCTGGAACACGGCGCGGTAGACATGATCATCGACCGGCGCGAGATGAAGAAGCAACTGGCGACGCTGATTACGCTGCTGACCAAACAGTCGGCGGTGGCGGAGATCGAGGCGGCTTAACGTGAGAGGAAGTTTTAAATGAAAAGAATTGTAATCGTGTTGTGGCTGTTCCTTTTTTCCGGCGCATGCCTGGCTGCTGGAGAGCATATGCATCATGGTGATGCGATGGGCGACCAAAGGGTTTCTCTCGGCCTGTCTCCTGAAATGAAACAGCACCAGCTATCCAATATGAGGGCGCATCTGGAAGCAATCCATTCGATTATTGGTCTGATAGCAAAGAAAGAATTTAGCAAGGCATCGGAAGTTGCGTATTCAAAACTCGGATTGACTGAAGAGATGAAACAGATGTGCGATATGTTCAGTAACGAGGATTTTAAAAAGCTGGGAATGGCATTCCATAAAAGCGGGGATGTACTGGGAGAAGTATTGCTCAAGAAGAATGCTACTCAATCCCTCCATGCATTGTCCAATACGATGGGGTATTGCGTGGAGTGCCACGCGGCATTTCGCCAATAAACACGCGTAAGACGGAATAGGTAGGGCGGATGAGCCGAAGGCGTTATCCGCCGGATGTGGATGGAACGTTTTGCTTTAACTGATACAAACCATACGGCGGAAGGCGCTTCGCTTTTCCGCCCTACATACATGCCCTCTACTCTGGCCGGATGGCTGACCTACCTCGAATCCCTGCACCCCAAGACCATCGCGCTCGGCTTGGAGCGTGTGGCGCAAGTCAAGCAGCGGCTGAATCTCACCCCCGATTTTCCGATCATCGTCGTCGGCGGCACCAACGGCAAGGGCTCGGTGTGCGCGATGCTCGAATCCATTTTGCATGCGGCCGGCTACAAGGTCGGCTGCTATACCTCGCCGCATCTGTTGCGTTACAACGAGCGCGTGCGCATCGCCAAACAGCAGGCAAGCGATGCGGAGTTGTGCGCCGCGTTTGAAAAGATCGAGCAGGCGCGCGGAGAAACCCCACTCACTTATTTTGAATTTGGCACACTCGCCGCGATGCAGTGTTTCATCGAGCGCAACGTCGATGTCGCGATCCTCGAAGTGGGGCTGGGCGGCAGGCTGGATGCGGTGAACGTGTTCGATAGCGATTGCGCGGTGGTAGCCAGTGTGGATATCGACCATACCGATTATCTCGGCGAGACACGCGAGAAGATCGCGTTCGAGAAGGCGGGGATTTTCCGCGTGGGCAAGGTGGCGATTTGCGCGGATAGAGATGTGCCGCAGGCGCTATGCAGCCATGCACAGCAGATCGGTGCGGAGCTGTGGTGCATCGGCAGCGAGTTCGGTTTCAAGTCGCACCAGAACCAGTGGGATTTTAGCAGCAAGCTGGGAAGGCGCAGCGGCTTGCCGCATCCGGCGTTGCGCGGTGCATTCCAGTTGCACAATGCCAGCGCGGCGCTGGCGGCATTGGATGCGCTGAAAGAAAAATTGCCGGTCAGCATGGCGGCGGTGCGGCGCGGGCTGGTCGAGGTGCAATTGGCCGGGCGCTTCCAGTTCGTGCCGGGCAAGCCGACGCTGATCTTGGATGTGGCGCACAACCCCCATGCGGCGCGTTCGCTGGCGCAGAATCTCGCCGGCCTGCCGCCATGCCCGCACACTTATGCGCTGTTCGCGATGCTCAAGGACAAGGATATGGCCGGAGTGGCGGCGGCGCTTGATGCGCACATCGACACCTGGCTGATCGCGGGCATCACCGCGCCGCGCGGCGCGACCGCCGGCGAGCTGGCGCAGGTGCTGCGGCAGACCGGTGTGCGCGGAGAAATCCAGACCTTTGAAAATATCGCCGGAGCGCTGCGTTATGCCTATAACGCGGCAGGCGAAAATGATAGAATCGCGGCCTTCGGATCGTTCCACACCGTGGCGGAAGTGATGGCGGAAAAAGGGCTGCGGATTTTGTAGGATGGGTGGAGCGTAGCGATACCCATCATCTGTTGATGTGGAGCGATGGATATCGCTTTGCTCCACCCATCCTACGACAGATTTAAAGGTTCACTAAATAAATGGCGAAACAACTGACAGATGACGAACTGAACATCAGGCGCAAGGCGCGCCGCCGCCTGATCGGTGCAATCGCGCTGACGCTGGCGGTGGTGGTGATACTGCCGATGGTGCTGGATAGCGAGCCAAAGCCCACCGTGCAGGACATCGACCTGCGTATTCCGCATCCCGATAAGGCCGGCAAGTTTGTGCCCGGCATCGCCGCTTCGGAAGTGGCCGAGGCATTGCCGCCGGTGGCTGCCGTGCCTGCCTCGGCGCCGGTTGCCGTCGCGCAGGCCGGTAGCGCAAAACTGCTTGCAGAGAGCCAGCCGGCAGCCACGGACAAACCCAAGGCCGAGGCACAGGGCAAGATACAGCCGGCTACCGGCAAACAGCAGGAAGCAAAAGATGCTGAACCGAAGAAACCGGAAGCCAAAGAACCGGAAGCAAAAGAGCCGGAACCCAAAAAACAGGCCAAGCCGGACAGTGTTGAAAGCTATGTCGTGCAGGTCGGCGCATATTCCAACGCCGCCACGGCCAAGCAGGAGCTGGGCAAGCTGAAAGCATGGGGCTTCAAGGCGGCTTATGCCGAGAAGATTGGCGACAAGATGCGTGTGCGCGTGGGGCCATATGCGGAGCGCGATAAAGCGGAAAAAGTGCGCCATTTGCTGGAAAAACACGGATTGCATCCGGTTGTCATGGGTAAACAATGACGGCGTTCGATTTTGCGGTCATCGCCATTTTCCTGGTTTCGTTGTCGCTCGGTTTGTGGCGCGGCCTGGTGTACGAGGTGTTGTCGCTGCTGGGCTGGCCGCTGGCTTTCGTGTTGAGCCGGATGTTCGCCGCCGATGTCGCGCCGATGATGCCGGGAGCGCAGGAAGCGGTGCAGATGGGCCTGGCTTATGCGGCGGTATTCATTGTCGCGTTGATCGTCTGGGCGATACTGGTGTGGCTGGTATCCAAATTGGTGAAGGCGGTTGGTCTGGGCTGGCTGGACCGGATATTGGGCGGGATATTCGGCATCGTGCGCGGCGGGCTGGTGGTGCTCGTGCTGGCGTGGCTGGCCGGATTGACGCAGATACCGGAGCAGCCGTTCTGGCGTACCGCGAAGACCAGCAAAATGGCGGAAGATGCGGCGTTGCTGACCAAGGCATGGTTGCCGGACAGCATCGCGCGGCGCATCCATTACGGAATTCGTAGTTAATTGTCAGGATAAATCATGTGCGGCATTCTCGGGGTGGTTTCACAAACATCGGCCAGCCAGTTGTTGTATGACGGCCTGCAGGTTTTGCAGCATCGCGGCCAGGATGCCGCAGGCATCGCCACGCTGGACGGACGCACTTTCCATTTGCACAAAGGCAACGGGCTGGTGCGCGACGTGTTCCGCACCCGCAACATGCGCGCCTTGACCGGCAATGCCGGCATTGCGCATGTGCGCTACCCCACCGCCGGTTCTGCGGTGGACCACAACGAGGCGCAGCCGTTCTATGTCAATTCGCCGTTCGGCATCGTGCTCGGCCACAACGGCAACCTGACCAATGCCGAAGAACTGAAGCGGCAATTGTTCGTCGAGGACTTGCGCCACGTCAACACCAACTCCGACTCCGAGGTGTTGCTCAATGTGCTGGCGCACGAGTTGCAGGCCAAGTCCAACGGGTTGCGCCTGGATATACCGACGATCTTTGCCGCGGTGTCAGGCGTGCACCAGCGTTGTCGCGGCGCATATGCCGTCGTGGCGATGATCGCGGGCTATGGCCTGCTGGCGTTCCGCGACATCCACGGCATCCGCCCGCTGGTGGCGGGGGTGAATGAGACCGAACAGGGGCCGGAATATCTGGTCGCTTCGGAGAGCGTGGCGCTGGATACGCTGGGCTTCAAATTTCTGCGCGACATTGCGCCCGGCGAAGCGGTGTTCATCGACTTCGACGGAAATTTTCACAGTCAGCGCTGCGGCGGCGACGCCAAGCTGAATTCCTGCATTTTCGAATATGTCTATTTTGCGCGTCCCGATTCGGTGATCGATGGCGTGTCGGTGTACGAGACGCGCCTGCACATGGGGGAATATCTCGCCGACAAGATCAAACGCACCTGGCCTGAGGTGGATATCGACGTGGTCATCCCGATTCCCGATTCCAGCCGCCCCAGCGCGCTGCAACTGGCGAACCGCCTCAATATCCCGTTCCGCGAAGGCTTCGTGAAGAACCGCTATATCGGCCGCACCTTCATCATGCCCGGGCAGGCGCTGCGCAAGAAATCGGTGCGCCAGAAGCTGAACGCGATCGGCGTCGAATTCAAGGGCAAGAACGTGTTGCTGGTGGACGATTCGATCGTGCGCGGCACCACCAGCCGCGAGATCGTGCAGATGGCGCGCGATGCCGGTGCGCTGAAAGTGTATTTCGCTTCCGCCGCGCCGCCGGTGCGCTTCCCGAATGTGTACGGCATCGACATGCCGAGCCGCACCGAACTGATCGCCACCGGGCGCAGCGACGCGGAGATATGCCGCGAGATCAGCGCGGATGGCCTGATCTACCAGGATCTGGAAGACCTCAAGGCGGCGGTGCGCAAGGGCAACCCGAACATCGGCGATTTTGACGCCTCCTGTTTCGACGGAAAATACATTACCGGCGACATCACACCGCAATACCTGTATGAAGTCGAGGCGCGGCGCGGCAGCGAAAAGACCAGCAAGCCGGTGGACGACGACCAGATGGAACTGGATCTGGCGATGAGTTTGAGTTCGATGTGAGGTTCAGAGGACAGAAGACGGAAGACAGATGGCAGAACCAGCATGGCGAGTGCCATGCCCGATATGAGGAATAAATGAGCGAACAAAACCATCAAACGGAAACATGGCAACCGGAAACCCTGGCGGTGCGCGCCGGAGCGGTGCGCAGCCAGTTCGGCGAAAACAGCGAAGCGTTGTTCATGACTTCGAGCTTCGTGTTCGAGAGCGCCGCGCAGGCCTCCGCGCGCTTTGTCGGTGAAGAGCCGGGCAACATCTATTCGCGCTTCACGAACCCGACCGTGACGATGTTCGAGGAGCGCCTCGCGGCGCTGGAAGGCGCGGAGCAATGCGTCGCGACGGCGTCCGGCATGTCGGCGATACTGGCGTGCGTGATGGGGCTGCTGAAGGCGGGCGACCACATCGTTGCCTCGCGCAGCATCTTCGGCGCGACGATCAACCTGTTCAACAATGTCATCAAAAAATTCGGCGTCGAGACGACTTACGTTTCCGCGACCGATGCAACCGAATGGCAGGCAGCGGTGCGCCCCAACACCAGATTGTTTTTTCTGGAAACGCCGTCCAACCCGCTGACCGAGATTTCCGACATCGCCGCGATCGCGGCAGTGGCGAAGGGCTGTGGCGCGCTGCTGGCGGTGGACAACTGCTTCTGTACGCCGATCCTGCAACGCCCGCTGGAACTGGGTGCGGATATCGTGATCCAGTCCGCGACCAAATATATCGACGGGCAGGGGCGCGTGCTGGGCGGCGCGGTGCTGGGCAACAGAAAGCTGATGGAGCCGGTGTTTGGCTTCCTGCGCACCGCCGGGCCGACGCTGAGCGCGTTCAATGCCTGGATATTGCTGAAGGGGCTGGAGACGCTGAAAGTTCGTATGGATGCGCACAGCGCCAATGCTCTGGAATTGGCGCGCTGGCTGGAGGCTCAGCCGAACGTGGCGCGGGTGTTTTATCCGGGCTTGCCGTCGCATCCGCAGCATCAATTGGCGATGAAACAGCAGAAGAGCGGCGGCGGCATCGTGTCATTTGAAGTCGCTTCGTCCCCGGGGGGCGGCAAAGAGGCCGCATGGCGCGTGATCGACAATACGCGGATGATCTCGATCACCGCCAATCTCGGCGACACCAAGACCACGATCACCCATCCGGCCAGCACCACTCACGGGCGCATCGCACCGGAGGCGCGCGCCGCAGCGGGCATCACGGACGGCCTGATCCGTATCGCGGTCGGACTGGAGGCAGTGGTCGATATTCAGAACGATCTGGCGCGCGGGCTGGGTTAAAAACCATGGCCCACGAAATGCACGAAACATACGAAAATTTTTGTCCAGGGTTTTCTTTCGTGCCTTTTGTGACTTTCGTGGACAGATTTTGTTTTGAGGTTTAAATGGATATTCTGGCGGTGCAAGTCGGTGGTTTGCTCAAGGCACATGGCCTGATGCTGGCGACGGCGGAATCCTGCACCGGTGGCGGTGTGGCGCAGGCGATTACCGATGTGGCGGGCAGCTCGGCATGGTTCGAGCGCGGTTTTATCACTTATTCCAATTTTTCCAAGCAGCAGATGCTGGGCGTAAGCAAAGAGACGCTCGATCAACGCGGTGCGGTATCCGAGGCGACGGTACGTGAGATGGTGGCGGGCGCGCTGGACAACAGCGCGGCACAAGTCGCCTTGGCGGTGAGCGGGATTGCCGGGCCGGAAGGCGGCACGCCGGACAAACCGGTTGGCACGGTGTGGTTCGCTTGGGGGCTGAAAAACGGTATGACGCTGGCCAGGATGCATCACCTTGCCGGGAATCGTTCGGAAATCCGCGCCAAGGCGGTGCATATCGCACTGCAAGGGGTACAGGATTTATTGGGGCAAGCGTCTGAAATTGCCTGAATTGACGGGTTTTTATCGTAGAGAACGATCGTTCTGTACAAACTTGAATTGATGTGCCACAATTCTGCACCAATTTCTAAAGGGGTAAACAAATGGATGACAATAAAAGCAAGGCACTCGCAGCAGCATTGAGCCAGATTGAAAAACAGTTCGGCAAGGGTTCGATCATGCGTCTGGGCGAGAGCGATGTGGCGAAGGATATTCAGGTGGTGTCCACCGGTTCGCTGGGGCTGGACATCGCGCTCGGCGTCGGCGGCCTGCCGCGCGGTCGCGTCGTGGAAATTTACGGGCCGGAATCTTCCGGCAAGACCACGCTGACCTTGCAGGTCATCGCCGAGATGCAGAAGCTGGGCGGCACGGCGGCGTTCATCGATGCGGAGCACGCGCTCGATCCGCAGTACGCGCAGAAGCTCGGCGTGAAGGTCGAAGACCTGCTGATCTCGCAGCCGGACAACGGCGAGCAGGCGCTGGAAATCGCCGACATGCTGGTGCGCTCCGCATCGGTGGACGTGGTCGTGATCGACTCGGTTGCCGCACTGACGCCGAAGGCCGAGATCGAAGGCGAGATGGGCGATGCGCAGATGGGCCTGCATGCGCGCCTGATGTCGCAGGCGCTGCGCAAGCTGACCGCCAATATCAAGCGCTCCAACACACTGGTGATTTTCATCAACCAGATACGGATGAAGATCGGCGTGATGTTCGGCAACCCGGAAACCACGACTGGCGGCAACGCGCTGAAGTTCTACGCATCGGTGCGCCTCGATATCCGCCGCATCGGCGCGATCAAGAAGGGCGACGAAGTGATCGGCAACGAGACGCGTGTCAAGGTGGTGAAGAACAAGGTCGCACCGCCGTTCCGCGAGGCATTGTTCGATATCCTGTACGGCGAGGGCATCTCGCGCGAAGGCGAGATCATCGAGCTGGGCGTGCAGCAGAAGCTGATCGAAAAATCCGGCGCCTGGTACGCTTACAACGGCGAGAAGATCGGGCAGGGCAAGGATAACGCGCGCGAATACCTGCGCGAGCATCCGGAAATTGCCTTCGAGATCGAAAACAAGGTGCGTGCGGCATTGGGCGTGGCATTGCTCGATGCTGGCGAAGCGGCGGGCACGAAGGCTGGCGGAAAATCGGGCGCGAAGGCTGGCGCTAAATCCGGTGGCGAGGAAAAAGCCTGAGATAGACCTGCGCGCGCGTGCGCTGCAATACCTGGCGCGCCGCGAGTACAGCCGCGCCGAACTGCGCGGCAAGTTGCTGCCTTACGTCCAGGCAGATGAGGGTTTCGAGCAGGCATTGGGTACTGCTGGGCCGGAAAACCTGGACGCATTGCTGGATGATTTGGCCGCGCGCGGCTGGCTGTCCGATGCCCGTGCCGCGACGCAATTGCTGCATGCCAAACGCAACCGCTTCGGCGTACAACGCATCACCCATGAACTGCGCCAGAAGGGCATCGGCGAAGAGCTGATCAGTGCGGCGTTGCCCGGATTGAAAGACAGCGAACTGGAAGCGGCGCGCGAGGTTTGGCAAAAAAAATTCGGTACGCTGCCGCAGGATGACAAGGAAAAAGCCAGGCAGATGCGCTTCCTGCAATCGCGCGGTTTCGACTTTGATGTGATTTTCAAAGTTTTACGGTTTGCAGAAATTGAAGATTAGGCGCTGATTTCCAATAAAATCGGGTGAGCGCAGGAAGAAAAGAAGTGAGTTATGTTTTAATCAATTGAAGTGCCCTTAAGGTATGAATCAGCCACGAATATAGGTACTCTTTGCACATGTTCAATGAACGCAACACTGGAGCCTGTCAGAATTTTTGTGTGAAAGAAGTCATACGACGATAATGAGTTTCAATAGAAAGGACTCGTATGACGACAATAGACCCAGCCACCCTGGACAAGCTGCTTGAAGGGGTG
>JAIELH010000004.1 GCA_019753125.1 Gallionellaceae bacterium | reverse complement strand
AGCCGGCGCCGGGTTGTTCAGGTAGGACGCCTGATAATCCGGCTCGCGATCCGGCAGGCTGGGCGGGGCGGCAACCGGCTGGGCAGGCGCACTTGACTGCGCCAATGACGGCGGTTGCGGCGTTTCTGCCGGCGTATCCGGCGCAGGCTGTACGCGCTGCGGTTCGGTGGGTTTAGGTTTCACCGCCGGTTTCAATTCCGGTTTCAATTCCGGTTTCGGTTCCGCCGGAACAGGTTGCGGCAGGCTGGGCAACATCACGCTGACCGACATTTCATGATTTGCCGGTTTAGGCAAATTAGGCAGCGACATCCAGGACCACAACAGCGAAACATGCATCAGCGCCACTCCCGCTACAATCAGCGCGCGGTCACGCAGCGGCATGTCTATCGGGCCATGGGCAACAATCATTGGTATGCAATTTTCTCGCGCAATCCGCTATGCATGGGTTCAATGGCCAACCTGCATTGCCATCAAGCGGCGATTTTCTTGCATTCCTTGTAACAGGCTGCACAACTGTCAGCACATGCCTTGCAGGTCTCATGCTTCTCGAATTTCCTGCATTCCTGTTCGCACTCTTTGCATACCGCCATCGCCACAGTCGCCAGTTTTTGCAGATGTTTTGAATTCTGATTGGCGAGTTGTTGCAGTGCGCCGCACATCGCCACCAACTGATTCACGCTCTTGGCGCAGGCGGCCATATCTTTCTCGCCCTGCGCCCATAAATCCAGGCAATGGTTCAGGCACACCTCGCCTTTTTGCAGGCAATCTGCTGCCGTTGCGGCAACAGCCGCATTGTTTGCCGCTGCATCATGGTGATGTTCATGCATGTCATGTTTATGCTCGGCGGCTTGTGCGTTGCCCACCACAGCCGCGCCAGCCATAGCCAAACTGCTCAACAATAATTCTCTTCTGTTCATCGTGCTCTCCTTTTCGGTTTGTTGGTATCTGTAAAATAATGGCATTCTTCAAGCAGATATTATGAAAAACAGGTATCCCCTACTGTCCGTTTATCCACTGCTCCACATCTTTCTGTTCAAGCTTGCCGCTGATGGCTTTCATCTCATTTTTTGCGCTCACAAAATAAGTGCGCGGCAGTTCGCCATACCAGCGCTTGTCGACCTCGAAACGCAAACGGTCGGCGTTGCTGTCCGCAAATACCCATGCCTCGGCCTTGTTCAGGGAGAATTTTGCCAGAGTCGCAGAAATGGATTTTACTTCTTCGGGCGTATCGGTGGATACCAGCACCAGGTCAAGCTTGGGGTATTTTTTGGTCAGCTTCTTGAACATCCCCAACTCATCCTTGCAATAGACGCAGCTCAACGACCAGAAGTTGACGATGAATGGTTTTCCTTTGTGTGCGGAAACAAGCTGCTGAAAACTGCCTTGGGAGAATGGTTTTATTTCCTGCGCCGCTGCTGCCGGAGCGAAAGCCAATATAGCCAGGCTCAAACCTGCCAAAAAAACCAATCGCTTCATTTATTTTGCGCAGTCATTTCGATCAGGCGATACCCTTCCTTCAAGGTATTCCACGACAGATAAGCCCGGTTGTTTTCGCTGATCAACAGCGGGTTATCGGAGGCATCAGACGTGGCCGCCAATCTTTTTTGTTCAGACCATGACTTGCCGCCGTCGCCGGATTCCATGACAAAAATGCCGGTGTTATTTCCGTCGAACTCCTTCCATGCGAGATAGACGCGACTACCCAGGCTGAGCACATAAGGGTGCGCCGCCTGTGCTTCAAAGCCACCGAAATTCAGCGGCTTGGAAAAAGTCTTGCCTTGATCGGCCGAGTGCGCATAGAACAGGCCGGCATTGTTGAACCAGGTGGCGTGATAGATGCCGTCCGAAGCGATGGAAAGCGACGGCCCGTGATGCGGGCACGCGGCGATATTCCAGTTTTCGTGGCTGAGCCGCAGCGGCGCCATTTTTCCATCCAGCTTGACCAGCGCATGATCGCGGATGTTGGTGTCATAGATGTGGCGCCACGTAATGACAGGATAATCGTCGGTGTCTAGCGCCATCGCGATACGGCAGCATTCGCAGGAATGATCGGTAGCCTTGATATTGGGTTTGAAGCTTCTACCCTCATCATCGGAAACGGCGTAATAAACCGCAATACCGCTGTATTTCTCGCCTTTTTTATTAGTAGCCGCAGCATCGCGCTTATCCAGCCAAGCAATGTAAATCTGACCGCGCCCGTTTACCCCCATTGTGTCGAAACGGTGCGTAAAAAGTTCGTGGTTGTCATTCACCGTGATCGGCGCCGAAAAGCTTTTTCCGCCATCGGTCGAACGGCTGAAGCGGACATTGCCGGCAAAAGGGGTTTCCAGGCTGCGAGTATAGGAAACATAAACATTGCCGTTACCGGCCACCAGTATCTTCGGGCGGTTCTCGCCATCCGCAGCGACGAGCTCGGCTTCTGAATTAACCTTGACTGGCGCGCTGTAAGTTTCCCCACGATCATCAGAATGGCTCACCATGACATGGCCATCCTTCACAGAGGCTAGCCACAGCCTGCCTTTCGCGTCAAATGTGGCAGCAACGGCAAGCGGCTGGCGCGCGAGTGACGCTTGCCACATCTTCACCATGTCGTGAGATTGCCCGGAGGCAGGTTGCGCCTCAGCCAGAACCTGACCGAAACTGACTATAGAGAGAAACAAGGCGAGCGATATTTTGTTCATTTATCCCAATCTCTATGGTTAAAAACCGTTTCCCGCACATTCTGAACCATACTTGGCATAATACTTCATTCGGCATGAAACATGAGTTGCATCATGGAATAAGCGGCAACCAGAAAGCCGCCGCTACGGTTTTTCGAGATACCCTCCAGTTATAGACTGCCCTTGAGCTGCACAATCCACGTGCGCTGCGTATATGGATGATACGCGTAGTATTTTTCGTTGTTCAGGTTGTCCGCGCCAACGGCCATCGAGAGGCGTTTATCGAAACGGTAGTTGAATTTGGCGTCCATGACGAAGAACTGGCTTGACCCGCCATATGTCTTGTCGTTGGTATCGCTGTTGTCGAGCTCGCCGTACTGCCTCCCGCTATACCGGCCAGCAAGCGTAAAGTCCATCGTGTCATTTGGACGCCAGGTTGCGGCCAGCGTCGCCCGCCAGTTGGGGATGCGAATCATCTGTTTGCCCACGCTGGCCGGATTGTTGTTATTCGCGAGAATCTTGGGGTCTGCGTAGGTCAGGCTACCGGTCAGATCAAGCCCCTGCATGAACGCGTTGCGCCGCTGCATGCTTGTCTCCATGCCGCGAACGCGAACCTTGTCAACGTTTTGAATATTGGTCACTGTCGGGGCCACGGTAGTGTTGGTCTGGCGCGTCAGGTAATCGGTCACGTTATCCTCAAAAAGCGAGACGCGCAAGTTGCCGGCGCCGCCAAGATCGCGCTCGGCTGCCAGTTCGCCGGCCAATATCTTCTCAGGCTTGAGATTGGGATCGTTGTTGATAACGCTTGTGCCCGAGACTACGCCCTGGAACAGTTCGGTGACCGTGGGAAAGCGTGCGGCACGCGACAGCGAGCCGCGCAGCAGCCAATCTTCGGTCGCCGCCCAGGAAAGAGAAAGCTTCGGCGAGGTATAGTTCTCGCTGCGCTCCGGGTAAGCTACAGTCACTGGCACCGCATTCGTCTTGGTGCCGCCAAATGCGCGCCATTGCTCGTAGCGCAGGCCCAGGGTTAACTTTATGTCATGTTTCATGCTGATCGCATCCTGGACATACAGCCCCCGCGTTTCCGTCTTGCCCGTGTTGCCCGCATTGACGGTGGTCATGTCTCCGGCAAGCCAGTTCGCGTTCGAGTAAGTCCGGTCATTGAGGGTGTGCTGGTCGTGGTGGAAGCCGAAGGCAACGTCGTGTCCGCGCTTGCCGCGCTCCGGGCGCCAATCCGCGCGCACATCCGCTGTATGCCAGCCAGTTCCATCCTGAAGCTGAACCTGCCCTGCGCCGCCGCCCGATGCAGCCGGCAACGCAACGGTAGGTCTGCGTGTGGTGTCTTTGCCGAATTCGTATTTCGTCAGCGCAGCCTCGAACGCCCAGTCGCTTTCCTGTTTCTTGTCGTAACGCCAGGTCAGGCTGTTCATCCAATGTTCTTCAAGGCGTTTGCTGGGCTGCATGGCCGTGTTGGCCAGTGTGTAGCTGGAGCCGTCGATGTTCACATTGCCGCTGTAGATAGGATTGCCGGCCGCATCGCGCAAGTAGCTTTGCACGTTGGCATCGGAATCGCTTTGCCAATAACCCAGCGTGTAGGTGAACCGCGAGCCTGGGGAAAAATCGTAGGCAAGCTTGACCTTGGCGTTGTCCTGAATGTTGTGGTCAATACTGGTGGCGCCCATGACCACGCGATCTGCACCCTTCGCGTCTTTGTCCCAAATGTAGCCCGTCACCACCGGCGCTGCCCCGGGTGCCGCCACCGAGCGGGCAGCCGCCGCAAACATTTGCGGATGCCCCGTATTCTCAAAGTGGCCCGCATTCAGCGTCCAGCGCAAATCGCCATTCCGATTGCCGAGGAAGACGCCCACACGCGAGCCATTATAAGTTTCATCGGTGCCGTAGAGTTTGAATGGCTGGGAAAAGGCTTGTGCATCGGCATATGCCTCAAACTTCTCGGGCATCCTCGACTTCATGACCATGACGACGCCGGCCGCATTGCCCGCATAAGCTGCAGAATGGGCGCCATAGCTGACGTCAACGCGCTCGATTTCCTGCGGCGCAACGAACCACCAGCGCGGCGCAAAGCTATAGGAGTTGCCCAACAGCATCGACACCAGGACATTATCCGCATAGACCAGCGAGCGGGCGCTGTCGATCGTGCCCGCATTGCGTGATGAGAGAATGGCATTGCGGTCGCCGATATAGCGTTTGCGTATCTGGATGCTCGGCAGATATTTCACCGCATCCTCGGTGTTAATGACGTTGGTGCTTTCGATCAACACCTTGCTCGCCGTTTCGGTGGAGGTGGTGATGTTGCGGAAAGCAGCTGGGCGCTCACCATAGACGCTAACCTCATCCATTGCTTTCGGTTCATCCGCCGCAAGCGCCGCATTCATGACGCTCACATAGATACAGCTCAACGCAAATAATTTCCCGCCATTAACCAACCGCTTGTTCATTACTGCCTCCCCCTATACTTTTATCAGATAGCCAAGACTCTTTATAGATTTTTAAAAACGCGCGGATACTACAGATGAAAGAGTAGATTTAAAATGCGACATATTGTCGCACCCGGGTGTTTACGCCTTGTACACAGACGTTTTTTTGCAAAGAAACCGCTGACCGCCAGCGCAATCGCGCTCCATGCAAACACCTGCTTCCCGCTCATTTTTTTCCCTTGATTACAGTTGCTCTTAAAATAAAAGCGGGCGGATTGTTATGAATGAAGAATCAACTTTAAGAGTGTGACAGGATGTCGCGCGTCAATATAACGCGTGGCGAAACACTGTAGCCACAACTTATCGCACCCTGTATTTGCGCGATTGGCGGCGATACAATTTCTTACAAAAAACCGGGTACGAATAATGCCGAGCCGCTATACTCAAAAAACAAAAAAACCTATTTCCCGCTCATGCGCCTTTATCTGACACGTTGCGCCATTGCCCTATGCTGCCTCTCGAATAGCCTGGCGCTTGCCGAAGAGGCTGCCGACCCGTTCGGCACGAAGGCAATGCTGCCGCTCAGGCCCGCATTGCGCGCTGGTGGCGCGGCCGGCGATCCATGCGCGGCAACAATGCCGGGCGGCGCGCTCAACTTGCCGGACGTGGTCAATCTGGCCTTGTGCAACAACCCGCAAACCCGCGAGGTGTGGGCAAGTTCGCGCGTACAGGCGGCGCAGGTTGGCGTAAGCAAGGCGGGCTATTTGCCGAGTTTGAGCTTGGGCGCATCCGGCGAGCGCAACTGGACTGGAGCGCTGACGAATGTCAATAAACACAATGTCGGATTGAACCTTTCCTATCTGCTGTATGACTTCGGCACACGCGCCGCCAATCTGGAAAATACGCGCCAGTTGCTGGCCGCAGCGTTTTCCACACAGGACAGCACGGTGCAGTCGGTATTCCTGTCGGCGGTGCAATCCTTTTACCAGACAGGTGCAGCCATCGCCGCACTGGATGCCGCACGCGAGTCGGAGCGCGCCGCAAAGGAAAGCTTCGCGGCCGCGCAAGCGCGCTACCAGGCAGGCAGCGCAACCCCTGCCGACAAACTGTCGGCGCAGACTGCCTATTCGCAGGCCACGCTGAACCGCATCACTGCGGAAGGCAGCATGAAAAATGCGAAAGGCAGCCTGGCAAGCCTGCTTGGGCTGGATGCCAATCAAAATGTGGCGCTGGCGGACACCGGAAGCACCGCCTCTCCTCGCAATGCATCGCTTGTGCGTTCGCCTCAAGAGGGTGCAGCCAACTCGACGGAAAACGAAACGCTCAGAACTTTCGAGCGCGATGTGGGCGCCCTGATCGAGGAAGCGCGCCAGCACCGCCCCGACCTGCAAGCTGCCGCCGCGCAACTGAAGGCTGCGGAGGCCGGTGCGGATGCGGCGCGCGCGGCGAGCAAACCCTCTGTTTCACTGACCGCTTCGGCCAATCAGAGCAGCAGCGCAGGAATTGCTTCTCAGGGCTCATCGGTAGGAGTCAGCATAAGCGTACCGCTCTTTTCCGGCTATGCGCCGACTTACAGGATACATGCTGCCGAAGCTCAAGTGGAAACTCAAAAAGCAAGGCTGCAAGGTTTGCGCCTGAAAGTGGCGCTGGATGTCTGGACTGCTTACCAGAACCTGATCACGGCAACGCAATCGTTGCGCACTACTGCCGATCTGCTCGGCAGCGCGGAGCAATCCGAGCGTGTCGCACTCGGCCGTTACAAGGCCGGGATGGGCAACATACTGGATGTGCTGAACGCGCAAAGCGCCTTGGCCAGCGCACGCCAGCAGCGTATCCAGTCCACGTTCAACTGGAACGTCAGCCGTGCCACGCTCGCCCAGGCGATGGGCAATCTGGATGCCGACGTATTGCAAGCGTTGCCTGACCAGAAGGCAGAACAGAAAGGCCTACAGTGAAAAAATTAATGCGCTCCCCGATCGCTTTGCTCCTGCTCGCGATTGTCGCGATCGCCGCAGGCATCGCGATATATCGCCAGATTTACCTGTCTTCAACCGAGCAGCCATACCGCTTACAGGCCGTCGAGAAGGGCGACATCCGGCAGACCGTTTCCGCCAACGGCACGATCAATCCGGTGACGCTGGTCAATGTAGGCACACAGGTTTCCGGCACGGTGAAAAAGCTCTATGTCGATTTCAACAGCAAGGTCGAAAAAGGACAGATTTTGCTGGAGCTGGATGATGCGCTGCTCGCCGCGCAGCAGAAGCAAAGCCTGGCCAACGTGCAAAGCGCGACTGCCTCGCTGGAATTGGCCACCGCGAATGAAGCGCGGATGCGCACGCTGTTTGTGCAGGAATATGTTTCCAAACAGGAGCTGGATACTGCGGTGCAAGCCAAAAAAGCTGCCAGGGCACAATTGCAACTGACACGCGCCACCGTCGAAAAAGACAGCGCCAATCTCGCCTACTCTGTAATCCGTTCGCCGGTATCCGGTGTCGTTGTGGACCGCTCGGTCGATGTCGGACAGACCGTCGCTGCCAGCCTGCAAACGCCGACGCTGTTCAAAATCGCGCAGGATTTATCGAAAATGCAGATCGATGCGAACTTCGCCGAAGCGGATATCGGCAGCATTCGCGTCGGCCAGGCGGTGCGCTTCACCGTGGATGCCTTCGCGGGACGAAATTTTAAAGGTGAGGTCAGGCAGATACGCCTTAACGCGATCAACCAGCAAAACGTGATTACCTACGATGTCGTGGTCAACGTGGACAACCCCGAGCAAATCCTGATGCCCGGCATGACCGCTTATGTAAGCATCGCGGTGGCCGAACGCAAGGAGGCGCTGCTGGTTCCCAACGCTGCGCTGCGCTTCAAACCCGACAACAAAAGACCTGCTGACGGTCAGCCTGACGGCACGCAAAAGCGCGGCGGAAAACCCGGCGGAGATACCGCCAAGCCCAAACGCGACGCATTCTCTGGCAAGGTGTATGTGCTCGAAAAAGGCGAACCGGTGCCGGTCAGCGTGTCACTCGGCATCACCGACAACCGCAACACCGAAATCACCGGCGGAGAACTTAAGGAGGGCGATCAGGTGGTCGTTGGCGAAGCGCAAGCAGCCAGCAAACCTAAAACTGGCAGTGGGCCGCCGATGAGAATGTTCTGATGAGCGACCCCGTCATCCGCATCGAAGGCCTGCACAAGTCTTATGAAACTTCCGCCGGGCTGTTTCCGGCATTGAAAGACGTGGACTTGTGCATCGCTCCCGGCGAATTTGTCGCGATCATGGGGCCATCTGGTTCAGGTAAATCCACGTTCATGAATCTGCTCGGTTGCCTCGACAAACCCAGCGCCGGCCGCTATGTGCTGGATGGCCGCGACGTTGCGGAACTGGGCAAGGACGAGCTGGCCTTGCTGCGCAATCGCACGATCGGCTTCGTATTCCAGGGTTTCAACCTGCTGCCGCGCATGACGCTGCTGGATAATGTGGCGCTGCCGCTGATCTATGGCGGTGTTAAACGCGAAGATCGCCAACAGCGCGCCCGGGAACTGCTCGCCAAGGTCGGCCTGGGAGATTACGCGGCATCCATGCCCAACAAAATTTCCGGTGGCCAGCAGCAGCGTGTGGCGATTGCACGTGCGCTGATCAACCGCCCCCGCCTGCTGCTCGCCGACGAGCCCACCGGCAACCTGGACAGCCAGACCAGCGAAGAAATCATGAAACTGTTTGAAGAGCTCAACCGCGAAGGCATCACGATTGTGCTGGTCACCCATGAAATGGACATCGCACAACATGCCAAACGCCAGGTGCGCTTCCATGACGGGCGCGTCGTCAGCGACGAACTTACACAGGAGGTAACAGCATGATGGGAACATCTAAAAATTCAGAGTTCGCCCAAATGCAAGGCGCGCAAAAAATTTTGCCGCGCCGCATATGGTTTATATGCAAGCAAGAAATTTTTTACGCAACGCCGCAGTTGGGATGAAATCTGGATTTTTCGCGATGCTCGGCGAGGCTTGGCGCGCAATGGGCGCAAACCGGCTGCGCACGCTGCTGACCATGCTCGGCATGGTGATCGGCGTCGGCGCGGTGGTGCTGATGATGTCGATCGGGCAAGGCGCGCAGTATGCGATCAAGCAAACCATTGCCGCGATGGGCAGCAATCTGTTCGTGCTGCTCTCCGGCAGCAGCACGGCGGGCGGAGTGCGCTCCGGCGGTGGCGGCAATCTCACGCTGACGGTCAGCGATGCAGAGGCCGTCGCCGAGCTCGACGGCGTGCAAACCGTCGCGCCGATACACCCCGGCAACGCGCAAATCGTCTATGGGCCGAACAATTGGAACACTTCCATCATCGGCAGCACGCCGTCTTATCTGGACGCACGTTCCTGGGCAATAGTTGCCGGTGCAGCCTTCACCGATTCGGACGTGCGCTCCGCCACGCGTGTCGCGCTGATCGGCAAGACCGCCGCACAAAACCTGTTCGGCGATGAGTATCCGGTCGGCAAGACCATCCGCATCCGGCAAAGCCCTTTTATGGTGCTCGGCGTCTTGGGAACCAAGGGCCAAGGTATGGATGGGCGCGACCAGGACGACACCATCATCATTCCGCTCACCACCGCACAGCGCAAAGTGTTCGGCTCCCAGTTCCCGGGGTCGGTGCGCATGGTCATGGTGCAGACCGCCACCCAGGAACTCATGCCCGCAGTCGAAAAATCGATGACCGAACTGCTGCGCCAGCGCCACCGGATACGCGAAGGCATGGACAACGATTTTTTCCTGCGCAACCTTACCGCCGTGGCCGATTCTGCCGAAGAGAGCACGCGCGTGATGTCGCTGCTGCTCGGCGCGATCGCCTCGGTCTCGCTGTTGGTGGGCGGCATCGGCATCATGAACATCATGCTGGTTTCGGTGACCGAGCGCACCCGCGAGATCGGCATCCGCATGGCGATCGGCGCACGCGAGCGTGACATCCTGCTGCAATTCCTGCTGGAAGCGATCATCATCTCTGTGGCGGGTTGCTTCATCGGGTTGCTATTGGGAATCGGCGGCGCGCTGCTGGTCAATGCGCTGACCGGCACGATGGTCATCATCTCTGGCAGTTCCGTCGTTGTGGCGTTTGGCGTAGCCGCAACGATAGGTATTTTCTTCGGTTTTTATCCGGCGCGCAAAGCCGCACAACTCGACCCGATAGAGGCATTGCGCTACCAGTAATTCCCCCAAAAGGTTTGTGAAGTTAATGATGTGCAATTGCCGCAGCTATATACCGGTCATCCTATTTAATTGTGAAGCAACCTGCAATGAAGAATCGAAGCCTGTTATTCCAGACCTGCATTCAGATTGGCCTGTTGCTGCTGGCTACGCTCGCGTTATATGGCGGGTCGCTATCCGCTCCGCTTGTTTTTGACGATATCGAATTCTTTGCATCTCCCGAAGCCCTTTCCAGATTCAGCCACAGCTGCTTCAGCCTCGATTTACGCTGGCTGTCGTACGCATCACTGGGGCGCACTGTAGATTGGTTTGGCCCCGACACATTCTGGCTAAAACTGGGCAACGTGTTGTTGCACGCAGCCAATGCCATTGCCTTGTTTTTCCTGTTACGGCAGCTGTTCCGGCTCACGCTGGGCGGGAACGATGCACCAAATAGCGCCCTGTCCACGTTAAGCTGGTTTGCTTTCTTTGGCGCGCTGATCTTTGTTTTTCACCCGGTTGCCGTGTATGGCGCGGCTTACATCATTCAGCGCTCCATTCTGATGGCAACCTTGTTTGTTGTGTTGATGCTGCTTGCCTACTTGGAAGGATTGACACGCGGCAGTTGGCGCTGGATGCTGGCCGCAGCCCTGTGCTATTTCGCCGCCGTGTATTCCAAAGAGCACAGCATTGCGGCGCCGGGCGTGGCGCTGGCGCTGACATTTCTGATCCGCAAGCCCTCCGCAACATTGTTTCGGCAAATTGCGCCTTACTACATTCTGGCGGCGCCGATCGCAGTGATTGTGCTGTTGAGCGCCAAAGGGGTTGTGGGGCAAGCCTATGAGCCGAGTGCGCCCGGAATGCTCGAACTATCCGCACAGGCGCAAGGGCTGCTGGATTTGCCGAATGCTCACTTGCTCAGCATTCTTAACCAGTCCTGCCTGTTCTTTAAATATTTATTGTTGTGGTTGCTGCCGGATCCGGCCTGGATGTCGGTGGACATGCGCGAGCCGTTTGCGATGTCATTCCTGAGCTGGCCGCACACGCTCGGCCTGCTCGGCTTCCTGGCCTACCCCTGCATCTCGGTCTGGCTGTTGCTGAAACAGGGAAGGAAAGGGTTGCTGGGGTTTGCCCTGCTGTTCCCGTGGATTTTTTTCTTGGCAGAATTCTCCGCCGTGCGTATCCAGGAACCTTTCGTACTCTACCGCAGTTATTTGTGGATGCCGGGGTTGTTCGTCGCACTCCCGGTGGCATTTGAACGGTTCGCCACCAAAAAATCTTTTATCCTGCTGGGTATCGTCAGCCTGCTGCTGATACCGCTGGCGCTGAATCGGCTGAACACTTTCTCGTCGCCTTTTTTGTTGTGGGACGATGCCGAGAAGCTGGTGCGCGACAAGCACAATGTATTCGGCGCCGATCGTATTTATTACAACCGGGGCACCGAGCTGGGGAAACTCAAACGGTACGAAGAAGCCATTGCCGATTTCAGCAAGACCATAGGCATACTGCCCTTTGGGCTGGCATACGGCAATCGTGCCGCCGCTTATTATCTGCTTGGTGAATACCGGAAGGCATTGCGTGATTATGATAGCGCCATCGCGCTCGACCCGGACAACGCCAGATCTTATTATGGGCGGGCACTGGTCAACCGCATGCTCGGCGATTTCGCCGCAGTGCAAGAGGACTTCAGGAAGAGCTGCGCGCTGGGGCTGTGCCCATGATCCGCAGGCTTATGCAAACAGGCGCCAGTATTGCTGGAGAAGATTCCGGCGGAATCTTGCCGAGATACGCCCGATAAGCGAAGTATTTGTCGGCATTCGGAAGCGCGTGATATTCTCGTCCCACCCTTAAAGCAATCGAACAAACATGGCCGTTACGATCAAGACCCCGCAAGAAATCGAAAAGATGCGCATCGCCGGAAGACTGACCAGCGAGGTGCTCGATTACATCACCCCGTTCGTCAAGGCGGGTGTTACGACCAACGAACTGGACAAGCTGTGCCACGACCTGATCGTGAATGTGCAGAAGGCCATTCCCGCGCCGCTCGATTACGCGCCCCACGGGCATGCGCCCTATCCGAAATCCATCTGCACCTCGATCAACCACCAGGTGTGCCACGGCGTGCCGAGCGACAAGGCGCTGAAGAACGGCGATATCGTCAATCTGGACATCACCGTGATCAAGGATGGCTACCACGGCGACAGCAGCCGCATGTTCTATGTCGGCGAACCTTCGATCCAGGCGCGGCGCTTGTGCGAGGTCACCTGGCAATCGTTGTGGCGCGGCATCCGTACGGTCAGACCGGGCGCTTATCTGGGGGATATCGGCCATGCGATCCAGAGCTTCGTCGAGCCGTTGGGCTACAGCGTCGTGCGCGAGTTCTGCGGCCACGGTATCGGCCAGCGTTTCCATGAAGAGCCGCAGGTGCTGCATTACGGGCGCCCGAAAACCGGGATAAAACTTGAACCCGGCATGACCTTTACGATCGAGCCGATGATCAACGCGGGCAAGGCGGCGATCAAGCATCTGGGCGACGGCTGGACTGTGGTCACCAAGGATCACAGCCTGTCGGCGCAATATGAACACACGATACTCGTCACCGGCACCGGTTTCGAAGTGCTGACCGTCTCCGATGGCTGCCCTCCCCCTCCAGCCTGACGATCTCATTGCCACGTTGCGCAAGTCCTTGCGCGATGAACGCTCGGCGCTCGAACAGGATTTCCTGAAACACAAGAAGCCGGCGCGCCTGCTCGCCGCGCACACCCGCCTGATCGACCGCTACCTGCGCAACGTGTGGCGGCAACTCGCGATGCCTGACCACATCGCGCTGGCGGCGGTGGGCGGTTACGGGCGCTGCAAGCTCTACCCGAAATCGGACATCGACCTGTTGATCCTGCTGGATGCCGAGCCAAATGAAGTCTTGCAGCAACAATTGCATCAACTGATCGGAGCATTGTGGGACATTGGCCTGGAGGTTGGCCACAGTGTCCGCACCATCGAGCAATGCATGAACGAGTCCGCCGACATCACCGTGCAAACCAACCTGCTCGAAGCGCGCCTGCTGTGCGGCAACAAACAACTGTTCAATGAACTGTGCACCACCGTGCAGCAGCACCTCGACCTGCGCGCCTTTTATAACGCCAAACTGCAAGAGCAACAGAAGCGCCACGCGCGCTACGCCGAAGCCGATTACAACCTCGAACCGAACCTGAAAGAAAGCCCGGGCGGGCTGCGCGATTTGCAGACCGTCACCTGGATCGCGCGCGCGGCCGGCCTGGGGACGCACTGGAGCGAGCTCGCACAAATCGGCCTGATCACGGCCGCCGAGGCGCGCCAGCTTGCGCGCCACAGCACGCTGCTGGCGATGCTGCGCGCCCGTTTGCATTACATCGCCAGGCGCCGCGAGGACCGCTTGCTGTTCGATTTCCAGACGCCGCTCGCCGAACAGATGGGCGTCCATGCCTCGGCCAACCGCCGCGCCAGCGAACATCTGATGCAGCGCTATTACCGCACCCGGCTGGCGGTGCGCCAGTTCAACACCATCATGCTGCAGAACCTGCATGATTATTTATTCCACGAAAAACCACTGCAACGCGCGCTGAACGAGCGTTTCAGCATAGTCGGCACACTGCTGGAAATCCGCGACGAGCAATTATTCGAGCACACACCCGAGGCGATCTTCGAGCTGTTTCTGCTGATGGCGCAACATGGCGAGCTGACCGATCTCAGCGCCAGGACATTGCGCGCGCTGTGGCGCGCACAGCACCGGGTCAACGTGGCATTCCGCCGCAATCCGGTGAACCGGGCGCGCTTTATGGAAATCCTGCGCCAGCCGCATGGCGTCCTGCATGCGCTGCGGCGCATGAACCAGTACGGCATTCTCGGCCGCTACATCCCCGCCTTCGGGCACATTGTCGGCCAGATGCAGCATGACCTGTTCCATGTCTATACGGTGGACGAGCATACCCTGATGGTGGTGCGCAACCTGCGCCGCTTCTTCGTCCCGGAGCTTGCGCAGGAAATTCCGCTGTGCAGTAAATTGATAAGCGAATTCGCCCGCCCGGAGATACTGTATATCGCCGGACTGTTCCATGACATCGCCAAGGGGCGCGGCGGCGACCACTCGCAACTGGGCAAGAAAGATGCGCGCGCATTTTGCGTCCAGCACCAACTCAGCCGCATCGACACCGATCTGATCGTGTGGCTGGTCGAACACCATCTCACCCTTTCCGCCACGGCGCAAAAGCAGGACCTGTCCGATCCGGAGGTGATTGCGGATTTCGCCGGCAAGATCAAGAACGACCGCTATCTGGTCGCGTTGTATCTGCTGACCGTCGCGGATGTGCGCGGCACCGGCCCGGAAATATGGAACGCCTGGAAAGCCCGGCTGCTGGAAGACTTGTTCCGCCAGGCGCGCCGCTACCTGAGCGACGGCAAAGTTGCCGATCAGCTCGGCGAGATCCGCCGCGTTGCGGCCGACTCGCTCAACCTTTATGCGCTGCCGCCCGACTCCTACCAGTTGTTATGGGCGCAGCTCGACGACAGCTATTTCCTGGATCACGCGCCGCACGAGATCGTCTGGCATACGCGCCTGCTGGCATTCAAGGTCAATGCCGATACGCCTGTTGTAAAAACCCGCATGAGCCGCGCTGGCGAAGGGTTGCAGGTGATGGTGTATTGCCATGACCAGCGCGCCCTGTTTGCGCGCATCTGCAATTTCTTTGCGCGAATGAACTATACGATTGTCGACGCCAAGATCCACACCACGCAGCACGGCTACGCACTGGACAGTTTTCAGGTACTGGAAGCCACACGCGGCGATACGGCATACCGCGACATCATGCCCTACATCGAGTTCGAACTGGCGCAACAGATTGCGCAAGCCAAGCCGATCGTAGTCGCCGCGACAGGGCGCATCAACCGGCAGCTCAAACACTTCCCGATCAGCACCGAAGCCGAAATCAAACCGGACCACAAGGGAATGTACGTGCTCTCGCTGGTAGCCGGCGACCGCCCTGGCCTGCTGGCCAGCATCGCGCTGATTCTGGACAAGCGCGACATCCGCCTGCACCGCGCCAAGATCAATACACTGGGCAGCCGCGCCGAGGATGTATTCTGGATCAGCGGTGCGGCGCTCGATCAGCCTGAACAAACCGAGGCTTTGTGCAAGGCGCTGGAAACGGGCGGTGAATGAAAAGCAAGTGCGGGGTGGGAGCAACGCAACACCCGTCATCTCCGGACTGTTTTTTTGCTTTAACCTTGCGTAATCTGCGGGCACATGATTTGTGGGAAAATATCCCGCTTGTTTCACGCCATGCCGCACATTTCCGGGAGATGGAATCATGAAAAAAATTATCGCCGCGCTGCTGATCCCGCTCATCCTGATCGGCATCGCGCTGTTCTGGCTTTCCGGCAATCTCGACAACCTCGTCAAGGATGCCATTGAAAAATACGGCAGCGCGATGACGCAGGCAAAGGTCAGCGTCGGCTCCGTGAAGATCACCCCCGGCGATGGCAGGGGTGTAATCAGCAACTTGACGATAGGCAACCCGGCCGGATTCAAAACCACCCATCTGCTCAAAGTGGATCAGATCGATGTCGCCATCGATATTGCCTCGGTCGCCACGAACGTGATCCTGATTCGCCATATCGCGGTAAATGCCCCGGATGTGATCTATGAAAAAGGCGATACGATGACCAATATCGATGCGCTGCAAAAAAATATCGGGGCTTACCTGGGCGCTCCTGACAACAACAAGAAAGAAGGCAAAAAGCTGATCGTCGAGGAACTCAGCGTCCGTGATGCCAAGGCGCAGGCAAGCGCAGCCTTTATGAATGGCAAGACGGTCAGCGCGGCGCTGCCGGATATCACAATGAAAGATATCGGCCGCGCCAAAGGGGGCATCACCCCCGGCGAACTGGGGCAGGAAATTGCCGCCGAGGTGAAAGCAAAACTGACCGGCGCGTTCAGTTTTGATCGCATGCTGAAAGCGACCAGTGAATTACTCGACAAGACCGGCTCCGCTATCAAAGGGCTCTTCAAGTAATACCCGGGCGTAGGATGCGGTGAGCTTGCGAACCGCATCAATCGCAAACGATGCGGTTATCACCGCATCCTACCCTGCTAACTACCGGCCAGAGATGCCTCCCGGAGCACCAGAACTTAAAACTTGCATTTTTAATATATCTTATTAAAATGGTCGGGCATTAATTACTTAACCACCCCGATAAAGGAGCTACAAATGTCACACAACTGCGCCAACTCTACCTCCCCAGACATGCGTTACCCGTTTGATGCACGCGGTGTCGCCAAACGTTTCCGCCATGCTGCCATTTTTGGCGCGCTGGATTCGCTGCACCCCGGCGAAACGATGTTTTTCTGCAATGACCATGACCCTTTGCCGCTGCTTTCGCAATTGGTTCAGCACTACGGCGATTCGATCGAGATCAACTATGTCTCCCGCGAACCCGGTCAAATCCTGATTGATTTCACCCGCAGATAACAGCCGTTACATTTGGCCGAGTTGGTGCGGATCGCCAATTCGGCCAAACAGCCACCAGATGATCAGAATGGCTGTTTGAAAATTCCGGCAGCACAACATCAGGAATCTGATGGCTTTTCCGGAATCCAGTCGATTGATCCAGTGCCGCCGGAAAAAAATCGCGCCTTATAACCATCCACTTTTTGTAAAACTTCCCTGATACCTTTACTCGGCAAGACGCCGAGTTTTTCGACGCCATAAGCCGATCTCATCGTTTGCACGATAGTCTGACCGGTGATCGCGTCTATGACACATGAGATACCCTCATCCATTCCATCACGTTCACGCTTGATACCGGCAATTTTCTCCTCGGCCTCCTTGAGCGAGAGATTCAACGCGCTTACCTCTGCCTCCACCTTGGTCAGCTTATTGGCCATGATGGCGTTTCTTTCCATCAGTTGCCGCCATCCACCCGCTTGCTCAGCGGTCAACTTGATCGCACCGCTTTTAATTCTTTCATACAGCACCAGATATTTCGCAAACTCCGTATCCGATTTCAACAATTCAACTCTCTGCATCTTCTCTTTGAGAATGCCTTGAGCTTCGGCAATTTCCGCTTTATGGATTGCAATATCGCGATCGAATGACGACAAGTCGGGAAGCAACATCGTTACCAGAGATTCCTGGCCTCTGCAGTCGCCCATTGAAGTAATCTTGATTTTTTTCGCAGCAACCAGGCAACCCTCGATATTCCCGGCAAATATTTCATCGGCGATCAATTCACAATTCACGGCATGCTCTATATGTATGGTTTTGCCGGTAATCGTCGAATTTTCACAATAAGCAGCCGTCACTTCGCCCTCGCGGGCACGAATAACCGCACAGGAAACCTGCGTGCCCACCGTAACATTGCCTCCGAGCGATTCGGCAAGCCCGCCAGTCAAATTTTTCGCGATAAAAATATTGCCGCTCTGGGAAATGACATTGCCAAAAACATCCGACAGGAAAGTCATGTGCTTTCCCTTCACTGTACAGCCTTCCTGCACCTCGCCATGCTCGATGTATTCGTCCACATCCAGCACCAAATCGCCGGTCGTCTTGGTGCTGACGCCTCCTTTATTCTCGATTTTTTCGGAAACGGTTATTTTCTTTGTTTGTTCATCGAACATCAGGAAGCCGTCCATCGACGACACGATGTATTCGCCATCCGGACATTGTTTGACTAATGTTCCGGCTGAGGCCATCGCAGACAAATCCAGGTCTTTCGGTATTTCCGGCTCGACAACCTCGCCTGTCACCTTGAATCCCGGTTTGCCCAATACTCTGGGCACCTTCTTGATCAACGGTGTTTCCTTGTGTATTTGCGGGAAGCGGTTCTTGCGGCTATGCAAATCGGCCTTGCCGCTCGCCAGTATTTTTGGCGAATTGTCGCAATGCAAATCGCCGCGCACCTCCAATATTTCGGCATCGCGCCCTGCAACAGGTTCAAGGCATTTGGCCACCGTCATGCGCATAACTGTGTCGCATGCAATCGCCTGACACACTGTTTTCTCATCGATGCCGAATTTAACCCCTTTCAGCCACATCGCCGCGACAAACTCATCGAAATCCAGTCTTGTCGGCAACAACCTGGTTTTACTCACCGTTTCGATGACCGGTGCGACACCGTTTTCATCAGGCTCGCCATAAACCGGCTCCTCATAGGCCTCTTCAATGCTGACTGGCTCGAAAACATACTCGGCCTGTTTGCCGCCCCCAATCACCTTGGGTTCTTTGTAAAGTTCCTGGCGTTGCGGCGGAAAGGGAATGATTTTTGCAGCGAGTTTTAATTCGGTGGACTCGGCTTGGGCTACGGCCAGCCAATCAGCGTCATAAAGCAGTTTGAGAAAAGAGCCATAGTCCAGTTCGGAGAATAACATCTCTCCACTAAACAGGCGGTCGACGAAAAGCTCAAAACCACCAGCTTTATGCAGGTCCGGCAAACCGACAAACACCCCGTCTTCCCGCCTGGAGACAAAAGCGGGGAAGATCATGTTTTCTTGCGTAATATCAGGTAAATTATCTGCACTCATCTGGCACATTCACCATTGCGATCCACGCTGACCAAGCGCCAACGCAGTTACCTACAAGCATCCACATACCATGATACAGTTTGCTCAAACCTGTATTTCTTTAGCCTTCGCCGGGCACACTATACTCTTCCGAAAATCATTTCGCCTCATCGCGTTTCTGCAATACACGCCGCATCCACACGCCGAGCAACAATAACACTGCGGCGCACAGCCACAGCGGCCAGCGCACCGGCTGGTTCCATTGCCGGCGCAATGCATCGCGTTGCGCGGCATCCACGCGCCAGTATTTGAGCTTATTGTTGGCCATAATATTGGCTTTGACGTTGCGCAGCCAGCCATGCTGCAACACGTAATTTTTTGGATGGAAGCCCCACAGCCACGGTGAGTCGCGGCGCAGTATCTCCAGTATTTCGTCGATAATTTTTTGACGTGCCGGGCTGTTTTCGATGTTCTTCATCTGCTCGAACAGCCTGTCATATTCCGGGTTGCTGTAATTCGCGGCATTCTCGCCGCCCTTGCCTACCTTGGCTTGCGCGCCATGCAGCAGGAACAGAAAGTTTTCGGGATCGGGATAATCGGCGTTCCAGCCAAAGTAGAACATCTGCGTGTCACCCTTGCGGATCTTGTCCTGAAAGCGGTTGTAGTCGGTGCTGCGCACCACCAGTTGCACGTTGATCTTGTCGAACTGCTTGCGCAGCCAGTCGAGACGCGCCTTGCCGCCGACACCGCCAGCGGTGGTATCCAGATTGATCACCAGCGGCTGATGCGTCTGCGCATCCACGCCGTCCGGATAGCCCGCCTCGGCGAGCAGCCGCTTCGCTTCGGCAACCGGCTTGCGTTTCGGCGCACCGCCGACCCAGTCATACACTTGGCGATTGATGCCCGCCTCCCCCTCGCGATAGCCGAAGATGCCGGGCGGAATCGGCGACTGCGCCGCAATGCCGCGCCCGTTCGCGAAGATCGAGACATACTCCTCGAAATCCACCGCGATCGCGATCGCGCGACGCAGCTTGGTAGCACGCTCGCTATTGCCGCCCACCACCGGATCAAGCCAATTGAAGCCGGTGTACATCGTCGAAGTCGCCACCGAAGTGGCCAGCGTGATGCCCTGCTTCTGCATCTCGTCGGTCACCACCGCCTCGCCGCCGGAAGCTACCTGCACCGCCTGATCGAAGCTGTCCGAGCTGATGCCGGAAGCGTCGTAATAGCCCTGCAGGAACTTATTCCAGTACGGGATCGTTTCCTTTTCCAGGCTGAACACCACCCTGTCGATCAACGGCAGCGGCTTGCCCGCATCCGCCAGCAGCCCGTTCTGCGCATCACCGGCTTCTCCCTGATCCGGGTAGCGTTCGCTGTCGTAATACGGGTTGCGGCTCAACACCATGCGCTGATTCGGGTTGTTCTCGGACAGGTAATACGGCCCGCTGCCGACCGGCCACCAGTCCAGCGTCAGGTTGCGTTCGCGCATCCCCGGTTGTGCATAAAACCGCTCGGCCTCGTGCGGCATCGGTGCGAAGAACGGCATCGCCAGCCAGTAGGTGAACTGCGGGTACTTGCCGTGTATCTCGATGCGGTAGGTGTGCTCGTCCACGACCTGCACGCCTTGCAGCGGATACGCATTCAAATCGAGAAATGCACCGGGATTTTTCTGCGCCGCCTGTTGCAGCGTGACGGCAAAATCTTTCAGGCCGACGATGTATTCGCTCATCACGCCGAAGATGGGCAAATGCAGTTGCGGGTGCGCGAGGCGTTTGATCTGGTAGGCATAGTCGGCCGCCGTCACGGTGCGCGTACCGGTTTTTGTGAAATCGCCGAGGGTGTGAATGCCGCGCAGGCCGTCTTGTGTGAGCGTGCGGTATTCCGCGGCAAAGGCCGGATGCGGCTGGTAGCGCATGTTCGGCTTGATGCGGATTTCATACACGCTGAACGCGATTTTCTCCGCCGACGCGGTATCCGGCAGCGGCTGATGATTCTTGTCCAGGTAACGCACCGCCGGCATCGCGCTGGCGGCCAACGGCACGAGCTGGTAAGGACGCTTCAGGTAATGGTATTGCAACGGCGGCGCATAAATCTGCGCGAGAAACTCATATTCGTTTTCGCTGTACGCCTGCGCCGGGTCGAGGTGCTTGGGGCGCTCGGTAAATGCGGTATAGAGGATCGCTTTGCCGTTGTCTGCCGCCGGGTAGGGATTGTTCCACAATCCGCCGTTACAGGCGGAAAGCAGCACAACCAGCAACGCAGTGAACATGGCTCTCATGTGCGCAAGTTTAGCGGAATGAGGCGCACACGTCATTTTCAAACGGCTTGCTTGCCTGAGAAACGCTGAAGAAATGAGTGGGGCAGATGTGCGTTTAGCGTCCCGCCGATCCCGGCGGCGCCGCGCGCAGGTATTGCAGCGGCCAGGATACCGTTTGCCCCAGCGATTGGGCGGCGTGCAGCGGCCAGTAGGGGTCGCGCAGAATTTCGCGGCCGAGCAGCACGATATCGGCCTGTCCGGTGCGGATGATGTGATCGGCCTGCTCCGGCGAGGTGACCAGGCCGACAGCGGAGGTGGGGATGCCAGCCTCGTTGCGCACCCGTGCGGCGAACCCGGTCTGAAAGCCGGGGCCGGCCGGAATCTTCACCTTCGGCGCGAGGCCGGCGGATGAAACGTCCACCAGATCGATGCCGCCCCCCTTCAGCATGCGGCACAGATCGACCGTCTCGTCCACGTTCCAGCCGCCCTCCGCCCAATCGGTAGCCGAGAGCCGGATCAACAGCGGCAGCCGCTCCGGCCATTCGGCGCGAACCGCAGCGACCACTTCCCGCACCAGGCGGGTGCGGTTTTCGAAGCTGCCGCCGTAGGCGTCGGTGCGTCGGTTGGAAAGCGGCGACAAGAACTGGTGCAACAGGTAGCCGTGCGCCGCATGGATTTCCGCCACCTGAAAACCAGCCTCGCGCGCGCGGCGTGCGCTGGCGGCAAACTGTGCGATCACATTGCGGATACCGGCTGCGTCGAGTTCGTCCGGTACGGCATAGCCCGTGTCATAGGCCACGGACGACGGCGCGACGACCGCCCAGCCGCCTTCTGCCTCGCTCAGCGTGCTCTGCGCCTGCCAACCCAGTCCGACGCTGGCCTTGCGCCCGGCATGCGCCAACTGTATCGCGGGAACGCAACCCTGCTCCTGCGAGAAGCGTGCAATGCGCGCCAGCGGCTCGATCTGTTGGTCGTCCCACAGACCGAGATCGCCCGGGCTGATCCGCCCCTCCGGTACGATGGCGGTTGCCTCGACGATCATCAGCGCGGCGCCGCCGACGGCGCGGCTGCCGTAATGCACGAAATGCCAGTCCGCCGCGATGCCGTCGCGCGCCGAATACTGGCACATCGGCGGGATGCCGATGCGGTTGCTCAGGGTAATGTCACGCAGTTTGAGGGGTTCGAATAGATGTGCCATGGCTTGGCTCCTGATGAAAAGACGACCAGTGTACTTTACCATATAGCCTTAGGCCGTACGTGCCGGATGCATGCTGAAACGATCGCATAAACATCCTGCACGACCCGTTTCATCAATATCGTACAATTGGCCGTTTTGGCCATGCCAACCTGTGTTTCAGCGCACGATACGGCATCCCATATTATTATTTCTGAAAAATTATTTTTTGCTTAAGCGTCCCTTAAGCTTGGCTCTTTATTCTGCACACCACATTGTTCAACCAAAGGAGATAAACATGTTGCAAAAATTGCATACCTCAGGCCTGGCATTGATGATTGTTGCCGGATTCGCAGCGCAACCGGCCCTTGCGGAAGCACCCAACCAGATACTGGATTCAATTCAGACTGCCGCAAAAAACACCCCAGGCTTCAAAGGATTCTCGGCTGCACGGGGAGAGAGCTTCTTCAAGGCCAAACAGGCAAACGGATTGAGCTGCGCTTCCTGCCATACCGACAATCCTGCCGCACCAGGCAAACATGAAAAAACCGGCAAGGCAATCGAGCCGCTTGCACCGTCTGCCAACGCGCAGCGCTTCGCCGATCCGGCCAAGGTGGAAAAATGGTTCAAACGCAACTGCAACGACGTGCTTGCCCGCGTCTGTACACCGCAGGAACAGGGCGATGTCCTTAGCTATCTGCTTACGATCAAAAATTAACCGGGGAGACTATCATGTCACTGAGCCACAAAAAATTATCCGGGCTGGCAATTGCGATGCTGGCGATGAGCTTGTCCATGCCGGCCGCACAGGCTGACGACGATGACAACGAAGGCCGTGGCAGCAGGCACGGCAAATACGGCGGAGAAGATCGCGGCAGACAGGTGCAGCCCGCGCAGGTCAACGCCAAATGGCAGAAGGAATGCTCCAGTTGCCATATCGCCTACGCACCGGGGCTGCTGCCTGCCGAATCCTGGCGCAAAGTCATGGGCGGGTTGAACAAGCATTTCGGCACGGATGCCTCGTTGACGGCCCAGGAAAACCAGGAGATCACCGATTTTCTGGTGAACAACGCCTCCAACCGCTGGACTGCGCCAACAGCTCCGCTGCAGATCAGCGAGACCGCCTGGTTCAAGCGCAAGCACGATAGCCATGAAGTCCCTGCGGCTGTCTGGAAGAACCCGCTGGTGAAAAGCCCGGCCAACTGCCAGGCCTGCCACACGCAGGCGGAGCGCGGCGATTTCAGCGAACGCAACATCAAAATGCCCAGGTAAAAAGCCGAAACCGACAAGGAGTGCATCATGAGCCGCCGTATTCTGGTCTGGGATGTGCCAACCCGATTATTCCACTGGTCGTTCGCTACAAGCTTCGCGGTCGCCTGGCTTACCAGCGAGAACGATCGGTGGCTCTCGGTGCATATTTTCTGCGGCTATCTGATGCTCGGCATGATCTGCTTTCGCCTGATCTGGGGCGTAGCGGGCGGACATTACGCGCGCTTCGCTTCGTTTCTGTACAGCCCGATGGCCGGCCTGGCCTATCTGCGTCAGGCGCTTTCGGGCCATGCTGCGCGCCATGTCGGCCACAATCCGGCGGGAAGTCAGGCGGTTTATATCTTGCTGGCTCTGGGGCTGGCGGCAGGCATCACCGGCCTGATCGCACAAGGCGGGCAAGAACAGCATGGCCCATTTGCCGGCTTGTTAAGCATCGCGATGGGCGAAACATTCAAGGACTACCACGAGATCATCGCCACCCTGATGTTGCTGCTGGTGTTCGGGCATCTGGCCGGCGTGGTGATGGAAAGCTGGCTGCACAAGGAAAACCTGCCGCGCTCGATGGTCACCGGAATCAAGGATGCGCCGGAAGGTGCGCCGATATCCAGACCCTATCGCCTGACCGGCGCCCTGATGCTGATTGCGCTCACGGCGTTTGGCATCTGGTGGTTTTCCTATGCGCTGCACAAACCGGTTAAGGCATTATTCGGATATGAATATGGCGACCCCAAAGCGCTGCATGTCGCCTTTGTCAGCGCCAGGCTGCCGGACAATCCGAAATGGCGCGAAGAATGCGGAAGTTGCCACCTGGCCTTTCATCCGAGCTTGCTGCCGGCGCGTTCCTGGCAGAGGGCGATGGCGGAGCAGGACAAACATTTCGGCACAGACCTCGCGCTGGATGACGCCACGAGCAAGGAACTGCTTGTCTATGCGCTAAACAATTCCGCCGAGAACACCGACAGGGAAGCAGCCTTCAAGATCAATCGCTCCATCAAACCCGGCGCTGCGCCGTTGCGCAAGCGCTGCTGCTGGGTCGCGTCCGCCGCGATCTCGCGCGCGATCTCCCACACCGGTTCGCGCACGAAGCCAGTGAAGTCCTCGAAGGCGCGCCAGTAGGCGACCGCGTCGTCGTCGAGCTGCCAGGCGCGCTTGAGATACTCCGCGATGCCGCGCTGGCAGAGGAAGGGGCGTTAGATCGGAAGAGCACACG
>JAIELH010000028.1 GCA_019753125.1 Gallionellaceae bacterium | reverse complement strand
GACGTTTGAAGACGGCGCGATGGAAATTCCGCGCTGATAAAACGGCTATTGATCCGGCGTAAAGTAAGCAACTTCACTTCATTCAAATTTCACTTCCCGATCAACAGATTTTATGCTGCCATTTTTTCATTTTGCTGGCAGATAGTGGATTTATGCCTATAATCGATTTCATATACTCATAATTTTTTTCAGCGCTGAAACTTATGCCCCTCTTCCAACCATGACCATAGTAGCCGTATTTAACCAGAAGGGTGGGGTTGGGAAAACCACCACGGCAGTTAATCTTGCCGCTGCGTTGGCAAGCTGCGGCCACCAAACGGTAGGTATAGACCTGGACCCGCAAGCTCAATTCAGCGCAATTTTGGGCGCTACCGCTCGTTCCGGAGACGACAGTATTTGCAGCCTGTTTCAGCGCAACCGCCCGTTACGCGAAACGATTCAAAAAACAGGCAGCGGCATCAGTGTCATTCCATCCCACATAGAGTTATCCAAGGTGGATGCGCTGTATGGCAAGGGTTATAACGCAATCAACAAGCTGAACGTAAACCTGAAGGCGGAAAAAACCGATATCGCGAGCGATCACTGGATACTTGATTGCTGCCCGATGATCGGCGTTCTTTCGTTGAATGCGATATTCGCCAGCGACGGCCTGATCGTTCCGATCTCGGCGGATTACTTGTCCTTGAAGGCTGCCATCCAGACTGAAAAAACCCTTAACGCACTCGAAGGCGTGCTAAAGCGCCGCATTAATCGCCGTTATCTGCTTACGCGTTTTGACTCACGGCGGCGCATGGCCAAAAACATCCTGGTTTTGGCTCAAATGCAGTTCGGCGCAGATGTTTGCCGGACCCTTATTTCCGAAAATGTCAGCCTGGCCGAAAGCCCGTCACTGAACAAGACGATTTTTGAGCATGCCCCAAAAAGCCAAGGAGCGGAGGATTATGATGCGCTGCTGGATGAATTGATAAAAAGCGGGTTTATCTAAAAAGCAATGTGTACAGACTGAATTTCAACTGCGCTTTGAAATCAGCGTCAATATCCCTTCTATATCCGCCGACTGCGAAACTTCTTTATCCAGGCTGATTGTTTCACATTTTGTTATTTCACAATTGAGGTACATCTGGCGCAGTTTGCGCTCTGCATCCTGCAAATCATTACCTAAAATCCGGATTCCCTCAACTTTTTGCCCACCCCGTGTAGTCAGCGAGAAATCAAATTTGTTCATACTGTCACCCCAAAATTGTCGTGCAATTAATGCGGTATAAAAATTGCGCAACCCAAATCAGAATAGCTCTATATCACCGCTCACCGGTTCTTTTTCAATCTTGTTGAGATAGGTCTTTTCCTGCTCGACGATCGTGTTGTTATGCAGGGAACGCAGACGCTTGACGCGCACTTTCCCGGTAGCGGGGAAATACACCACCATGCGCGGGAAAACATCGCCGACATCTTCCGAGGTGACTTTAAGCCCTTCAATCCTGATGTAATCGCGTGCAAACGCGATGTTGCGCGTTCCCACATCGGTCATGTTTGCGATGATGCGTCCTCCGCCGAACAGCTTGACTTCCAGATTCTGGCGGCTTCCGCCGTTCTTCAGGATTTCGTTGATCAGATGTTCCATCGCAAAATTGCCATAGCGTGTTGAAGAGCTCAAGCCGGCATCCTTCCATCCCCCCTCGCCCGTCGAGGCCGGCAACATGAAATGGTTCATGCCGCCGATGCCGCTGACCCGGTCACGGATACACGCCGAAATGCAGGAGCCCAATGTGGTGTATATGCCCTCGTCATTTTTGGTGACGTAATATTCGCCCGGGTTCAAACGCGCAGCATAAGCCTCGAAAGTCCTGTTCCAGGTGCGCTTGATATTTTCGAACCCCGGCAAAGCCAGAGGTGGTCGCGCAACAGGTAGAATCGCCATAGCCGCTATTTACCGAGAAACAGTTTTTCGGCTTCGGCGATTTCTTCCTGCACCTCATGAACCGTCGGCTGCAACACCTCATCAGCGTTCAGGCCGACGATTTTCCAAGCAATTGGATCGATAGGCGAAACATCGTCCGGATTGAGAGTCTGCACTTCCGCCATCAATGCCAGCACATTGGCGATATGCACCAAAGCCGTTTCACGCGGGAAATGCAGCGCTGAGCGGATGTCGTGGTGGTATTCAATGCATTCTTCAAGCATCTTCGGCAACTTCCATTGGCGCGCCAGCTCACCTCCCACCTGCGCATGGTCGAAGCCCATGATCTGGCGTTCGGCCTGATAAATAGGCAATTCATCGGCGCTATCCAATACCAGCAACAAGGCTTCCTTGGCTTGCTGCGGTATGCGGTTGAAAATCACCAGTTCGCCAATGTCGTGCAACAATGCCGCTGTAAATAACGCATCGGGATCGAGCTTGCCCGCCTGTCTTGCGAGGATTCGCGCTGCCAGCGCGCAGTACAAGCTGTGCCTCCAGAAATTCTCCATCGACACCAATGTATTGGGCAGTCCCTCGAACGCGCTCGCCACCGAAGTAGTGAGCGCCAAGCTGCGTATCTGGCTGGTTCCGATGATGGAGACCGCTTTCTGGACGGTGTCGATAGTGGAGGAAAAACCATAGAAGGAGCTGTTGGCCACGCGCAACAGGCGTATCGTAAACGATGGATCCTGGCTCGCCACCCTGGCAATGTCGGCCATGGTGCTATTAGGATCTTCGACCAGTCGATTAATGCGAACGAATACATCCGGCAGCGTGACCAAATTGCCGACGCTACCTACCAATTCCGCAAGATTTATCTTCATGTTATTTACCAAAGGAATCCCGGCGTACAGGGCAATATACGGTTTATATAAAAAACCTGCTACTGGCAATGGCCATAATTTTCAATATAACAGAAACTTATTATCCCAATCTTGCAGTCTTGCTACCGCGAATGCACCTCATCGGCTGTACGCTTCCGTCGCATAGCGGCGCATCATCCGATGGCTATTAAAGTAAGAGGCGTTCTTGCTGATTGCGCCCTTCATCACCTTAAGCCATCCGCCCGGGTTGCCGCTATGGCCGTAATACAGCGGCAGCACCACCTGTTCGAGCTTATCGTAGAGCATGCGCGCATTGCCGTCGGCTATTCCCGCCGCGTCGCCGATTGCCCAGCCGGTTACACCTTCGATGCAGCCCTCGATCCACCAGCCGTCGAGCACCGACAGGTTAGGCACGCCGTTGAATGCGGCTTTCATACCGCTGGTGCCGGAAGCCTCGAGCGGCGGCAGCGGTGTGTTGAGCCATACGTCCACACCTGCGGTCAGCATCTGTGCAAGCGCCAGATCGTAGCCAGGCAAGTAAACCACCGGTATCGTATCGGCAAGATCACGGGCATGCGCACACAGCTGTTTGATCAACTGCTTGCCGTTTTCGTCGTGCGGATGCGCCTTGCCGGCAAGCACAATCTGGAACGGCTGGTTGCGCGCAATGGCGCGCAAGCGCTCCAGATCGGAGAACAATAAATCCGGGCGCTTGTAAGCCGTCATGCGCCGCGCAAAGCCGAAGATCGGGATATCCGGCTGCAACGACACACCGCTCAATGCCTGCATTTTCCCGATCAGATGCTGTTTCGCCTGAACATGCGCTTCCCAGATTGCGGTATCCGGAATGCAGCAATCGGCGCGCATCAACAACTGCGGTTCATGGCACCAGCCCGGCAGATAATGATCGTAAAGCTGGCGGAAGCTTTCGGCAGCCCAGGTATACGGGTGCACGCCGTTGGTAATCGCATGCACCTTGTATCCGGGAAACATTGCACTGGATACCTCGGCGTGTTTTCTGGCGACACCATTGACGTATTCGCTGAGGTTCAGCGCCAGCCGTGTCATGTTGAGGCTCTCCTCCCCGGCCAGACGTTTGATGGTTTCGATGTCGAAGCCATTGTCGAGAACACGCTGCACCAGATCATAGGGAAAACGGTCATGCCCGGCCTCGACCGGAGTGTGAGTGGTAAAGCTGCACAGGTCGCGCACGCGCGGGATGTCATAGTGCGATTCACCGGGCCGCAAGTGTTCGGCAGGATAAGTATAGCGCCGCATTAGCTCCAGCCCGAGCAGCGCGGAATGCCCCTCGTTCATGTGGTAATGCCTTATCGTGAAGCCGATTGCCTGCAGCAGGCGCACGCCGCCCAACCCGAGCACGATTTCCTGCTTGAGCCGGTAGACATTGTCTCCGCCATAAAGATAGTGGGTGATTTCGCGATCGTCGCTGCTGTTTTCGTTCAGGTCGGTATCGAGCAGCAACACCGGCTGACGTCCGCCCATATGCCCTTCGAGCACATACAGCCATGCGCCGATCCAGACCGTACGACCATCGATCCGCACGGCAATCTTCGCGTCGAGAGGTTGCGCCCAATGCCTGATATCCCAAGCCGCCAGGTGTTCCAGTTGCCGTCCCTGCGCATCGATTTCCTGGTGAAAATAACCGGCGTGGCTAGCCAGACTGACCGCCACCATCGGCAACTCGAGGTCGGCTGCCGAGCGCATCGTGTCGCCGGCAAGCATGCCCAACCCTCCGGCATAGGTCTGTATTTCGTTGCGCAGCGCGATTTCCATCGAGAAATATGCGATGCGCGGTTCGTGGATAAATTCGTCGAGCATGATTGCCACCCTTCTTATGGCCAGCGACCCGGTTGCCGCTTTCTGGCGCTCCAATAAAACTGGCCGGTAACTCCATCGGTAGAACGATTAATAGTTTTACATTAGCCGAGCGGCTATGCAAAGCCTTTATGTCAGAGTAAGCATCCTCTGGGAATACTTACTTCCTGGATGCAATACCAGCTATCGGCAGCACCAGCTTCGCCACCAGCCCTCCCCCGGCGCGTTGTTCCAGGTGGAACTCGCCGCCATGCAGCCGCGCGGCGCGCTCGACGATCGCCAGACCCAGGCCCGATCCGCTGGCATCACTGCGTGCCGTTTCCAGGCGGACGAATGGTCGCTTCGCGGCTGCGCGCTGCGCATCGGGTATGCCTGCACCGCGATCCGCCACCGCAACAACAAACTTATCGCCTTGCTGTTCGAGCTGCACGGTGATTTCGCCCCCGCCATATTTGACGGCGTTATCCAGCAGGTTGCCCAGTGCGCGCTTCAGTAATAGCGGGCGAACCGGGAGTTGCGGCAGCGGCCGCAATTCCAGCGTGAGTGACTTGGCTTGCGCCATGAATCGCTGTGCGACATCCTGCACGATAGCCTGTATATCGGTCGCCACGGCGGGTTCGTTTTCATCGAGGCGCGCATAATCGAGGAACTGCCGGATCACCGCATCCATCTGTTCCACGTCGGCGCTCAACCCTTCGCGCAGCGATTCATCCGCGCTCAATTCGGCGGACAGCCGCATTCGCGCCAACGGAGTGCGCAAGTCGTGCGAGATGCCGGCCAGCACCAGGGCGCGCTCGCGTTCGTTCGCGGCGAGGTCGGCAGACATCTGGTTGAAGGCGCGTGATACCGCAGCGATTTCCTGTGCACCGTGCTCCGGCAGCAGTTGCGGCGTGGCACCCTGCCCGACTTGTTTGGCCGCTTGCGCAAGCTGTCTTAATGGCTGCGCCACCTGACGGGCGATGAAATAGGCTCCGAGCAAAGCCAGTATCAGTATCGCCCCGCCCCACACCAGCAGCATTTGCGATGCCGGATGCTCGATGCGCTCTCTGGGCAGCGCCACCCAGAATTCCTCGTTGCCGATGAAGAAACTTACCCACAGCGCTTCTACGCCATTGCGCTCCGCCGCAAAACGGGTGTTGCTGCCCAGGCTGCCGCGCACCCTCTCCGCCATCAGGCGCAATTCCGCAGGGTGCTCGGGCAAAGGCCTGAGCGTATCGCCGCTCTCCGCCATCTGCACCTCCAGACCTTCCGCCTCGGACAGCTCGGCCAGCAGCGCGCTGCGCCATTCCGGTGCGGCAGACAACACTGCGGCACGCGTGAGATTCACCACCGACACCACCAGTTGCGCCGTTTGCCGGATGTGTGGCTGCTGTTCGGCATGGCGAAGAATCGTCGTGGAAGCGGCGAGAGACAGCACGATCAATACCACGATGAGCATGAACGAACGCACCAGCAATGTTTTGGGGAAACGGATCAAGGTTTGGCGCCATCCGGAACAAACACGTAACCATGCCCCCACACGGTCTGGATGAAGCGCGGCTTGGCGTGATCCGGCTCGACCAGTTTGCGCAGCCGCGACACCTGCACATCGATCGCGCGGTCGAACGGATCGTGGTCGCGGCCGCGCGCCAGCTCCATCAGCTTGTCGCGCGACAGCGGGTGGCGCGGGTGCATCACCAGAGCCTTGAGCAATGCAAACTCGCCGGTGGTCAGCGCAATCGGCGTGCCGGACCGGGTCAGCACGCGTGTCGCAAAATTCAACTCACAATCGCCGAAGACAACGCTTTTTTCCTCGGCATCAGGCGCACCGGCGGGTTGCGTGCCTTTGCGCCGCAACACCGCATTGATGCGCGCCACCAGCTCGCGTGGGTTGAACGGCTTGGGCAGATAATCATCCGCCCCCATCTCCAGCCCGATGATGCGGTCGATGTCGTCGCCCTTTGCGGTAAGCAGAATCACCGGCACATTCTCCCCTGCCCCGCGCAGCCGGCGCAGGATCGCCAACCCGTCTTCATTGGGCAACATCAAATCCAGTATCAACAGATGATAGCGATTCAACTTCATCGCGCCGTCCATCGTCTTGCCATCCGCCACTGCCTTGGCGGTGAAACCCTGCTCGGACAAATAGCGCAGCAGCAACTCGCGCAGGCGTGCGTCATCGTCAATGATTAAAATGCGTTGCGGGTTGCTCATGGCGATATGATACATCAGAGGACAGAGGACAGAAGTGTTGTCGCGGCTACGCTACGGCTTTATAAAACGTGCCGCATGGCGGCACACAACAATCTGTCTTCTGTCCTCTGATGCGAAACAAATTGTTACATCTTCACCTCTGGCGGAAATACTTCTCTTACGCTTTAGTTCCAATATGCATCCCACACACCGTGATGGCGTGTATCCTCAGGAGGCAACCATGAAAACTGCACACAAAACTCTCGGCGTTCTGCTTGGCATAGGTTTGGCTACCTTGCTCGGCAACAATGCACTGGCCGCCGACGCCGCCCCTGCCGACAACGCCACGCCGCAAGAACGCATCGAGCGCATGCAGAACATGACGCCGGAACAGCGTGCCAAGGAGCGCGAGGCGATGCGCCAGGAAATGCAAAGCCTGACCCCGGAGCAGCGCGCCGAACGCCGCAAAAAAATGCATGAGCAGCTCGACAAAATGTCGCCGGAAGAGCGCAAGGCGATACACGAGAGAATACAAGAGGACATGAAGAACATGCCCCCGGAAGAGCGCGCCAGGCATCGCGAAGAAATGCGCAAGGAGCGGGAAAACATGACACCCGAACAACGCGCTACAAAACGCAAGGAGATGCATGAACGCTTCGAAAAAATGTCACCGGAAGAGCGCGAGGAAATGCGTGAGAAGATGAAGATGCATCACGACGGAGTAGGTTCCGAACAAGGTGCAGAACACCGCAAGAGGATGCGCGAGCACTTCGAAAAAATGTCGCCGGAAGAGCGTCAGCAATTCAGGAGCGACATGGAAAAGCGCAACACCGTACCGCCAGGTGACAAACAAAATTAGGCCTGCACCCCCCTGGCGCTAGACGCATGCTTTTGTAGGCCAGGTTTTAACCCGACAAGTTTGCATAGCGAAGAGACTAAGCCACAAGTCACTGGTTAAAGCCTGACCTACAAAAGTTTGCGGGCAAGTCAGGCCAACTCCGCCCAAAGATCATGGGCGTCGGAATCGACGACGGTCACTTCGGCAAACTCGCCCACCTGCAAGCCTTGCCCGTTATCGATATACACCACGCCGTCGATCTCCGGCGCATCCGCCGAGCTGCGGGCAATCGCGCCGTCTTCGTCCACCTCCTCGACCAGCACGGTGATGGTCTTGCCGATCTTGCGCTTCAGGCGTTCTGTACTGATCTCTTCCTGCAACAGCATCAGCCGTGCCAGGCGTTCCTGCTGCACTTCCGGCGGGACAGGGTCCGGCAACTCGTTGGCCGCCGCACCTTCGACCGGCGAATAGGCGAATGCGCCGACGCGATCGAGTTGCGCCGCCTCGATAAAGTCCAGCAGCTCCTCGAATTCCTCCTCGGTCTCGCCGGGAAAGCCGACGATGAAGGTGCTGCGCAGCGTGAGTTCCGGGCAGGCCTTGCGCCATTTCTGGATGCGTGCCAGCACATCATCGCTGCTGCCGGGGCGTTTCATCAGCTTGAGGATGCGCTGGTTGGCGTGCTGGAACGGAATGTCGAGGTAAGGCAGGATTTTCCCTTCGGCCATCAGCGGAATCACCTCATCCACATGCGGATAGGGGTAGACATAGTGCAGCCGCACCCATACGCCCCCTTCTCCCGGTTTGCCGAGTTCGCCGAGCACCGCGGCAAGCTCGGTCATGCGTGTCTTGAGTGGTCTGCCGCCCCAGAACCCGGTGCGGTATTTCACGTCCACGCCATAGGCGCTGGTGTCCTGCGAGATCACCAGCAATTCCTTCGCGCCGGACTTGACCAGGCTTTCCGCTTCCTGCATCACATCGCCGACCGGGCGGCTGACCAGATCGCCGCGCAAACTCGGGATGATGCAGAACGTGCAGCGATGATTGCAGCCCTCGGAAATCTTCACGTAGGCGAAATGCTTCGGCGTCAGGCGTATGCCCTGCGCGGGAACCAGATCAGTGTACGGGTCGTGCGGCTGCGGCAAGTGCTGATGCACCACGGCCATCACCTCGTCGGTGGCATGCGGCCCGGTGACCGCCAGCACTTTCGGATGCGCCTGCCACACCACATCACCCTTCGCGCCGAGGCAACCGGTGACGATCACCTTGCCGTTCTCCGCCAAGGCTTCGCCGATCGCATCCAGCGATTCGGCTACCGCGCTGTCGATAAAGCCGCAAGTGTTCACGATCACCAGATCGGAATCCTGATAGCTGGCGGAAATCAGGTAGCCCTCGGCGCGCAGGCGTGTGAGGATATGTTCGGAATCGACCGTCGCCTTCGGGCAGCCGAGGGAGACAAAGCCGACGCGCGGCGTAGTATGTTTATTGTTCATGTCTTGGCTTTCAGTTACTCCGCAATCAGCAAGCCCAGCCAGCCCACAGTTGCCACACCCAGCACAATCAACAGCACTTGCTGTGCGGTATCGCGCAAATGTGCGCGCTTGTGCAGGCCGGGTATCAGGTCGGCCACCGCGACATAAATCATGCTCGCCGCCGCCAGCGCCAGCAGCGACGGTATCCACGATTGCACGGATTGCAAGACAAAATAACCCAATACGCCGCCCGCTATCGAGGCAAAACTGGAAATCAGGTTCAGTTGCAACGCCCTGGCCTTGCTGTAACCGGAATGCAGCAGAATGGCAAAATCGCCGACTTCCTGCGGTATCTCGTGCGCGATAATCGCCAGTGCGGTAACGATGCCCAGATGCATGTCGGTAAGAAAAGCCGCCGCGATGATGATGCCATCCACAAAGTTGTGGAACGTGTCGCCCACGGTAATCATCAAGCCGCTGCGCCCATGATCGTGGTTATGTTCGCTGGCCAGCAGTTCATGCGCCTCGCAATGCTGATGATGGCAATGCCGCCACAGCACCAGCTTTTCCAGAACAAAGAACAGCAGAATGCCAAACAGCACCGTGCCGCTCAGGGCGGCCACATTGGAGGTGAGCTTGATCGCTTCAGGCAGGATATCGAGAAACACCGCGCCAAGCATCGCGCCAATGGCATAGCTCACCATTGCGCCAAGATAACGCTGCAAATGGGAATTGAGCGCGAACAGCGCAGCGCACAGCACGCTCAACGCGCCGCCGGCAAAACTGGCCGCGATGATCCACAGCAGAACAGTCATGAAATTGGTTATGTAAATTTAGGGGCGCGGATTATAACGCGGTTAAGCGTGCCGTTGCCGCACCGCTTCGAACAAACAGACTGCCGTGGCCGCCGCCGCATTCAGCGATTCGGCCTTGCCGGGCATCGGGATCGCGATTTTGCGGGTAGCAAGGTTCAGCAGCTCGCCGGACAGCCCTGCCCCTTCGTTGCCGATCAGGAATGCGATCTTGCCGTGCAGCTCGCATTCGTACAGGCTGTGTGTGGCTTGCAGACTCGCTGCCAGCAATGTACCGGCAAATTTCTCTGCCACGCCCGGCAAATCCTGCTGCTCGTAAATATGCAGCGCAAAATGCCCGCCCATTGCGGCACGCAACACTTTCGGCGACCACGCATCGGCGCAACCTTTCGACAAGAACACCGCATCGCACCCCGCCGCCGCAGCCGAGCGCAGCATCGAGCCAAGATTGCCCGGATCCTGAATATCCTCGAGCAGCAGCGCGAAATGGCTGCCGGCAACCGGTGCTGTCGGCGGCATGAATTCGATCAGCGCGAGAATGCCGGTGGGTGTTTTCAGCTCGCTGAGTTCCGCGAACAGCTTGTCGTCCAGTTGCGTGATTGGCACATCGCTGATGCGCGCGAGCAATACGGCAATTTCGGCGTCGCGCAATGCGGCTGCATTCAACAGGATATGTTGCGGTTTATGCCCGCTTTCCAGATATGCCGCCAGCAGATGCGCGCCGTCCAGCAGGGTCTGATTGGCTTTGTTGCGCTGCCGCGCCGAGCCGGCGAGTTTGAGCAACTCCTTGAAAAAAGGATTGTCGCGGGACTGGATCAGCTTCACGGCTTCGGCCCTGGCCGGATCAGGCCTTGGCGACTTGCTGCGCGATATGTGCGAGCGCCTCATCGACCTGGTCGATCAGGATCAGGCACAAATCTCCTGCTTGCAGCCGTGACAGCGCGGTGTCGATCGCCAGAAATTCGCCGTGAATCTCATCTATCTTTTTTGCACGCCTGGCGTTAGCCAGACCGCATCGCAGAAGCTGCAACACTTCGCCGTCGGCGCGGCCACGCTGGCACTGGTCCTGGTACAGGATGATCTCGTCGAACGCATCACCCAGTATCTCGGTCTGGCGGCTGATGTCGATATCGCGCCGGTCGCCTGCCCCGCTGATGACGGCCAGCCGCCTGCGCGCCGGCATCGTCTCGACCGCTGCCACCAATGCGAGTATCGCATCGGGGTTGTGGCCATAATCCGCGATCACGCTCGCGCCACGGTAGTCGAAAAAATTAAAGCGGCCCGGAGCAGTCTGCGCATCATTGACGAACGAAGCCAGCCCGCTGCGTATGGCTTCCCAATCGATGCCCAGCGCCCAGGCTGCGGCCGTGGCGGCCATTGCATTCTCAATCTGGAAAGCGATCGTACCATTGCGGGTCAGCGGGATTTTCGCGAGCTCCACGCGATGCTCGACGCTATCCTGCGCCGCCATCAGAAATCCATTCTCGATGTACACGACACGGCGCCCCATCGCACGCTGCGTGGAGATCAGCGGGTTCAGCTTGTCCATCGCAAAAAATATCACCGAGCCGGGGCATGCACCGGCCATACGCGACGACATCGGATCGGCGGCGTTGAGCACGGCCACGCCATCGGGTGCGACGTTCTGCACGATCACCCGTTTCACGACGGCCAGGTCTTCCACGGTGCTGATGTAATTCAGTCCGAGGTGGTCACCCATGCCGATGTTGGTCACCACTGCCACATTGCAGCGGTCGAACGCCAGCCCCTCGCGCAACACTCCGCCGCGCGCAGTCTCGAATACCGCCGCATCCACATCAGGATGCAGCAGCACGTTGCGCGCGCTCTTCGGCCCGCTGCAATCGCCGGTATCGATGCGCTTGCCCCGAATGTACACGCCATCCGAGTTGGTCATGCCGACGCGCAGGCCGTGGCAGCCGAGAATGTGCGCAATCAGGCGCACCGTCGTGGTCTTGCCGTTGGTTCCGGCCACCGCCACCAGCGGGATGCGGCCGTTTTCGCCCTCGGCGAACATCGAGGCGACGATCGCTTCGCCCACCGCACGCCCCTTGCCGAACGAGGGCTGCAGGTGCATGCGCAAGCCCGGCGCCGCGTTCACTTCGACGACGCCGCCGCCCAGTTCTTCCATCGGCCTGAGCACGCTGTCGCACACGACATCGACGCCGCAAATATCCAGCCCGACCATCTGCGCGGCAGCCACCGCGCTGGCGGCCAATTTTGGATGCACATCTTCGGTAACGTCGGTTGCCGTGCCGCCGGTGCTCAGGTTGGCATTGTTGCGCAGGATCACGCGCGCGCCCTTGGCCGGCACGGAGTTTGCCGTATATCCCTGATCGGCCAGCCTGGCCAGGGCAATGTCGTCGAAACGGATCTTGGTCAGCGATGTCGCGTGCCCCTCGCCACGTCGCGGGTCGCTGTTGACCTGCTCGACCAGCTCGCGCACGCTGTGCACGCCGTCACCGATCACCAGCGGCGGGTCGCGGCGTGCGGCGGCCACCACCTGGTTGCCCACCACCAGCAGGCGAAAATCATGGCCGGGAATGTAACGCTCCACCATCACCTGCGAACTGATTTCTTCGGCGGCGGCATAAGCGGTCTCGAGCTGCTCGCGCGTCACCACATTGACCGTCACTCCTTTGCCCTGGTTGCCGTCCTGCGGCTTGACCACCACGGCAGCGCCGATCTCGCCCATTGCCGCCCAGGCGTCTTCGATATCCGCGACCGGCCTGCCATGCGGTACCGGGACGCCTGCCGCATCGAGCAAGCGCTTGGTCAGCTCCTTGTCCTGCGCGATGGATTCGGCGATCGCGCTGCTGCGATCGGTCTCGGCCGCCTGAATGCGCCGCTGTTTGCTGCCCCAGCCGAACTGCACCAGACTGCCTTCGGTCAGGCGGCGATAAGGGATGCCGCGTGCTACTGCGGCCTTGACAATGGCGCCGGTGCTTGGTCCCAGGCGCACATCCTCGTCCAGTTCACGCAACTCGACCAGGGCGGCGGCGAGATCGAATGGCTGGTCTTCAACGGCGGCACGGCACAACTCCTGCGCAAAATCGAAAGCGCGCCGGCCCACCGCCTCTTCACTGTATTCGACCACGACCTGATAGGTGCCCGGTTCGACCGTTGCGGTCGTGCGGCTGAAAGTCACCGGGCATCCTGCCTGCGCCTGCAAGCCGAGCGCGGCAAACTCCAACGCCTGCGCCATTGAAATGGCCTCCGCATGCCCGGCAGGCTGCAACAGGCCGATTTCCGGAAACAGGGCGCGCAGCCTGGCCTCAAAGCCACTCATCTCGCCGATGCGGCGCTCCACATTGCTGCAATTGACAATGGCTTCGATGGCGGTGTGCCTGCTCCACAGGTTGGGACCGCGCAAAGCGCGAATACGTGACACTTCCATCAGGTTGTTTTCCTTGTCTTGGCGGGCTCGACACCTGCCTGTTCCACTTCAAATGTCTTGATCCCGGCGCTAATCAGCTTGGGCGAAATACCCAGTGCCCATGCCGCGCCGACAGCGGCCAGCCCATACTCAAGATGCAGCCCGCCGTTATCGCCCGCCAGCAGCGGAACGGCAGCCAGTTCAACCAGAGTCTGCATTTTCTCGCCAGTGGCCAGCATGATCCGGCCTGCATCGACCAATACCGCCCTGCCGCCTCGCTCACGGTGTGCCGCAATGACCGGGAGCGCCGCATCACGCGCGAAAAAAATCACCTCGCCATCACACAACTCGGCCATCTGAGCAACCAGAGTGTCACCGGCATTGAGCACGGCCGCACCGCCTGGAAGCACCACATCGACCTGGGTGCGCAACACGTTGAATACCTGTTCGGGTGTCTCGATATAGTGCTCGCCAAAATGTTTTTCCGGATCGATATGGGTGACTACGCCTACCTGGCAGCGGTCATATCCCAACCCCTCGGACAGGATTGCGGTAGCGCCGTTTTCAATCACTGCCGCCTGCACCGAGCGGTTCAGCAGCACTTTTTGCGCGGCAGCCCAGTTGGCGCAATCCCGTTTATCGGCCAGACGCTGGTCAAGATACAGCCCGGCGCTGCAAGCCAGCCCGGTATGCTTGCCGCTGAACTGGAGCAACTTTGCGACGATGCGCGCCACCAGGGTCTTGCCCTGGGTTCCACTGATACCGACGATCGGAATGCGACCGCTCTGCCCTTCCGGGAACAGGCTGGCGACGATGGCCTGCCCGACCGGGCGCGGCGTTCCTTCGGCAGGCTCAAGGTGCATCAACAAGCCGGGGCCGGCATTGATCTCGACGATGGCGCCGCGCTGCTCTTCCAGCGTGCGGGAAATATCTTCGGCGACTAGGTCAACACCGGCGATGTCGAGGCCGACGATGCGCGCGGCGAGCGAAACCGTTGCCGCGACATCCGGATGGACCAGGTCGGTGACATCGAATGCCACGTTGCCGTTGCGCTGAATCATCACCTCGGCGCCCTGCGCCGGGATCGAATCGGCCGTATAACCCTGGCGCGTGATTTCAAGCCTGACCGCCGCATCATCTTCCACACGAATGATGTTGAGCGGGTAATCCTCGGTCGTGCCGCGCCGCGGGTCGGTATTGATCTGGGTATCGATCAGCCCGGTGATGGTCGAACGGCCATCACCCAGCACCGCTGCCGACATCCCCTTGGCCGCCGCAACGATCTTGCCGTCCACGACCAGCAACCGGTGCTCGTTGCCGCGCACGAAGCGTTCGACGATGACCGCGCTTCCCTCATCGACAGCCAAATGGTATGCCGCTTCAACTTCCTCGCGCTTCATCAGCTCGGTCGACACGCCGCGCCCGTGGTTGGCATCGCTGGGTTTGACCACGACCGGCACGCCGATCTCTTCGGCAGCCTCCCAGGCATCCTGTGCGCTGCCGGCGATGCGCCCCTCGGGAACCGGCACACCGCAAGCCTGCAACAGGCTCTTGGTCAGATCCTTGTCGCTCGAGATGCTCTCGGCAATCGCACTGGTCCGGTCGGTCTCGGCAGTCCAGATACGGCGCTGATGCACGCCGTATCCCAGTTGCACCAGATTGCCCTCGTTCAGCCGGATTGACGGTATGCCGCGCTCGGTGGCCGCGTTGACGATACAGGCGGTACTCGGCCCCAGGCACAGCGAATCGACCATGTCGCGCAAACGGGCAACCGTCGCGGCCACATCGAAAGAGGTGTCCGCTATCGCCGCCATCACCAGATCGCGCGCCTCATGCAGGGCGGCGCGGCTGACTTCCTCGTTGCGCGAACGCACCACGACTTTGTAGATTCCGCGCACCGAAGTGCTGCGCGCCTTGCCGAAACCGCTCTGCATCCCGGCCAGGTTTTGCAGCTCTATCGTGACATGCTCGAGAATATGCCCGGGCCAGGTGCCCTCGCGCACACGCTGCAGGAAACCGCCGCGCTCGCCGACACCGCAACGATGCTCGACCAGCGAGGGTATCCATGCTGTCAGGCGTTCATAAAAACCCGGGATGGTATTGGAAGGCGAGTCTTCCAGTTCACCGATGTCCAGCCAGACCTCCAGCACGGGGCGATATGTCCATATATTCGGCCCGCGCAAAGGCAATATCTTGAGGAATTCCATCAATCTGTCCAGGTGAATCGAAGATGCAAAAAAGAGCAAACAGTACCATTAACGCAAACGGCACCGTTTAGGTTGACCAGCTACTAGCGCCCAGCAAAACTATTTGTCGCATTTGTCGATTGTAGTAAACTCAAGCGCAGTGAACAACCAGAACCTTTCCCTCCCTCCAATGTGCAAACCGCTGCCGGATGTATGGCATACCGCCGTACAGGCGCAACTGGACGATGCCGAAAAAATCGAAACGTGGTTGGAGACCAATCTCGACAACCGCCTGCACTTCACCGGCGGCTTGCTGGTCATCACCGGCCGCCGTCTGCTCAGCCTGGATTCCCGGCAAAATGGCTGCCTGGAATACCGCTATCGCGATGGGCTGAAGTTCCGCCATCACGACCATGCGGGCGTGGGCTGCCTCGAACTGTTCGACGGCGACCTGCGGCTGGCCTGCTGGTTCTATACGCTGGCACATGATCCTGCCGCGCTGCGCTTCATCAAACAGTTCGAGCAGCAACTCGCCGGTTTCCTGACCGGGCAAGCTGTCGAAACGAATGCGCCAGAATTTTGTCCGGAATGCCTGACGCCACTCGCCGCCGGGCAAACCGCCTGCACGGTATGCAGCGAAGAAACCAGTGCGCCGCCCTCGACCTGGACGCTGCTGCGTTTATGGCGTTTCGCCCACCCCTATCGCTGGCAGTTGCTGTCCGGCTTCCTGCTGATGCTCGCTTCGACAGCCGCCACGCTGGTGCCGCCCTACCTGACGATGCCGCTGATGGACAAGGTGCTGATCCCCTACCAGAACGGCGCGCCGATCGATACCGGCATGGTGGCATTGCTGCTCGCCGGGCTGTTCGGCTCGGCGCTGCTGGCCTGGGGGCTGGGCTGGGCGAAGACTTATATTCTCGCGCTGGTCAGCGAACGCATCGGCGCCGACCTGCGCACGATCACTTACGATCATCTGCTGCGCCTGTCGCTCGAATATTTCGGCGGCAAGCGCACCGGCGACCTGATGTCGCGCATCGGCTCGGAATCCGACCGCATCTGCGTATTCCTGTCGCTGCACCTGCTGGATTTTGCGACCGATGTGCTGATGATCGCGATGACTGCGGTGATCCTGATTTCGATCAACCCCTGGCTGGCATTGGTGACGCTGCTGCCGTTGCCGTTCATCGCGTGGATGATCCATATCGTCCGCGACCGGCTGCGCACCGGTTTCGAGAAAATCGACCGTGTCTGGTCGGAAGTCAGCAACGTGCTGGCCGACACGATCCCCGGCATCCGCGTGGTCAAGGCGTTCGCGCAGGAAGACCGCGAGGCGGCGCGCTTCCGCAAGGCCAACCAGCACAACCTGGCGGTCAACGACCGCATCAACAAGATCTGGTCGCTGTTCTCTCCGAGCGTCACGCTGCTGACCGAAATCGGCTTGCTGGTGGTGTGGGCCTTCGGCATCTGGCAAGTGTCGCGCAACGAGATCACCGTCGGTGTGCTGACCGCGTTCCTGGCTTATATCAGCCGTTTTTACACGCGCCTCGATTCGATGAGCCGCATCGTCTCGGTGACACAGAAGGCGGCCTCCGGCGCGAAGCGCATCTTCGATATTCTCGATCATGTCTCCAGCGTGCCCGAACCGGCCAACCCTGTCCATCTGGACAAGGTATCGGGGCGCATCGAGTTGCGCGATACCGGATTCCGCTACGGCAACCGCGCCGTCATCAAGAGCATCAATCTCGCGATCGAACCGGGCGAGATGATCGGGCTGGTCGGCCACAGCGGCTCGGGCAAGAGCACGCTGGTCAACCTGATGTGCCGTTTCTACGACGTGACCGAGGGCTCGATCAGCATCGACGGCGTGAACATCCGCGCGCTACCGATCTCCGAATACCGGCGCAACATCGGGCTGGTGTTGCAGGAACCGTTCCTGTTCTTCGGCTCGATTGCCGAGAACATCGCCTACGGCAAACCGGATGCGACCCGCGCGGAAATCGTCGCCGCCGCCCGCGCCGCGCATGCGCACGAATTCATCCTGCGTCTGCCGCATGGCTATGATTCGCTGGTCGGGGAACGCGGCCACGGGCTGTCCGGCGGCGAGCGCCAGCGCATCTCGATCGCGCGCGCGCTACTGATCGACCCGCGCATCCTGATCCTCGACGAAGCGACCGCCTCGGTGGATACCGAAACCGAAAAAGAAATCCAGAAGGCGCTGGACAATCTGGTGCATGGCCGCACCACGATCGCGATCGCGCACCGCCTGTCCACGCTGCACAAGGCGAACCGCCTCGTGGTGCTGGATCAGGGGCATATCGTCGAAGTAGGAAACCACGACGACCTGATGGCCCGCAAAGGCGCGTATTACCGCCTCTACCAGGCGCAGGCGCGCAATGTGGACACCGATCTGGACGATGCTGTCAGCAGCATTCAGGAAACACCCAAGGAGTCTGCCGCATGAGCAGCGCCAACTTCAAGCTGACACGCAACCAGGCCGGAGCGCTGGTGTTCACCTCCCACACTGGCGAAGCACACGAGGGTGTCGTGCCGGTGCGCGCCTTTCCGATCGCCGCTCCCGATGAAGGCCTGTCACTGGTGAGCAAAGACGGCCACGAACTGGCATGGATAGCGAGGCTGGACGACCTGCCGGACGATACTCGTGCGCTGATCGAGGAAGAGCTGGCGCAGCGCGAATTCATGCCCGAAATCCGCCGCATCAACCGCGTCTCCAGCTTCGCCACACCCAGCATCTGGCAGGTGGAAACGGATCGCGGCGCCACCGACCTGGTGCTCAAATCCGAGGATTACATCCGCCGCCTCGCGCAAACCGCGCTGCTGATCGCCGACAGCCAGGGCGTTTACTTCCTGGTTCGCGACATCGACAAGCTGGATAGTCATAGCCGGAAGTTGCTGGACAGGTTCCTGTAGGTTTTTGCATGCGCTCACGCCTTGATAAAATCAGCCAAGCCAGCGTCAGTGAGCAAAATTGACGCGGCCAGGTTAAAAAGTGCGACCAAACGAATAGCCGATGAGCCCTTTGGTGGAAGCGTCATGCTGTGACGCCGCACCGGCCTCGCGCAACTCCGGCAATATCTTCCCGGCCAGTTGCTTGCCCAGTTCCACGCCCCACTGGTCGAACGAGTTGATGTTCCAGATGACGCCTTGCACGAACACCTTGTGCTCGTATAACGCGATCAGCATGCCCAGTGTGTGCGGGTCGAACCGGTCGAACAGCAGCGTGTTGGTCGGTCGGTTGCCGGGGAAAACCTTGTGCGGCAGCAACGCTTCCAGCGCCTCGCCGTGCAAACCCTGTGCAACCAGCTCCGCGCGCGCCTCCGCCGCAGTCTTGCCGATCATCAGCGCCTCGCTCTGCGCGAAGCAGTTGGCGAGCAGGATCGCGTGATGCTCGCCGGTGGGATTGCGGCTGTGCAGCGGCGCGATAAAGTCTGCCGGAACCATGCGCGTGCCCTGGTGCAGCAACTGGTAGAAAGCGTGCTGGCCGTTGGTGCCGGGCTCGCCCCACACGACCATGCCGGTGTCGTAATCGACCGCGTTGCCGTCGCGGTCCACGCTCTTGCCGTTGCTCTCCATCTCCAGTTGTTGCAGGTAGGCGGGAAAGCGGTGCAGGTATTGGTCGTAGGGAAGTATCGCGTTCGACGCGGCACCGAAGAAGTTGCCGTACCAGATGCCGAGCAGCCCCATCAGCACCGGAATGTTTTTCTCCGGCGGCGCGCTGCGGAAATGTTCGTCCACCGCATAAGCGCCGCCCAGCAGTTCTTCGAATTTGTCCATGCCGAGATAGAGCGCAATCGGCAGGCCGATGGCCGACCACAGCGAGTAACGCCCGCCGACCCAATCCCAGAACTCGAACACGTTTTCCGGGGCGATGCCGAATTTTGCGGTGGCTTCGAGGTTGGTCGAGACGGCGGCAAAGTGCTTGGCCACGGCTTGGCTGGCATCTGTCGCGCCGAGTTTTTCGACCAGCCAGGCGCGTGCCGTGCTTGCGTTGGTCAGGGTTTCCTGCGTAGTGAAGGTTTTCGAGCTGACAATGAACAGCGTGGTTTCGGCATCCAGCTTCTTCAGCGTTTCGGCCAGATGCGTGGCGTCGATGTTGGAAACGAAATGCGCGTTCAGCTTCGCGCTGCCATAGGATTTGAGCGCTTCGCACACCATCAGCGGGCCGAGGTCGGAACCGCCGATGCCGATGTTGACGATGTCGCTGATCGGCCTGCCGGTGTGCCCGCGCCATTCGCCGCTGCGCACCGCGTCGGAGAAGCGCCGCATCAGCCCCAGCACACGGCGCACGTCCGGCATCACATCCTTTCCATCCAGAAAAACCGGACGTGCCGAACGGTTGCGCAATGCGGTATGCAGCGCGGCGCGGCGCTCGGTGCAATTGATCTTGTCGCCGCCGAACAGGCGCTCGATATAAGCGGGAAGCCCGGCTTGTCCGGCAAGCGCCAGCAACAGCCGGAGCGTCTCGTCGTTGATGCGGTTCTTCGAATAGTCGAACAGCAGGCGGTCGAGTTGCAGCGAAAACTTGTCGAAACGTGCCGGATCATCCCGGAACATCCGGCGCATCTGCACCGGCGCGATGGCCGCATGATGCGCCCGAAGCGCCTGCCATGCGGCGGACTGGGTTAGTTTTGACATCGTAATCAGTTTGAATCAATAAATTAGCGCGATCAGGTACGTTTTTTTAAGCCTCCGGCATCAGGACCACCCCGGCCAGCGGCGGCAACGCGATCTCGGCGGAATAAGGCAGCCCCATCCAGGGAACCGGCTCCGCCTGTATCCGCCCGGCATTGCCGATGTTGCTGCCCGCGTAATATTCCGAATCGCTGTTCAGCACTTCGCGGTATGAGGTCCGTAGCGGTAGCCCGATGCGGTAATGGTTGCGCGGCACCGGGGTCAGGTTCAGCGCGACAACGACGCTGGAGCCGTCGCGCGCGCGCCGCTGATAGGCCAGCACCGATTTTTCCGCATCGTTGCAGTCTATCCAGTCGAAGCCTTCCGGCTGGAAATCCAGATCATGCAGCGCTGACAACTTGCGATACAGGCGGTTGAGGTCATGCGTCAGATTCTGCATGCCACGATGGTATTCTTCCCCGAGCTGCCACCACTCCAGCTCCCATCTGGATTGCCACTCGCGCCCCTGGGCGATTTCGTTGCCCATGAAGTTGATCTTCTTGCCCGGGCTGGTCATCTGGTACGTCAGCAACAGACGCAGGTTGGCGAATTTCTGCCAGGCGTCGCCGGGCATCTTGGACAGCAGCGAGCCTTTGCCATGCACGACTTCGTCATGCGAGAACGGCAGCAGGAAATTTTCGGTATAGGCGTAGAGCTGCCCGAACGTGAGCTGGTTGTGGTGGTAACGGCGGTGCACCGGTTCATGGTGGAAGTAGCTCAGTGTGTCGTTCATCCAGCCCATGTTCCATTTCATCGAGAAGCCCAGCCCGCCCAGATACACGGGGCGTGATACGCCGGGCCAAGCGGTGGATTCTTCGGCAAACGTCAGCGCGCCCGGAAACTGCTCGTGCACCATGATGTTCATCGCGCGCAGGAAATCCACTGCGTCGAGGTTTTCGCGCCCGCCGTATTTGTTGGGTATCCACTCGCCGGCCTTGCGCGAATAATCCAGGTACAGCATCGAGGCGACCGCATCGACGCGCAAGCCGTCGAAGTGGAATTCCGACAGCCAGTAATGCGCGCTGGACATCAGGAAGCTTTTCACTTCGTTGCGCCCGTAGTTGAAGATGTGCGTGCCCCAGTCCTGATGGAAGCCGAGACGCGGGTCTTCGTGTTCATAGAGCGCCGTGCCGTCAAAGTGCGCCAGCGCCCAACTGTCCTGCGGGAAGTGCGCCGGCACCCAATCGAGCAGCACGCCGATGTCCGCCTGGTGGCAGGCGTCGATAAAATGGCGCAGCTCGTCGGGCGAGCCGAAGCGGCTGGTCGGCGCAAAATAGCCGGTGCACTGGTAGCCCCAGGATTCATCGAGCGGATGCTCGGAAACCGGTAGCAATTCGATGTGCGTATAGCCCATTCCCTTGACGTAAGGCACCAGGTCGATCACCAGTTCGCTGTAGGTGTAGAAGCGGCCATCCGGGTGGCGCTTCCATGAGCCGGCGTGAACCTCGTAAATATTGATCGCGCCGTGCAGCCAGTCCCACTGCCCGCGTTTTTCCAGCCACGCGCCATCCTGCCAGACATGGCGGTTGCCCGGCGCGGCGAGCGCCGCGGTACCGGGGCGCAATTCATAGCCCTGCGCGTAGGGGTCGGTCTTGGTCAGCAAATGCCCGCTGTTGCGGTTGCGGATTTCGTAGCGGTACAGCGCATGCTGGCGAATTTCCGGGATGAACAGCTCCCATACGCCGCTGGAACCATGCGAACGCATCGGGTGCAGGCGGCCATCCCACTGGTTGAATTCGCCCACCACGCTGACGCGCTCGGCATTCGGCGCCCAAACGGCGAAACGCACGCCCTGCACGCCGTCGATCTCGACTTGGTGCGAGCCGAGCATCCGGTAGCCCTGGCACAACTTGCCTTCGCTGAACAGGTACAGGTCCCGCGGCGAGATATGCGGCGGAAACTGGTAGGGGTCATAAATTTCGTGGGTCGCACTGCCATAGTGCATGCGCAAGCGGTAGGGCCGGGCAGGTTCTTCTGCACCGCACCATTCGAATACGCCGGAAGGGTGAATGCGCTTCAGCGCAACAGCTTCAGCGCCGCTCAGCAGTTCAACGCCGGTGGCATTGGGCTCGAACACCCTGATGACCCATTCCGCTCCGTTGCGATGCAGGCCAAGGAAGCTGAAGGGGTCATGCAAACGGGCTTGTGACAGCGATTCAATCAATGCATTATTCAACGGACCACACCTTTTTATCTTGTCTAATGCGCCGATTGTAAACGATAATGCCCGCGCCAAATCGGGTAAATAAAGCGGAGGGTAAAATGAATACCAATTCCAATCACAGGCACAGGAAATTCTATCCTGTAGCAGGCGAACTCGAGCCGCGTTATATCAGCCGCCTCACCAAGAATACCTATGCGATGGTGCTGGCTGGCGGGCGCGGCAGCCGCCTGCATCAGCTGACCGATTGGCGTGCCAAGCCTGCCGTGCCGTTCGGCGGCAAATTTCGCATCGTCGACTTTGTGTTGTCCAATTGCGTCAATTCCGGCATCCGCCGCATCGGCGTCGCGACGCAGTACAAATCGCACAGCCTGATCCAGCACATCCAGCGCGGCTGGTCATTTCTAAACGGCCAATTTGACGAATACCTCGGCTTGTTGCCCGCGCAGCAGCGTGTCAGCGAAGAGCACTGGTACCAGGGCACCGCCGATGCGGTATACCAGAATCTCGACATTCTGCGTGAAGCCAACCCGGATTTTGTGCTGATACTGGCCGGCGATCATGTCTACAAGATGGATTACGGTAGATTGCTTGCCTTTCATGTTGAGAAAAAGGCCGATATGACGGTGGCCTGCCTCGAAGTCCCGATTGCCGAGGCGACAGCATTTGGCGTGATGGGCGTGGATGAAGAGGCGCGTGTTGTCGAATTTGCCGAAAAACCGCCCAACCCGGCATCGATTCCCGGCAAACCCGAAAAATCCCTGGCCAGCATGGGTATCTATGTGTTCAATACCCGCTTTCTTTTCGAACAATTGATACGCGATGCCGATGACTCGAACTCCAGCCACGATTTCGGCAAGGACTTGATCCCGCACATGGTCAAGAAATACCGTGTGTACGCGCAAAACTTCAAAGAAAGCTGCGTGGGCACAGATGACGAACACGCGCCCTATTGGCGCGACGTGGGAACGATAGACTCCTATTGGGAAGCCAATATGGAGCTGACCAAGGTGATTCCCGATTTGAACATGTACGACAAGACTTGGCCGATCTGGACGCATCAGGAACAGTTGCCGCCAGCCAAATTTGTGTTTGACGAAGATGAGCGGCGTGGGGTCGCGATCGATTCGCTGGTTTCCGGCGGATGCATCATCAGCGGCTCGACGGTGCGCCGCTCGCTGTTGTTTTCCAATGTGCACGTGGACAGTTATTGCAACATCGAAGATTCGGTGTTGCTGCCCAATGTGCGGATTGGGCGCAACGTCAAACTGAAACGGGTCATCATCGACAAGGGCTGCCATGTCCCCGATGGCCTGGAAGCCGGAATTGATCCGGTAAAAGACCGCCAGCTTTTCCATGTCAGCAGCAATGGCGTGATACTGATCACACCGGAAATGCTAGGACAAAAAACACATACAATCAGGTGATTAACAAATAAAGTTAATGCATCACATCACGTTATTTCGATCTGCGATGCGCCACGATTTTCAGGTGATTTTTCATGCAAAAACCCGTTGACCTAGTCTTTCTCTGGCACATGCACCAGCCGGACTACCGCGATTACGCCAGCGGCGATTTCGTGTTGCCGTGGACTTATTTGCACGCCATCAAGGATTACACCGACATGGCCTATCACCTCGAGCGCCACCCCAAGGTGCGCGCCGTGGTCAATTTTGTACCGGTATTGCTCGACCAGCTTGAGGACTACACGGATCAATTTGCCAGCGGCCAATTGCGCGATCCGCTGCTGCGCCTGTTGGCCCATGAAAACCTCTGCGAATTGTCTATGGAAGAACAGCAACTGGCGCTGGATGCCTGCTTCCGCAGCAATCACACCAAAATGATTGCGCCCTACCCGGCTTATAAACGCCTGTTCGACTTGTTCGGCCTGTTGCAAACCGAAGGGGAAATTGCGCTGTCGTACTTGTCGGGCCAGTATATGGCGGATTTGCTGACCTGGTATCACTTGGTCTGGTGCGGAGAGAGCGTGCGCCGCGAACACGATCTCGTGGCACGTCTGATGAGCAAGGCCGAAGGCTTCACCCTCGAAGACCGCCAGCAATTGCTCGCGTTGATCGGCGAGCTGATTGGCAACATCATACCGCGCTACCGCAAGCTGGCCGAATCGGGGCAAATCGAGATTTCCGCCACTCCGCATTATCATCCGCTGGCACCGCTGCTGATCGACTTCAACAGCACCAAAGATGCGATGCCGGATGCGCCATTGCCGCACGCGGTTCGCTATCCGGCCGGGAAAATACGTGTCGCGGCGCATATCGCCAAAGCCAAGCAAAGCCATGCCGCACGCTTCGGCAGCAAACCGGCGGGCATGTGGCCGGCGGAAGGCGCAATCTCGGACAGCGTGCTGGGCGTCTTGGCGGAGGGGGGCTGCGCCTGGACCGCCAGCGGCGAAGGTGTTCTGGCCAACAGCCTGCATCGATATCAACAGGGCACCGGCAACCGCGCCAAATACCTGTACAAACCTTATCGCCTTGAAAGCGGCGCAGAGGGCTTGACCTGTTTTTTCCGTGACGACAAATTATCCGACCTGATCGGCTTCGAGTATTCGCGCTGGCACGGCAAGGATGCAGCGAGCCACTTTATCGAACAGGTCATGGCGATCGCCAGACAGGCGCCGGACGGGGAGACGCCCGTTGTGAGCGTCATCCTGGATGGCGAAAACGCCTGGGAATACTACGCCTACAATGGTTATTATTTCCTCGATGAACTGTACTCCCTGCTTGAAACGCATGCCAACATCAACACCTGCACCTACCACGATTACCTGAAATTGAATGCGGCAAGCCCGGATCGGGCACGAGTCTGCAGCCTGTCGGGCATTGCCGCAGGCAGTTGGGTTTACGGCAATTTTTCAACCTGGATCGGTTGCAAGGACAAGAACCACGCATGGGATTTGTTGTGCGCGGCCAAGCAGAGTTACGACCTGGTCACGCACAGCGGACGGCTCAGCCGGACCGAGCAGGATGCCGCCGAAAAACAACTCAGTTCTTGCGAAAGCTCCGATTGGTTCTGGTGGTTTGGCGATTACAACCCGTCACAATCGGTGCTTAGCTTCGATCGCCTGTTCCGCCATAATCTGACCGAGTTGTACCGCTTGCTGAAACTGCCGCCGCCGATAAACCTGCTGGAGCCGATCAGCCATGGCGGAGGACATCCTGAAGCGGGCGGCGCAATGCGCCGCGCTTCCGAGTAACAAATTCATGGCACCATATTCTGCAGGCGAGGTTTTAACCAGCCACTTGGTTGCCGTTCTTTGGTAACCTAGTGGAATGGCTATGCAGAGCTAACCCGACAGGTCGGGCTGAAGCCCGACCTGCAAAAATACACAACCAGAACCGCACAAAAAATATGTTAACCCGTAAAGGCAGCGGCATATTGCTGCACCCGACATCGCTTCCCGGAACCTTTGGTGCGGGGGATTTTGGCTGCAACGCCTATCGTTTTATCGACTGGCTGGCCAGTGCCGGCCAAACCTATTGGCAAATCCTGCCGCTGGGCGAAACCGGCCATGGCAACTCGCCCTACATGAGCAGTTCGGCCTTCGCCGGCAACATCCTTCTTATCGACCTCCAGGAGTTGGCGGATCACGGTTGGCTTGCCCCGGAGCACCTGGTACCCAATTCGAGATTTCGCCAGGATCGGGTGGATTTTTCATTGCTCGGAACGTTCCATCTGGAGCGCTTGCGCCACGCCGCCAAAAACTTCTTTGCAAGCGGCAACAAGGCAATGTTCA
>JAIELH010000082.1 GCA_019753125.1 Gallionellaceae bacterium | reverse complement strand
TCCGGTAGCTTGCAGCGACTTCAGAAATTTAACGGCATCCTGATAACCGGTGACACGAAAATCGCTCATCTCGTTGCCTAATGCATCGAAAAACAGGATGCTGGGTGGTCCATACAGGCCAAAGCGTTTCAACAAGGCGTTGTCGGCCTCGCTGTTGGCCGTCACATCCGCTTGCAACAATAACACCGGTTTGAGCCGTGCCTGCACGGTGGCATCGGCAAAGGTGAAACGCTCCATTTCCTTGCACGAGATGCACCAGTCGGCATAGAAATCCAGCATTACGGTGCGCCCGCGCGCCTGGGCGAGGTGCCGGTCGAGCTCGGCAACATCCTTGACGCGGGTAAATTGCAGCGCGACGGGCGCTTGGGTTGCGGTATGGCCGAGGTTGCCGAGCGGGCGCAGGATGTCGCGCGCACCGGACAATGCGCCGATCAGATAAGACACCCCCAGCAGCAGTGCGAGCAGGCCGATGCCCTTGCCCAGCCGGTGCCAGCCACTGGCGTTGTGCGGCAATGCGTCCAGCACACGCAGGTAGATTGCCGAGAAGATCAGCAATGCCGCCCACAGCAGCATTTGTACGCCGATCGGCAATAGCGGCTGAATGATCCAGATCGCCAACGCCAGCAGCATCACGCCGAAAAATTGTTTGACCGCCTCCATCCATGCGCCTGCCTTGGGCAGCAACACCCCGGCCGAGCTGCCGATCAGCAACAGCGGCGCCCCCATGCCCAATGCCAGCGCAAACAGCGCGGTTCCGCCGAGCAATGCGTCGTGGCTCTTGCCTATGTACAGCAACGCGCCTGCCAGCGGCCCGGCGACGCATGGCCCCATGATCACGGCAGACAGCGCACCCATCGCAAATACCCCTGACAGATGGCCGCCATGCAGTTTGTTGCTGGTATCGACCAGCTTGCTTTGCAGCGCCGAGGGCAGTTGCAGTTCATAGAAGCCGAACATCGACAACGACAGCAGCACGAACAGCGCGGAAAAACTGCCCAGCACCCACGGGGTTTGCAGCGCGTTGGAGATCAGGCTGCCGGAAAATCCCGCCGCCACGCCCGCTGCCGCATAGGTGATCGCCATGCCCAGCACATAGGCCAGCGACAGGATAAAGGCATGCATCTTGGTGATTTTATGGCCGCGCCCGACAATGATCCCGGACAAAATAGGAATCATCGGGAACACGCACGGCGTAAAGGCCAGCAACAGCCCGGCGCCGAAAAAGAACGAGACGATCAGCCAGAAATTGCCGCTCTTGAACAATTGGCTGATCTGCGAGCTTTCCGAGGCGGGAGCGGCAGGCAGCGGGGTGATCGCGGACAGCGGCGGCGCTTCGCTGATGACCGGGACGGCTGGCGGAAGCTGGCCGGTCTTGCTGTCCGGCAGCCTGACGGACAAGGTTTTTTCGATCGGTGGATAGCACAGGCCCTGGTCGCTGCAACCCTGATAACCGGCTTTCAGCGCAAGTTCGGTTGCTGCTGTATTGCCGCGCTCCAGCGTGATCTCGGCCTGGAACGAGCGGTGGAACACCTCGATCGCGCCGAAATTGGGGTCCTGCTTGATTTCACCTTTGGGCAGCTTGATTGCCGCAATTTTGACCGAGTCGTCATTGCTGGCGAAACTGGTCTTGTTGCGATACAGGTAGTAGCCGGGCGTGATGTTGAAACTGGCTTGCAGCGTATTTGCATCGCGCATGGTGATTTGCAGGTTGAACGCCTGGTCGGGCGGCAGGAAATTCGGCTGTTTGCTGCCGCCCAGCCCGGGCAGGCGATCCAGCAGGCCTCCCGCATTGGAGGAGGGGGTAATAAGGCATAGCAACAGCAGCAAGACAAAACGCATGGGTTATTCCTTGAGAGAGGCGGTTTCCTGATTTACCCAGTCCAGGTAAGCAGGCAAACCGGCTGTCACAGGGACAGCGATGATTTCGGGAAGTTCGTAAGGGTGCGCTGCGCGGATCATGGCTTCAAGACGCGCATAGGCGGCCTGTGTGGTCTTGATCAGCAGCGGCACTTCGTTGGCGGTTTCGATGTTGCCGCGCCAGCGGTAGGTCGAGGTGCAGGGGGCAAGCTGGTTCACGCAGGCGGCAGCGCGTGTCTCGACAAGCTGCCGCGCCAGCTTTGCCGCAGATTGCGCATCCGGCAGATTCGTGATGACCAATAATATGTCGTTCATCGGCAGCTCATGCCTTTGCCAGCTTCAAGCCCAGTTGCAGCAATTCGTCCCATACGTCGCCCTGGCGCAAGCCCTTGATCGTCTTGTCCAACCGTGCCGCTTGCTGCATTGCGCGTTCGATATGCGGAAACTTCAGGCGCCGCGCCGCATTTTCGATCATCCCCTGCTTCGCGCCCCATACCCGCGCGTCGCGCAGTGCGTTGCCGAGGTTGGCGCCGCGCTGCATGGCTTGCAGCACCTTGCCGAGCGTGCGTATTTCTTCGCTGATTGCCCACAGCACCAGCACCGTGGCGGTTCCCTCGGCGCGCAGACCGTCGAGAATGCGCACGAAGCGCGTTGCATTGCCATTTAGCAGCGCCTCAGAGAGTTTGAAGATGTCGTAGCGCGCTACATCCATCACCGCATTCTTGACCTGTTCGAATGACAGCTCCCCGGCAGGAAACAACAGCGCGAGTTTCTGGATTTCCTGAAATGCCGCGAGCAGGTTGCCTTCGCAGCGATCCGCCAGAAATTCCAGCGTCGCCGGATCGGCTGTCTGCTCCTGCCATTTCAGCCGCCCGGCAATCCAGCGCGGCAACGCGTTGCGCGGGATATCGTCGGCGGCAATCATTACGCCGTGCCGCTCCAGCGCGGTGAACCACTGGCTTTTTTGTGCGGTTTTATCCAGCTTGGGCAGCGAGATCAGCGTGAGCACATCGGGCGCCAGGCTGGCACAGTAATCCTGCAATGCCAGGCTGCCTTCGGCGCCTGGCTTGCCGGACGGAATACGCAAATCCACCACTTTGCGTTCGGCAAACAGCGACAGGCTTTGTGCGCTGCCGCGCAGTTCGCCCCACTTGAAATGTTGTTCAGCGACAAAAATCTCACGCTCGCTGTAACCGGCGCTGCGCGCCGCGTTGCGTATGCTGTCTGCCGCCTCGATCGCCAGCAACAGTGCATCGCCGTATATCACGTATAACGGCTTCAGGCCGGAGGCGAGATGGCGCGGAAGCTCTTCGCTGGTAATGGCCATGGGTTATTGTGGTTGCGGTTTGGCGCGGTTCAGGCGGCGCACGATCTGCTGCACCATATCGGAAATCATGCTCTGGTAGAGTAGCGCTTCCTCCTGTTCCTTGGCAAAAATCTTGGTATCGTCATAAGTGTAATCGCGGCGCAGCATCATTTCCTCGGCGGGTATCCAGTCGCGCTCCTTGAGGTCGTAGGCGCGCAAAGACACGCGATAGCGCAATTGGAACTCGTTCACGCGCCCGCTGCCACCCAGCGTGAGTATCTGTTTCTCGGGTATTGCGCTGACGATGTTGAGCACCACATCGGCCTCCTGGGCAGTGTTCACAAATTTGACATGGTTTGTTTCCAGGCTGCGCCGCAATTCGTTGATAAAGGGAGTGTTGGAATTGGGGGCGTCCAGATACAGCGTCTCGAACGGCATGCCCGCTTGGCCACGCAGGTGAAAACCGCACGCGGTTAGCAGCAAGGCAAACATGAACAGGGTAATCATCCGCAATAACGGGTACATTCTGTTTTCCTAGGCGACGATATTGATCAAGCGTCCGGGTACGATCACGATCTTCTTTGCCGTGCCGCCCGCCAGTTGTTTCTGCACCGCCTCATGTGCCAGCGCCAGCCGTTCCAGCGTGGCTTTGTCGGCATTTTTCGCAACAGTCAGATTGCCGCGCAGCTTGCCGTTTACCTGGATCACGATTTCGATCTCGTCCTGCATCAGGGCATTCGCATCAGCTTTCGGGAAAGCCTGCGCCAGCAGATCATCGCCGGGGCGCAAACCTGCCCACAGCGCATGGCTCAGGTGCGGCACGATCGGGTTCAGCATCAGCGCGACCGCTTCCAGCACCTCTTGCGCCACGCTGCGTGCTGCCGGTGTCTGCTCATCGAACTTTACCAGCGCATTGAGCAACTCCATATTTGCCGCAATTGCGGTATTAAAGGTTTTGCGCCGCCCCATGTCGTCGTCCACCTTGGCGATGGTCTGGTGCAGTTGCAGGCGCAGCGCCTTGGCCATTGCGCTCAAGTCGCCGCCGCGATAGGCGGGCACGACACCCTGCTCGACATGGTCGTGCGTGGCTTTCCATACCCGCTTCAGAAAACGGAACGCCCCTTCGACACCGGCATCTGACCATTCCAGCTGCTGGTCCGGCGGCGCGGCGAACATCATGAACAGGCGTGCGGTATCGGCGCCGAATTCATTGATGATGGCCTGCGGGTCGACGCCGTTGTTCTTCGACTTGGCCATTTTCTCGGTGCCGCCGATATTCACCGGCTGGCCGTCGGCACGCAACGTCGCGCCGACCGGGCGGCCGCGCTCATCGGTTTTTACTTCCACCTCGGACGGGTTGATCCACTGCTTCTTGCCGCCTTCAGTCTCGCGGTAGAACGTTGGCGCGACCACCATGCCTTGGGTCAATAAATTCTTGAACGGCTCGTCGCCTTGTACCAGGCCTTCATCGCGCATCAGCTTGTGGAAAAAACGCGCATACAGCAGGTGCAGGATCGCGTGCTCGATGCCGCCGATGTACTGGTCGACCGGCAGCCACTGTTGTGCAGCCTGTTTGTCCACCATGCCGCTGGCGCAGTTCGGGCTGGCATAGCGCGCGTAGTACCAGGACGATTCGACGAAGGTATCCATTGTGTCGGTTTCGCGCCGTGCCTTGCCGCCGCACTGCGGACAGGCGCACTCATAAAATTCCGGCATCTTCGCCAACGGAGAGCCGGCGCCGTCCGGCACCACGTTTTCCGGCAACACGACCGGCAGTTGTTCGTCCGGCACCGGCACATCGCCGCAAGCAGGGCAGTGGATGATCGGTATCGGGCATCCCCAGTAACGCTGGCGTGAAATGCCCCAGTCGCGCAGGCGGTATTGGGTGCGTTTTTGGCCGCAGTTTTTGGTTTGCAGGTCGGCAGAAATGGCCTCAAAGGCTTCATGGGATTCCAGGCCGTTATATTTTCCGGAACAGACGAGCGTTCCATGCGCCACGTTTGGCGATTCGATCTGCATCTGGTCGGCAAATTCATTGACTGCCTCTATAACGGCAAGCGACACCTCAGGAAGATCGGTCAGAATTCCACTCATATAGTGAATCATCCCGAATTTGTTGAGTTCAAATTGATTTATTTCAATTCCTTCGGCTTCGAGCTGGTACGTCAATTTTTCCCATTTTGACAATAATTCCGGGCTTGCAATCACATGTTTGACCGGCAGATCATAATTCATGGCAAAAGCGTAATCGCGCTCGTCGTGAGCCGGTACGGCCATTACTGCGCCTTCGCCGTAGCCCATCAGCACATAATTGGCGACCCACACAGGCAGCTTTTCAGAGGTGATCGGATGCATGACGAACAGGCCGGTCGGCATGCCTTCTTTCTCCATCGTGGCGATGTCAGCCTCCGCCACGCTTCCCCGCTTGCACCTTTCAATAAAAGACTTCAGGTGCACATCATTTTGCGCCACCTTCTCCAGTATCGGATGCTCGGCCGCCACTGCCACATAAGTCGCGCCCATCAGCGTATCGGGGCGGGTGGTATATACCTTGAGCACGCCGCTCTTGCCCACGCTCTCCGTATCGTAAGAAAAATGTATCTCGCAGCCGGAGCTCTTGCCGATCCAGTTGCGCTGCATGGTCTTGACCTGCTCCGGCCAGCCTTCCAGCGTGTCGAGGCCGGTCAGCAGCTCTTCGGCGTACTGGGTGATGCGGAAGAAATACATCGGGATGTCGCGTTTTTCGACCAGCGCGCCGGAGCGCCAGCCGCGCCCGTCGATGACCTGTTCATTGGCCAGCACGGTGTGGTCGACCGGGTCCCAGTTCACCGAGGCGGTCTTTTTGTATATGACACCTTTCTTGAACAGCCGCGTGAACAGCCATTGCTCCCAGCGGTAATAGTCCGGCCTGCAGGTGGCGATCTCGCGCGACCAGTCGATGCCCAGCCCCAGGCTCTTCAACTGCTTGCGCATGTAGTCGATATTGGAATAAGTCCAGGCGGCGGGCGGCACGTTATTCGCCATCGCAGCATTTTCGGCGGGCAGGCCGAAGGCGTCCCAGCCCATCGGCTGCATCACGTTGTAGCCTTTCATGCGCTGGTAGCGCGACAGCACGTCGCCGATCGTGTAGTTGCGCACATGCCCCATGTGCAGCTTTCCGGATGGATAAGGAAACATCGACAGGCAGTAGTACTTGGGTTTGCCGCTGGCTTCGCCGGCATGAAACGCTTGTTGTTCGTCCCAATGTCGTTGGGCCTGTTGCTCGATTGATTCCGGGTGATAGTTGGGCTGCATATCGCTACGTGCTGTTGCCTGAGTTCTGAAGTGCAGCATTATAACGGCCTTGGTACGCTACTGCGTAGTGCTTGCACGGCCTTTCTGTTATAAAATTGCTGTTTAAAATTTAATCCATTCTATTCATATTCAGGAGAGTCACCATGTCGCGCAAACATCCCGTCATCGCTGTCACCGGTTCTTCAGGTGCCGGCACCACCACGGTAAAACGAGCTTTTGAAAATATCTTCCGCCGTGAAAAAATCAGCGCGGCGGTCGTCGAGGGCGACAGCCTGCACAGCCTGGATCGCATGGCGTTCCGCGCGGCCGCCGCCGAGGCGGCCAAGGCAGGCAACCACTCGTTCAGCCACTTCGGCCCGGAAGCCAATCACTTCGACAAGATCGAGGAGATGTTCAAGATGTACAGCGAAACCGGCATGTGCAAGCGCCGCTACTATGTGCACAGCGAAGACGAAGCCGTGCAGCATAACAAGCACTTCAACCTGACCAACCTGAAGCCCGGCGAATTTACGCCGTGGGAAGATATCGAAGCCGACACCGACCTGCTGTTTTATGAAGGTTTGCATGGGTTGGTCAAGGATGAATCCCAGGGGATCGATGCCGGAAAATACGTAGATCTGGGCATCGGCGTAGTACCCATCGTCAATCTGGAATGGATCCAGAAGATACACCGCGACAAGGCGGAGCGCGGCTATTCCGCAGAGGCGACCGTGGATACGATATTGCGCCGTATGCCGGACTACATCAATTACATCACGCCCCAGTTCACCAACAGCGACATCAATTTTCAGCGCGTCGCCACGGTGGACACCTCCAACCCCTTCATCGCGCGCGACATCCCGACACCGGATGAAAGCTTCGTGGTGATCCGTTTCCGCAACCCGAGAGGCGTGGATTTTCCGTATTACCTGTCGATGATCCCTGGCTCCTTCATGTCGCGCGCCAACACGCTGGTTGTCAACGGTGGCAAAATGAGCCATGCGATGGAAATCATCCTCGCACCGATCATGCACGAGATGATCGAGAACAAAAGCAAACGGTAATTCCTCATTGCCGGATCAATTCCGGCACCCGGACAAACGAGGGGTAAACCATCGGTTTACCCCTCGTTTTCTTTTTGGGTGCGCAGCAGAAGCCGAACGGTACCGCTACTGCCAGCCAAAGCGGCGCGTGTAATAGCGCTTCATTTTCTGGGTCAGCACCATATATCCGGCCAGGATGAGCGCCAGTACCGGAAAATAGGTGAGCGGTAGAGCTTGCAGCTTGAAATAATGGGCGAAAGGACCCATCGGAATAAAGATGCCGACAACCATAATCAAGCAGGTTGTTACCAATAGCGCCGTGCCGGGACGGCTTTCGATGAAGGGGATTTTCTGGGTGCGGATCATATGCACGACCAACGTCTGGGTCATCAAGCCCTCAATGAACCATCCGGACTGGAACAGGGTTTGTTGCTCCAGCGTATTTGCGCCGAAGACGAACCACATGATGCAATAGGTGGTGATATCAAATATGGAACTGACCGGCCCGAAGAACAGCATAAAGCGGCCTATATCGCCAGGGTTCCAGCGCTGCGGCTCCTTGACGAGCTCATCATCCACATTGTCAAAAGGAATTGCGATCTGCGAAATGTCATACAGCAGATTCTGCACCAGCAGGTGCATCGGCAACATCGGCAGGAACGGGATAAAGGCGCTTGCCACGAGCACCGAGAATACGTTGCCGAAATTGGAACTGGCCGTCATCTTGATGTATTTGAGCATGTTGGCAAAGGTCTTGCGGCCCTCGATCACACCTTCTTCCAGAACCATCAGGCTTTTTTCCAGCAGGATGATATCGGCAGCTTCCTTCGCAATATCAACTGCGGTATCCACGGAAATACCGATGTCGGCTGTACGCAAGGCGGGCGCGTCATTGATGCCGTCGCCCATGAACCCCACCACATGGCCATTGGCCTTGAGCAGCCTGACGATGCGCTCCTTGTGGGACGGCGTCAATTTGGCGAAGATGTTGTGGGCTTCCACGGCTTTGGATAGCTCCCTGTCGTTCATCTGCTCCACGTCCGAGCCAAGCAGGATGGTCTTCGTTTCCAGCCCCACCTCGCGGCAGATTTTTGCGGTCACCAGTTCGTTATCGCCGGTCAGTACCTTGACGGTAACACCATGCGCGGCAAGGGCATTGAGCGCAGATTCGGTGGATTCCTTGGGCGGATCGAGGAAGGCGACGTAACCGATCAGCGTCAGCCCGGATTCGTCGGCAACACCGTAAATATCCTTGGTTGGCGGCATTTCCCTGGAAGCCACCGCCACAACGCGAAGACCATCCCCATTGAGCTCGGCTGTAACGGCGCGAACGCGCTCCAGCAATTCTGGAGTCATCGGCTCATCGGTGTCGCCGTGACGAACCTGGGTGCAGATGCTGAGAATTTCTTCGACCGCGCCCTTGCAGATAAGCAGATGATGCTCGTCGTGTTCAGCCACCACCACCGACATGCGCCGCCGGGTAAAGTCGAAGGGAATCTCATCCACCTTGCGGAAAGCGGTTGCCACTTCCAGTACGCTATGCACTTCAACGTGCTCCAGCACAGCCACGTCGAGCAGATTTTTAAGGCCGGTCTGGTAGTAGCTGTTGAGGTAGGCAAACTCCAGAACATCATCGGAGTCTTCACCCCAGACATCGGTATGGTGAGCCAGAAAAATCTTGTCCTGCGTGAGCGTTCCGGTCTTGTCGGTGCACAGCACGTCCATCGCGCCAAAGTTCTGGATGGCATCCAGGCGCTTGACGATCACTTTCTTGCGGGAAAGAAGCACCGCTCCCTTGGCCAGTGTCGAAGTGACAATCATCGGCAACATTTCCGGTGTCAATCCGACGGCGATAGACATCGCAAACAGGAAAGCGTCTGCCCAATCGCCCTTCGTAAAACCGTTGATAAAGAGCACCAGCGGTGTCATCACAAGCATGAAACGGATCAGCAGCCAGGCAATCTTGTTGACGCCAGCCTGGAACTGGGTAGGCGCCCGATCGGTAGCGGTGACACGCTGCGCCAGAGCGCCGAAATAGGTGCGATTGCCGGTATTGACCACGATGGCCGTCGCCGAACCGGAGACGACGTTGGTACCCATGAACAGGATACTCTCCAGCTCCAGAGGGTTGGCAGTATCAATATTGCGCTGTAGCGCAAACTTCTCCACCGGCAACGACTCGCCGGTCATCGCCGCCTGGGCGACGAACAAATCCTTGGCCGCAAGCACCCGGCAATCTCCGGGAATCATATCGCCAGCGGACAGCACGATCACATCGCCCGGAACGAGCTGGGTAACCGGCACTTCAGACTTGCGTGGTTCATTCGGATGCGTTTGAAAGTCAAAATGGCTGCCGGTTTTTTTCGCGGCCTCTTCGTCCATATCATGCCGAATGACGGTAGCAGTGTTGCTTACCATCGCCTTCAGCTTGTCGGCGGCCCTGTTTGATTTGCTCTCCTGCCAGAACCGGATGAATACCGAGATCACCACCATCGAGCCAATGACAATGGTCGCCTTGATATCTTCGGTGACATAGGAAATTGCCGCCAACAGAGTGAGCAGCAGATCAAAAGGCGTTTTGTAGCAATGCCAGAGATGCAGCCACCATAGCAACGGTTTTTCGTGCTCGACTTCGTTCAGGCCGAACTTCTCTCGGGCGGCGGCCGCCTGAATTTCGCTCAAACCGTATGTGTGCGAATCCAGTTGTTTGAGCAGCGTATCGGGATCGCTCCTGGCGGCAGCAACCAGGCTTTGTGACAGCGCATGAGGTATCTCGCGGCTAATGCCGGTTCCGGCAAGAGTGTCGAGCAACGCCAAGCGCCGGAAGTGGCGGCCGATGCTGCGGGTGCGAATAAAGCCCGCGAAAAGTGCCTTTAATAATGAGTTGTGCATGGTGTTCCACTACCTTTGACAAAACATGTGCCAGCCGAAACTGGAATTCGAATGAAAGCGGTAAATAACGGCGCACCGCTGCGATCGAACCGCTGCTGCGGCTTGACTACAGATCAATTGGGCAATAGATTGAACAACCGGGAACCGGCTGTGTCCATACTATGTCCCGCCATTGCGGCAAGGTAATTAGGGGATGCCTTGCCAGTAACCGGATGACGCACCTGTCGTGCGGTGCAAAGCGGCCCATCATTAGGCGCTTCATGATGTAATGGCGGAGAGGGTGGGATTCGAACCCACGGTGACGCATAACGCCACACCGGATTTCGAGTCCGGTACATTCGACCACTCTGACACCTCTCCCGTGTGGTTCAACAAATAGCGGCGCGCATTTTACCAGTAAGCTGCAATTTGGTGGAGAATGCCCAGATGCGTAACCTGATTCGATGTTTGCGGACGGTATTGGTCGGCTCAAGCTTGTTGCTGGCCGCCTGCAGTCAGCAACTTCCCGATTGGCGCGATGGGAAGCTGGTGGCCGTCGTGCCGGAAATTGCGCAAGGCGCCGAGGCAGAATTCGAGCGCGAACTGGTAACGCTTTTCGGGCAGCATCTGCATGCTGCTACCGTATTGATTCCCAAGGCTCCTGAAGAAGTCGGGCAGACGCTCAACGAGCATCATGCGCATCTTGCCGCAGCTTCGCTGCGCAGCGATAGCAATGTTGCTGCACTAAGTTTTTCTACCAGCTATCAGACAGTGCGTGAACAGATCATATGCAACAGCGATAACAAACTGCCCAAGACGTTGGCCGATCTGGCCGGAAAAAAACTGACCGTAGTGGCAGGCTCTGCACAGGAAGCGGCATTGCGCGAAGCGCAAGTGAAACTACCGTCATTGCAATTTCAGGTTCGCAACAAGATTGCGATAAAGGAACTGTTGCAGGAGGTGTCAGAGGGAATATCGGATTGCACTGCCGCCAACGAGCTGCAATTTTTCAATGCCCGCAACTATTATCCGAATCTGGGAGCCGCCTTGAATATAGGCTCTCCGTCAAAACTGGCCTGGGCTTTTCCGCGTGATGCCGATCCGGCTTTATTCAATGAGGCGCAAGCCTTTTTTGAACGTATCCGGCACGACGGCACATTGCACAGATTGCTGGATCGTTTCTACGGACACAGCGACAGGCTGGCGCCGGCAGACTCCTCGTTATTCATTTCCCGCATTGCGGTTGCACTGCCACATTACCGGCATTTTTTTGAGGAAGCGGCAAAGATTGTCAATGAGGACTGGCGGCTGTTGGCGGCCATTGCTTATCAGGAATCGCAATGGGATCCGCTGGCCACTTCTTTCACCAACGTGCGCGGTATGATGATGCTGACCGAGGAAACAGCAGACCGGATGGGCGTTGAAAACCGGCTTAATGCGCGTGAGAGCATTATTGCCGGTGCGAAATATCTGGCGCTGCTCAAGGAGCAAATGCCAGACCGCATTCTGGAGCCGGATCGCACCTGGATGGCGCTGGCCGCTTACAATCAGGGTTATGGGCATCTGGAAGATGCGCGCATCTTGACCCAACGCGCCGGGCAAAATCCGGATCGTTGGCTGGATGTTAAAAAATGGATGCCGCTACTGAACCAGCCGGGTTATTACGAAAAGCTGAAACACGGTTATGCGCGCGGCGGTGAAGCGGTGATTCTGGTGGAAAGCATCCGCAGCTACTACGACATCCTCAAGCAGCTAAGGCCCGAACAAAAACCGGCGGTAGAAGATGATGATCCATATCAATCATTCAGTTTGCTGTAATGTTTGCTGCGCTGCTTTTTGCACGGTTTAAGGTGCAAGCTTTTCCGTAATGCCTCTCCTGCCGCTTATACAGAAATGGCACACTCATTTACTTCACTACCTCGCGCAACTCCCATCCACTCGCAGTCATGCATGCGTTGTATGCCTGGGTGCGATTGCCTTCATTCAAGTCAACCACACTGGGCGGCGGAGGGGTATATTGCCCAGGCGTGGTCGTGCAGGTCACATGGTCACCAGTAGTGACACAAGTGGTCTGCGTTGGAGTCTGAATAGGCGTTCCATAAGTAACTTGCTGCATGATGGCAGGGTAAGTTTGCGCGGCTTGTTGTATGCATTTGTAACGATCTCCGTCGAAGCTGCTTTGGTTTTTGGTTTTGCTATACCACTCATAGTGTGCGCAACCCGCGAGGGATGAAATGAGTGCCAGCACAAATATTTTCGATGTTTGCATGAATTTCACGTTACCTCCCGGAGAGTGAGCGAGCACGGTTTGTTGGGCGGGCAATTTGCCGCCAATTTTGTGCGATATGCGGCGCAATCATAATGCGGGAACAGGGTTCAATCAATGGCGGATGAAAAGAAAGGCGCGGCATTATCGCTGCTTTGGAAAAGCAACCATTGTGCTGCGGGGTATTTCAGAGGCAGTGAATTTTTCTGCAATCCTGCTGAAAGGCGGCGCAGGTCTTGGGTTGCATGCGTGATAGAATTCACGGATTGCAGAGGGGCAGGCATGTTGTCTGCCTGAACCGCAACGATTCTGCTGTGGCTTGCCAGTTGCATGTTCAAGCGCTGCACGACCTGAAAACTCCGGGGATTGGCTGCATGCCGATCCCTTTTCTTTTGCGAGGAACAGTTGAGTATAAATGCCGTGTTATCGGCCAGTGCCTTGCGCCGCAAGGCACGGATTGATTTGCTTGCAGCGATCGAGTTTCCCGCCGATCTTCCGGTAGTGGGCAGGCGTGAGGAGCTGGCGCGTGCGATCAGCGAAAATCAGGTCGTCATCGTGTGCGGTGAAACCGGCTCGGGCAAGACCACGCAGCTGCCGAAGATATGTCTGACGCTGGGGCGCGGAGTGCTGGGCTGCATCGGGCATACGCAGCCGCGTCGCGTGGCGGCACGCTCGGTGGCGACGCGCATCGCGCATGAGCTCAAAACCGAACTCGGCGGTGTGGTTGGCTACAAGGTGCGCTTCCACGACAAAGTCTCCGTGGATACCAGCGTCAAGCTGATGACCGACGGCATCCTGCTCGCCGAAATACACGGCGATCCGCTGCTGAAAAATTACGACACGCTGATCATCGACGAGGCGCACGAGCGCAGCCTGAATATCGATTTTCTGCTGGGCTATCTGAAGCGGTTGTTGCCGCGCCGCCCCAGCCTCAAGCTCATCATCACTTCCGCGACGCTGGATGCCGATCGTTTCGCCAGACACTTTGGCGCGCTGGCGGTGGAGGTGTCCGGGCGCAGTTATCCGATCGAGACACGCTACCGGCCGTTGCAGTTGAGCGAGGAGGGTGAGGCACAGGATGTGCCGCAGGCGGTCAGTGCGGCGCTGGATGAGCTGGCTGCGGCGGGGTGGACACGGCACGCGCCAGCGTCAGGTGCGGGGAACCCCGCCGGGCAGCCCCTCCCGCACCAGGATGCTGCGCAACACCGTGTCGGGGCTGCCGGCTTGCGCGGCGATGTGCTGGTGTTCCTGCCCGGCGAGCGCGAGATACGCGACACGGCGGAAACCTTGCGCAAGCATCACCCAAAAGGCATCGAGGTGCTGCCGCTGTTTGCGCGGCTGTCTGCGGCCGAGCAGGACAAGGTGTTCAAGACCGGCACGCAACGCCGCGTCGTGCTGGCGACCAACGTCGCGGAAACCTCGCTGACCGTGCCGAACATCGGCTATGTGATCGACTGCGGCTTGGCGCGCGTGAACCGCTACAGCATCCGGCAGAAAGTCGAGCAGTTGCACATCGAGAAAATATCGCGCGCCGCCGCAAACCAGCGCGCCGGGCGTTGCGGGCGGGTGATGAGCGGCGTCTGCATACGCTTGTACGACGAGGCGGATTTTTTGCAGCGTGCCGAGTTCACCGACCCGGAGATCTTCCGCGTGTCGCTGGCGACGGTAATACTGCGGATGAGCGCGCTGGAACTGGGGGAAATTTCCGAGTTCCCGTTCATCGAGCCACCCACGCCGAGGATGATCGCGGACGGCTATCAGCTGCTCGCCGAGCTCAATGCAATAGACGAGGCGCGGCAACTCACGGTGCTGGGCCACGAGCTCGCCAGGCTGCCGCTCGACCCGAAGATCGCGCGTCTGCTGCTGGCCGGGCGGCAATACCAGTGCCTGACCGAAATTCTGATTATTGCCAGCGCGCTGTCGGTGCAAGACCCGCGCGAGCGCCCGCTGGAACGGCAAGAGGCGGCAGATGCCGCGCATAAACGCTTTGCCGACGAGCGTTCCGATTTCCTGGCTCACCTGAAAATGTGGTCATGGTTCGGACAGGCGGTCGCGCACAAACAATCCAATCGGCTGCTGGCGGAAGAATGCCGCAAGAATTTTTTATCGCCGCTACGCCTGCGTGAATGGCGCGAGTTGCATCAGCAATTGCACGCGCAAGTCGTCGAGATGGGCATGCGTGAAAACGAGCAACCAGCCACCTACGAACAAATCCACAAAGCCCTGCTGTGCGGCTTGCTCGGCAATATCGGCATGAAGAGCGTCGAAAGCAATGAATACCTGGGCGCGCGCGGCATAAAATTTTTCATCGCGCCAAATTCGGTGCTGGCAAAAAAAGGCACGAAGTGGGTGATGGCGGGCGAATTGGTCGAGACGCATCGTTTGTATGCGCGCTGTGTCGCGCGCATCGAACCGGAATGGCTGGAAGAGGTGGGCACACATCTGATCAAGCGCCATTATTACGATCCGCATTGGGAGAAAAAGGCCGCGCAAGTCACGGCCTACGAGCGCAGCACGCTGCATGGCTTGCTGCTAAACGCCAAGAAGCGCGTGCATTACGGCCCGATGAATGTGCCCGAATCGCGCGAAGTGTTCATCCGCCAGGCGCTGGTCAGTGGCGAATTCGACACGCGCGCGCCGTTCTTCGCGCACAACCGGAAATTGATCGCCGACATTGAGGCGCTGGAGCACAAGGCACGCCGCCCCGATGTGCTGGTCGATGACGAGCTGATCTTCGCGTTCTACGACAGCCGCATTCCGCCGCATATCCACAACGGCGCAACCTTTGAGGTGTGGCGCAAGGAAGCCGAACGCGCCGATGCGAAATTGCTGTACCTGAAAAAAGACGACCTGATGCGCCACGAGGCGGCAGGCATCACGACCGACCAGTTTCCGCCGCAGCTAAAAATCGACAACGTCAGCTTCGCGTTGAGCTACAACTTCTCGCCGGGCAAGAACGACGACGGCGTCACACTGACGGTACCGCTGGCGCTGATCAACCAGGTGGCTGCGGCGCGCTGCGAATGGCTGGTGCCGGGGCTGCTGGCCGAGAAGGTGGTGCAACTGATCAAGACGTTGCCGCAGAAATTGCGCCGTCATCTGATGCCGGTGCCGGAGTTTGCCGCCGCGTTCTGCAACGCAACGCCGCCCTCGCATATACCGTTATTGCAGGCGCTGGCGCGCTACATTCGCGAACAGAAACAAGTGGAAGTGCCGCTGGATGCGTTCCGTCTCGAACAGTTGCCGCAGCATCTGCTGATGAACTTTCGCGTCATCGATGAGCATGGCCGGCAGCTCGGCATGTCGCGCAATTTTGCACAGCTGCATGGCGAGTTTGCGGCCCATATCGCACCGGTTGCGGTCGCTGCGGCGGTACAGGAAAGCGATGCGGCCGTTCCCGAGCAACGCTTCACCTCATGGAGCTTCGGCGCTTTTGCAGGAACCCGGGAAGTGAAGCGTGCCGGGCAAACTGTTACGTTGTTCAATGCGCTGGTAGACGACGGCGATGCGGCGGTGCTGCGCGCCTTCGAAACACGCGATGCCGCGCAGGCCGCGCATCGCGGCGGGCTGCGTCGCCTGTTCATGCTGTTGCTGAAAGAACAGGTGAAACAACTGGAAAAAAGCCTGCCCGATGCTCAACGCCTCGGCATGTTGTTCATGACGCCCAATGCACCATTCAGCGGCACGCAGCAGGAATTGCAGCGGCAAATATTGGCGGTGACCTTCGAACGCTGTTGCCTGAACGATCCGCTGCCGGAAAACGAGGCGCAATTCACTGCGCGCGGCAAGGAAGCAAAGAACCGTCTACTGCTGATTGCACAGGAAATCGCGCGGCTGGCCGGCAATATTCTCGGCGAATACCAGGCAGTGCAAAAGAACCTGCCGCAGCTCAAGGCGCATCCCAGAGCGGCGCAGGATGTGCGCGCACAATTGGAATGGCTGTTGCATAAACATTTCATTGCCGACACGCCATATGAGCGCCTGCAACATCTGCCGCGCTATCTGAAAGCGATCAGTTTGCGCATCGAGAAGCTGCGCAGCAACCCGGTGCGCGATGCGCAGTGCATCGCGCAGATGCAGCCGCTGACGCAGGCTTGGCAAAAGCTGCGCCAGGCGCAACAGGGCAGGCCGGATCCGCGCATCGATGAATTTGCCTGGTTGTTGCAGGAGTTGCGTGTGTCGCTGTTCGCGCAGGAGTTGAAAACGCCGGTGATCGTGTCGGTGAAACGCCTGGAAAAAATGCTGGCTGGACTTCTATAAGGCTCACGTGGTGAGGCAAAGCTCATCCTCAAGCAGGTTGTTCTGTTGTTTGCCGCCAAAGTCAAGTGGCTCCGAAAGATGAAAAAATGCCCCGGCTAAGCCGAAATATATAGGCCTTTTGGCATATTGTCCTTTTGTCTTCAGGCGGCTATAAAGCACACCTGATCGTACCGGGAGGGAGATAATGGCTCTGGCAAGTGGCATGAAAGATTTTTTTGGGGTTAATTACAACAGCAAACACGAACTGCGTAAGCGGTTGAACTTGCTTGGAATGGCCGAAGCGCACATCGTGTGGAAAACGCGCTTGTGGCATCACATTCAAGGCAATGTTTGCGAGCCTCTGGATGCCTCGTTATTGGGACAAGCCGGTGTTTGCCAGCTGGCAAATTTGATTAACGGCAAAGAACTGGAGCATCTTCACAGCGCTCCGGAGTTTGAGCAGTTAAGCGATGCGCATCGGCAGTTTCACCATTTTGGCGCACTCATCATCGAGCATCTGAAGGAGGGTAATCCGGACAGCGCTTCAGCGATATTCGAGTGTGAATATAGCGCCTCGTTGCGCAATATAATCCAATCGCTGATTTGGCTCAACAGGCATTTCCAGAAAGATTAAGAACTTATCCATAATATATTTGCCTTTAACGGCGACTTGCGGTACGCGATGATGGTGTCTGAGGCAGCCTTGGCTGCGGGATGCAACCATGCTGCTCAATCAGTTGTAACGCAAATTTTCCAGCATAACCAGCATCTGCGCAAAATGCTTCAAGCAGTGTGCACCGATCGTCCTTGCAGGATTAGCGATGCAGCAAAAACTCCAATATAAACTTGCTGCCCAGATAAGCCAGTACCAGAAACCCAAAACCGCTCACGGTCCAGCGTACTGCAATGCGGCCACGCCAGCCATAGAAGTGGTGGCCCCACAGCAGCACCGCGAACACACCCCATGAGATAAAACCGAACAGCACTTTGTGGCTGAACTGAAATGCCTTGCCGAATATTTCTTCAGAAAACAGCACTCCGGACACGAGCGTCAGGGTCAATAATATGAAACCGGTGCCGATCATGCGAAACAGCAAGGTTTCCATCGTCATCAGCGGCGGCAGGCTGCGCAGGACGCGCGGCAATTTGGCGTGGTGCAGGCGTTTTTCCACCTGTGAGATCAGCACCGCATGCAGCACGGCGATGGTGAACAGACTATAGGCCAGCATGGCAGCCGTAATATGTATTTTAAAAGCCAGCAAATTGGTGTTTTCCAACTGGTGCGCCGAAGGGAAAAGCGCCGGCAACACCACCACTGTTGCAGCGAACGGCAACACCAGCGCCTGCAAGCCGCCGATAGGATAGAAAAAACGCACCCCCCAATAAACCAGCAAGGTCAGCCACACAATCAGTGACAGCGCGTTCAGCACGCCCAGATTGACCCCTCCCCCGGAAAAAATACCCTGCGCCAGCAGGTAGCCGTGCAAAATCAGCGGAATCAACACCAAGTGGCCCATCGCACTGCGGCTCAGCACATCGCTCTCGCCGCGTTCATGCGCCCGCCAAAAAACGGCGGCCAGCACGACATAAGCGGCAAAAGCGAACAATGACAGGAGAACGTTGGACATTTTTCGTCAGGATGTTTTAGACTGCGCAATTCTACACCAACTCTAAACCAATCACTCATGCTGGACAATCTGACGCAACGCCTCTCCGGCGTCATCAAAAATCTGCGCGGCCAGGCGCGCCTCACCGAGAGCAACATCCAGGACGCACTGCGCGAAGTGCGCATGGCGCTGCTCGAGGCCGACGTTGCACTGCCGGTCGTCAAGGATTTTATCGCCCAGGTCAAACAGGCCGCACTCGGTCAGGAGGTCATCGGCAACCTGAATCCGGGGCAGGCGCTGATCGGCGTGGTGCATCGCGAACTCACCCGGTTGATGGGCGAGCATAACGACGCGCTGAATCTCGCGACCACCCCGCCCGCCGTGATCCTGATGGCCGGCCTGCAGGGCGCGGGGAAAACGACCACGAGCGGAAAGCTCGCCAAACTGCTGCGCGACCAACAGAAAAAGAAGGTGCTGCTGGTCAGTTGCGACGTGTACCGCCCCGCCGCGATCGAGCAATTGCGCACGCTGGCGCAGCAGCTCGAGATCGATTTTTTCGCCTCGGATATCAGCCAGAAACCGCAGGATATTGCGCTGGCCGCGCTGGACTATGCGCGCAAGCATTATCACGACGTGCTGATCGTCGACACCGCCGGACGTTTGGCTATCGACGCCGCGATGATGGAAGAAATCCAGCAATTGCACGCCGCGCTCAAGCCGATTGAAACGCTGTTTGTCGTCGATGCGATGACCGGGCAGGATGCGGTGAACACCGCCAAGGCGTTCGGCGATGCGTTGCCGCTGAGCGGCGTGATCCTGACCAAGCTGGACGGCGATGCGCGCGGCGGTGCGGCATTATCGGTACGCCATATTACCGGCAAGCCGATCAAGTTCGTCGGCGTCAGCGAAAAACTGAACGGCCTCGAAGCCTTCCACCCCGAACGCATGGCATCGCGCGTGCTCGGCATGGGCGATGTGCTGTCGCTGATCGAGGAGGCGCAGCGTGGCGTCGATCATGCCGAAGCCGAAAAGCTCGCCAAAAAAGTCAAAAGCGGGCAAGGTTTCGACCTCAATGACTTCAAGATGCAAATCGTGCAGATGCGCAAAATGGGCGGCATGTCCGCGCTGATGGACAAATTGCCCGCACAACTCAGCCAGGCCGCCAGCAGCGCCAAGGTGGACGACAAACAGATCAACCGCATCGAGGGCATCATCAATTCGATGACGCCGCTGGAACGCAGCAAGCCGGAGCTGATCAAGGCTTCGCGCAAACGCCGCATCGCCGCTGGCGCCGGCGTGCAGGTCATGCATGTCAACCAGTTGCTCAACCAGTTCGAGCAGACCCAGAAGATGATGAAAATGCTCGGCAAGGGCGGCAACATGGCCAAAATGATGCGCAGCATGGCGGGCAAGCTGCCGGGGATGGGCCGCTAAACAGCCAAGACATGTCAATTAAAGCCATCATATTCGACGTGGACGGCACGCTCGCCGACACCGAAGACGGCCACCGCCAGTCGTTCAACAAAGCCTTCGCAGAAAACCATCTGGACTGGAACTGGGATGTCGCGCTGTACGACCAGTTGCTGAAAGTGACCGGCGGCAAGGAACGCATCCGATATTTCGTCGAAGATTTCCTGCATGGCTTCACCAGACCCGCCGATTACGAAGGCTTCGTGAAGCACCTGCATCAGGTCAAAACCCGGCACTACAGCGCGATGCTGCGCGAAGGGCTCATTCCGTTGCGCCCCGGCATCAGGCAACTGATCACCGATGCGCACAACAGCGGCATCCGCCTCGCGATCGCCACCACCACCTCGCCGGAAAACGTCGCCACGTTACTGGAAGTCGGGCTAGGCAAAGATTGGGCGAGGTATTTTGCCGCGAGCGGCTGCGGCGACATCGTGCCGCACAAGAAGCCGGCGCCGGATATTTATTTCTGGGTATTGGAAAAACTGGGCTTGCCCGCCAGCGACTGCATCGCGCTGGAAGACTCCGAGAATGGCCTGCGCGCCAGCCTCGCCGCAGGTATCAAAACTTTCGTGACCACCAACTACTACACGCGCAACCACGATTTTAGCGGTGCAGCAGGCATGTTCGACGATCTGGGCGATCTGAAGAACTTCTACCGGATAACCGGATTGCCACTTCCCAAATCGCAGCTTTCTGTTTAGCATTCTGCTGCCGTGGGGGTGTAGCTCAGTTGGGAGAGCGTCTGGTTCGCAATCAGAAGGCCAGCGGTTCGATTCCGCTCACCTCCACCACGCAAAGCCAATACAACCGCCACTTCCGGCGGTTTTTTGTTATAAAGAGTTATTGCCTATTTTTGCCTCTTTTTGCTTCTTTTTTCAGGTTCAGTGTGCCAGAATTGTGCCAGATTTACGAAACGCGTAGCATTTCGTAAAAGTTTGATTACGCTGCAAAAAGTTGTTGCTATTTTTTGAGAAATATGGATAATTGCGTCATCTCCGGCACAACCTTCCGTAAGGAAGCCTGCCTGTCGATCAAGATCAAGCGACAGGGGGTAGGATGAAGGCACAACGGCGCGCAACGGCGCGTGCCACCTTCATCCGAGGAGATCGCGCCCCGCGTCAAGCGGTGCTGACTCGACAAAGTGTGCTAAATAAATGTCCCGCAGCGGCGGCGGGAATGGGAAGGTAGGGTTGGACTCCCGAGCGCCCCTTGATCCGGTTTTTACCGGGGAAAGGGCGATCATGTCCAACCAAGATAAGCACATCCAAAAAATTCAGATTCTCGGGGCCAGGTATGCGGCGTCGCAGTTCGTTTACACCCTAGATGTTCGTACCCTATTGCCGGTCGAATTGGCCGCGCCTGCCATCGGTAAATCAACAGCTACGTTTCGATCCGACCTTATTCGGCGGCCTGATGCGTTGCCGCCCGTTGTCCGGCGCGGCGGGCGCGTCTTTGTCTCGGTCGGAGACCTGATCGACTGGCTTAACGCTCGTCCAGCCGACCCGCCACCTTCCAAGTCGAAGCGAGGCAGACCTACGAAAGCCGAGCAGCTCGCCCGGATGGGAGGTGCATCATGAACGCGAACGCCAGCAACAGCAACAGCGGCGGCGAGTTCATCCGCCATCTGGAAGCGTCAGGATGGGCACCAGTGCCCCGCCGACTCATGGATGATGTCAACCTATCAATCGAGGCTCGCGGGGCATTGGCGTGGCTTTTAACGCGTCCAGACGGGCATAGGTTGTTCGTCTGGTATGCGCAGCAGCGGCTTGGAATCGGGCAAGCCAAGTGGCAGCGTATCCGTGGCGAGCTGGAGCGGTCGGGGTATATGTTTGTAAGCCGCGAGCACGTCGAGGGACGCTACCGCTGGCAGTACCATATTTTCGACCATCCGCAAACTGCTAAACAGGCTAAACCCGCGCCAATCGGTGATATTACAATCGGCGGGTTTTCGACCGATTGTAAAACAACCGATTGTTTGGTCGCCGCTATAAAGAAACAGGGTAAAGAGATACATCCTAAAGAGATAAATAATAAAAACAAAACCACGCACCCTGCGGGTGCGATAACGCAGGCTACGCCTGCGCTGGTGGCTTCTGAAAGTTTTAATAAAGCAAAATCAAAAAACATCACACCCCCCCTGCCTTCGGCAAAGGCAAAGCAAAAAAACAACCCTGATGATGAGTTAGCCGACTTCGTGGACTTCAAGGAAAAGTTGCACGTATTGGACGCGTTCAATAAATGGCTCGACGGGCTGCCTGACCGCGACAAAGGAAAATACAGGTTTAACACCCATATATACCCATCTTTTTTTGACATCTACCTAGGTGCCGGGCTGGAAGGCGTGGCCGACGCTTGCGAACAAGCCGCAGCCAACGGTTACCGGTCGCTCGCCTTTTGCAACGGCGGTGAGCCGGGGGTGATCAAATGAGCGGATTCTACAGATGCGAAATAAAGGTCATCAGCCGAGGTGGTGGGCAAAGTGCTTCGGCCGCCGCCAGATATGACGCGCGCGCGAACAGGTCGGATAGGTCGGACGTGCAGTCGGTCGGATCTGTCAACCTGCCTGACTGGGCTAAATCACCCGGCGATTACTGGGCCGCTGCCGACAAATTAGAGCGGGCGAATGGCTCATTGGCCCGCAGGGCGATCTTGTCGTTTCCAATCGAACTGCAAGGACCCGGAGCGAGGGAACAGGTCATCCGCGAATGGCTGGCGGACAACTGCCCGAACATGCCCGCCAGCTGGGCGGTTCACGATTCAGGCGACGGCAATCCGCATGCGCACTTGCTTGTTTCTGAGCGTCAGGCCGATGGGATCGAGCGCGCTCCGGAACTATGGTTCAAACGGTACAACTCTGCGGCCCCGGATAAAGGCGGTGCGAAAAAAGGTGACATTGGGAGTCGGCGGAAGGAGTGGCTTGCGGACGCTCGAGAGAGTTGGGCAGAGGTACTCAACAGTCACCTACCCGCCGACCGGCAGGTTGACCATCGCAGTCTTCGCGATCGCGGCATACACCACCGCGATCCTCAGCCGAAATTCGGCGCGAAAGTTTTGGCCGTCGAGCAAAAAGGCATTCGGACTAGGCTGGTCAGCAGCATTATCTTAGATCACGCCCAACATTGCAGCATCCGCTGCCTGACTTTTACCGACAAAGATGGCCGGGAGGTCGCCTTCCGTGCGGCCGTCGAGCGGGAAGATCGAATCGATTTAGTCGGTAAGCCGAGCCAGGCCAAATGTATCGAGATCGTCAAGGCCTGCAAGGCCAAAGGCTGGGCCACAGTTGAAGTGACCGGCTCCCCTGAGTTTCAGCAGATGATGAAAGCCGAATTGCGTAAAGCCGGAATAAAAATTCAAGGAGAATCGAATGAGCAAAATAGCGAGCATCGTAGAGGCGCGGATGAGGGAAGCCGCACAACAGACGGCGGCCAAGGTCGAGACGGACGCTTTGACCGACCTGCACCGGGTCGCGGTCGATATGAGCCGGATCGCGGATTCGGTCAACGACAGGGTCGAGATGATGGAAAAACAGGTACGCATGATGAACGCCCCACGCCCGAAGCCGCTGCCAGTCCCGCTGCACCGGCAACCGCTGTTCCTGCTACAGGTCGCGGTCGTGATGGTCGTGCTCACGCTGATCTCAAGTCTGATATTCGCGCTTTGGCCGGGCAGCCCGATGGTGTGCCGTCCGGGCAAAAACCAGGTTCTAATATGCAAAAAGATTTGACTGCGATTCAGGTGCGGAAGCAGCTTGCGTCCATGCAGCAGGTTGACTCGTTCGACATTGGCATCCGTGATTCCAAGTCTGGCAAGTTTACGAACGTCCAGATGGATCGAGCCGGGGTGATCGAGTCAATCGCCCGCTTGAAGCGAGAAAACGCGCGGGGCTGTGATGTTTATGTTCGGCCCGAGCCGTCTAAACCACACCCGTTCATACTGTTGGATGACGTAAATGTCGGATCGATCGAAAGGATGAAGTGTGACGGTCTAACGCCCGTTTTAGAGGTTGAGACCTCGCCTCTTAATTACCAAGTTCTGATCAAGATGCCAGTAGACCTCGACAGACACGTCAGGAAGGCCACCGAGCGCGTTTTATCGGGACGGTATGGGTCAGACCCCAACTCCGCCGATGGCGGACACTATATGCGTCTGGCGGGCTTCACAAACAGGAAGCCGAGGCATGTCCAAGACGACGGTCGTTTTCCGTTTGTGAAGTTGTCAGTCAGTAAGCCAGAAGCAGTCGTGCCGACGGAAGTCTGGCGGCCGTTGCACGCACAGGCTCTCGATCGCCTGACCGATGATCTTGATCTTGCGCCGCAGGCGCATTCTTCAGAGGCTGCGCCGCTGGGGGGTGTGATGCCGTATGCCACTGCCGAATCACTTGCTCGAAGAATGTATTCCCGAGCCGCAGATAAATGGGGGCAAGGGATGGACATGTCTAGGGCTGATTTTTCGGTCGCGCGCGCGTTGTTGCAACGCGGTTGCTCGTCTGACCGCGCGCGGACCGTGTTGGAAGCGGTCTCGCCCGACCTGTCGGCCCGTAAAGCTGGCCACGTTGATGATTACATCGAGCGGACGATTAAATCGGCCTATTCTTCCGTGCCGGAGCTTGTCGCGCGTGATCGACAGGCGTTTGAGATGACGCAGAAGGCTGCGTCAAAGAGTGAAGAAAAACTACGGATCGAGGCTGCATTAAAAGCCGACGAAGAACGTCAGCGGCGTGTGCGTAACCCCCTCAAGCTGCGACCAGTTGGGCGCGTTTAACTTTTGGCATGCCCGCTTTGCGCGTCAGCCATAGGTCATATTCCGCTTGCTGTGCGATCCACGCATCGGCATGTCCGCCATTCTCCAAGCCCAGCCAACCCTCCAGGCGCAGCGCCATGGATGGAGAAATTGCCGCGTGTTCATTCAGTACCCGCGACAAAGCGGCGCGGGTCACGCCCAGTTGTTTTGCCGCATCGGTAACGGTCAGTCCCAGCGCGGGCAGCACATCTTCCCGCAAGGTTGCGCCGGGGTGGGGCGGGTTATACATTTTGCTCATGGTTGTCCTCCTAGTGGTAATCCTGGTAATCGACTAGCACGGCATCCTCACCTTCAAAGGTGAAGGTCATGCGCCAGTTGCCATTCACACTGACCGAATAATGCCCGTCTAAATCTGCTGTCAGCGAATGGAGATCCCAGCCTGGCAGATTCATATAGCTGGGGTCTTTGGCACTGTTCAGGCGAATCAATTGCCGTTCCAACTTTGCGGCGTGACTCGGTTGTATCCCTGCCTTACTGCCAGTTTCGTAAAAGACTTTAAGTCCCTTGTGCCGGAATGTTTTGATCATGTTAAAAATTGTATAGCGTAGCGTTTCGATTGTCAATCACCGGGGTTAAGCCTCCCTCGGCGTTTGAGAGGGCGCGGTTAGGGGTTTCTCTTCGAGAAACACCGCGCCCCTTCGGGGAAAAGCGAGCGCATCTACCCGACCGTGATCGAAAACGTGCAATCCGATTCGGTGACGGGAATTGTTTCAATTATCGGATTCACTGTGATATTCTTCACCATATCGATCGGCCTGATCACCTCGGCGGCATCGGTGATGTACATACTGCCGGACGCTATTTTTTCTTTCATGGGCGCATCCAGCAGCGCGACCTCGCAGGCGGGTCGAGATGTGGAACGCGGGGTTGATAATTCGTCGAAAGCCGGTATCGGCGCAGCCGTCACGAGAAAACAACACGTCAGCCTGCGCGATGATCCAGCGGTACGAGAAAAGATGAAAAGCTTAAAAGGGCCGTTAGATGCCGGGGTCAGGGGCGCGGGCGGATCTACTAATATTATTGGATCGAGTTAAGACATCAATAGAAGGAGATAATTATGTCAACTGGTGATTTTATACTGGGCGCAGCGTTGTATGACAGGGCGGCAAGCGATGCCGCGCAAGCAAAATCGAATGCGCTTTACTACGCCGAGAAGTCGGGCGAGGCGGAAGGCAAACTTTTGGCCTGGAAAAGGACGGCCAGATCGCATGTTCACTCATTGCGCGCCTGTATGGCGGCGCGCAAGATGACGGAAGACCAGTTGATAGCCGCATTGAAGGCCGAGAACGCCAACCACCCCCTCGCTTCGCGGGAAGCGGTGGATGCGGGCAATGCGGAGATTGCGAAGCGCGGCATCGGCAATGTGCGTCTGTCGGTGCAGAATGCCGAGGCGATGAACTTTGCCGACGGCACGTTCGACTTCGTGTT
>JAIELH010000095.1 GCA_019753125.1 Gallionellaceae bacterium | reverse complement strand
CCAGTTTGTGGCATTACAGGTGGACAGTTTCCATCATAACGGGTGGCAATATTGGGACAGAATACGCACCGGGTATTGGACTTGATCGAAAAAAACACTTTTACCATCGGGACAAGCAAGGATTTTTCGGTCTGTCCGATTACAACGGCCAGGTGGTCGGATTGCAATCTGACTAGCGAACCGATCGGATAAATGCCGATACTGCGCACGAAAGCTTCAAAGATTCTCTGGTCGAAGTGTCCTTTGCTCCATTCCGCCATCTTGCGTATTGCATCAGCCGGTTCCCATCCGGATTTGTAGGGGCGGTCGGAAGTGATCGCATCATATACATCGCAAACCGCGCCCATTTTCGCGTACATGCTGATCTGTTCATCCGCAAGCCCCTCCGGATAACCGTTCCCTGCCAGCCTTTCGTGGTGGTGCAGACAGACATCCAGTGCGACATCATCGATGCCGCTGCCTTCGAGCAGCATTTTGTGCCCCTTGGCCGGATGGCCTTTCATCACATCGAATTCAGTTTTGGTTAATTTGCCAGGCTTGTTGAGAATTTCGAGCGGAACCGTCATCTTGCCGATATCGTGCAGCAAACCGGCCAAGCCAGCCTGGCGAACTTGCATGTCATCCAGCATCAGCTGGCGTGCCAGCGACACCATCAGCGCGCATACCGCAACCGAGTGCATGTAAGTGTAATAATCCTTGTCCTTCAGACGTGCCAGGCTGATCAGCGCATCGGGATTGCGCATTACCGAACTGGAAATTTCGTCGACAATCGGCAGCGCAGCTTCGGCCTGCAACGCCTTGCCCATACGCGCTTCCTGGAACATTGACGTGACGGCCTGCCTGGCTTGCGAGCAGACCCTGGCAGCGCGCACCGCTTCCTGCGCAAGATCGACACGCGGCACCACCTTGCTGGCCGTGTTGGCCTGCATGAGCGTGATTTCGACTTCTGCCGCAACCATTTCTTCGGTTGCTCCATTGTCGACATCCATGCCTTTATCCGTGTCTATCCATACTTCATGGATGCCGGTAGACAGGATCGTTTTCAGATCTTTTGGATTGCCCAGCAGAAAAGCGCCACGCCAGAACGGGTGATCCATCCACGAACCGCAAAATTCGTGTACATACATTCCCAAGCGCAGTTGTTTAACGTGGATACGTTTCAGCATGGCTTGATTCTAGCCGAAAAACAGCCGCCCGGGATTGTTGATCCGTGGCGGCTGCTAGAGCCAATTTCAGCAGGTTTCGCTGGAAATCATGCCGGTGCCGGAGGTGTCGGCGATCACGCTGGCCAGTTTTGGCATGTCGGCTACATAGGGTGGTAGCTGCACCAGGCACTTGCTGGCTAGGCCCGCCGTACCCCTACCAGATTATGGCAGGCATGCCGCTCCATAATTCGTGAATGTCGCGAATATCCCATTTTGCGGGGTTTTCGTGCGAAACGATTTTGTCCTTGCAGCCTGGCTTGGACAAATCCAGCACCTCCGGCGCGATCCGGGCATTGGACTTGATCGAAAAAAACACTTTTACCATCGGGACGAGCAAGGATTTTTCGGTCTGTTCGGTGACGACTGCCAGGTGGCCGGACTGCAATCTGACCAGTGTTCCAATCGGGTAAATGCCGACGTTACGCACAAACGCCTCAAAAATTCTCTGATCGAAAGTTCCCTTACTCCATTCCGCCATCTTGCGTATTGCATCAGCCGGTTCCCATCCGGATTTGTAAGGGCGGCTGGAAGTGATCGCATCATATACATCGCAAACCGTGCCCATTTTCGCGTACATGCTGATCTGTTCGTCCCTGAGGTAATCAGGATAACCGTTGCCGGCCAGCCTTTCATGATGTTGCAAACAGACATCCAGTACGACATCGTCGATGCCGCTGCTTTCCAGCAGCATTTTGCGGCCTGCGGCTGGATGGCCTTTCATCACCTCGAATTCAGCGTCAGTCAGTTTGCCGGGCTTGTTGAGAATTTCCAGCGGGACCGCCATTTTGCCGATATCGTGCAGCAAACCGGCCATGCCAGCCTGGCGAACTTGCACGTCATCCAGCATCAGCTGGCGCGCCAGCGACACCATCAGCGCGGATACCGCAACCGAATGCATGTAAGTGTAATGATCCTTGTCCTTCAGGCGCACCAGGCTGATCAGTGCGCCGGAATGGCGCATTACCGAGGCTGCAATCTCGTCGACAATGGGCAGCAAGGCCTCGGCCTGCAACGCCTTGCCCATACGCGCTTCCTGGAAAAGCGAAGTGATGGTTCGTCTGGCTTGCGAGCAAACCTTGGCGGCACGTGCCGCTTCCTGCGCAAGATTGGCTCGCGGCACTATTTTGCTGGCCGTGTTGGCATGCTCGAGCGTGGCCTCCACTTCCGCCGCAACCATTTCTTCGGTTGCTCCATCTTCGACATCCAGGCCTTTGGCCGCATCTATCCACACTTCATGGATGCCGGTAGACAGGATGGTTTGCAGGTCTTTGGGATTGTCCAACAGGAAAGTGTCACGCCAGAACGGGTGATCCATCCACGAACCGCAAAGTTCGTGTATATACATTCCAAGGCGCAGTTGTTTAATATGGATACGTTTTAGCATGACTGAATTCTAGCCGAAAAAACAGCCGCCGGGATTGCTGGTCAATGACATTATTGGTCAGGGGAGAGACAGTTGCTGTGGCAAGAATGTGGCAAAAATTATTTCATACGCTAAGATCAAAGATCGGCAATAACCATAAATTATTGTTTTAATTGGTCGGGGTGAGAGGATTCGAACCTCCGACTCCTGCGTCCCGAACGCAGTACTCTACCAGGCTGAGCTACACCCCGAAGTCACCAAACCTGCGGAAACAGGCCTTTAAAACTGCCGCGTTGCGGCAAAGTGCGCCAATTCTAGCAGACACTGCTTGTGTTTTGAATCGGCAAGCGCCGCGATGGCCTCGCATGCCGCATCCGCCTCACGCAGTGCCTGTTGTCTGGTGAATTCCAGCGCGCCGGTAGCATGAATGATTTTCAGCACTGCGTCGAATTTCCCCACGTCGCCCTGCTCGATCGCTTCGCGCACCACGGCAGCTTGCTCTGCCGAGCCGTGCTGTATCGCATAGATCAAAGGCAGCGTCGGCTTGCCTTCGGCGAGATCGTCGCCGAGGTGCTTGCCGGTCTGCGCCTCGTCGGCGGAATAATCCAGCACATCGTCTATCAACTGGAATGCCGTGCCGAGGTGCATGCCGTATTTTGCGGCAGCCTCTTCCTGCGCTGCGGATGATTTGCCGAGAATTGCGCCCAAGCGCATCGCAGCCTCGAACAGTTTTGCCGTTTTGCAATGGATTACGCGCATGTAGTTCGCAATGTCCACATCGGCGTCATGGCAATTGAGCAGTTGCAACACTTCGCCCTCGGCGATGATATTGGTCGTATCGGCCAGCGTCTGCATGATGCGCATTTCACCTACTTCGACCATCATCTGGAAGGCGCGCGAGTACAGGAAGTCGCCGACCAGCACGCTAGCTGCGTTGCCGAACAGCGCGCTGGTGGTGGCGCGGCCACGGCGCAGCTTGGATTCGTCCACGACGTCATCATGCAGCAATGTGGCCGTATGGATGAATTCCACGACGGCTGCCAGATTGTGGTGATATTTGCCGCGATAGCCGAAAGCCTCGGCTGACAGCACCACCAGCGCCGGGCGCAGCCTCTTGCCGCCGCTGTTGACGATGTATTCGCCGATCTGGTTGACCAGCGCCACTTCCGAGTGCAGGCGGGTGCGTATTACCTGATCTACCGCAGCCATGTCAGCCGCGATCAGTTGATTGAGATTTTCTAAAGACACTTGCTATCCTGAAAAGTTGGGTTGTTGCAATTCATGCAAAGCATATTTTTAAAGGCGCATATTGTCGCATAAAACATCGCTCATTCGCCAAGCGTCTCGCGTTTGCGCAAATACAATCCGAGCGCGACGCCCAGCATGCTCAGCGCCGCCACATAATGGGCCGGCGCACCGGGATCGAGCGGCAACAGCATGCTCACGGCGACCGGCGTCAGACCGCCAAACACCGCGTAGGCGACGTTGTATGAGAACGACAACCCGGAAAAACGCACGACCGGCGGGAATGCGCTGACCGCGATACCCGGCACCACGCCGACCACGCCGACAAAGAATCCGCACAAGGCATACAGCTCGTTGATGCGCTGCGGCGCAACCGCCATCTGCTGGTAGAACAGCATGGAAGTGGCGCCCAGCATCGCGCAACCGACGGCCAGCACGCGCCCCGCACCGAAACGGTCGGCCAGCGCGCCGAACACCACGCAGCCCAGGCTCAGGAGCAGCGTCGCGAGGCTGTTCGCCTGCAGCGCGGTCGTGGCCGGGATCGCGTAAAGTTTTTGCACCAGCGTCGGCGTCATCAGGATCATCACGACGATCGCGGCGGACAGCAGCCAGGTCAGCAGCATCGTCAGCAGCACGGCTGGCCGATGTTCGCGCACCACCGCCTTCAACGGCAATTCGTCGGCCAGCGCCTGCCTCGCCTCCATTTCCTTGAATACCGGCGTCTCATGCAACCACTGGCGCAGCCACACCGATACCAGCCCAAACAGGCCGCCGATGATGAACGGCACACGCCAGCCCTCGCCGAGCAATTCGGCCGGCGCATACAGCCTGTTGATCGCGGTCGCCACCAGCGAGCCGAGCAGGATTCCGCCGGTCAGCCCGGCGGTCAGCGTGCCGCAGGCGAAGCCGACATGGCGCGGCGGCACATGTTCGGATACGAACACCCAGGCGCCCGGCACTTCGCCGCCGATCGCTGCGCCTTGCAGCACGCGCAGGGCCAGCAACAGCAACGGCGCCCAGATGCCGATCGTGGCATAGGTCGGCAGCAGGCCGATCGCCAGCGTCGGCACGGACATCAGCAGGATGCTCAGCATGAACATGCGCTTGCGTCCCAGCAAATCGCCGAAATGCGCCATCACGATGCCGCCCAGCGGGCGCGCCAGATAGCCTGCCGCAAAGATGCCAAAGGTTTGCGCTTGGCGCAGCCAGTCCGGCATATCCGGCGGGAAGAACAGTTGCCCGATTACCACCGCGAAGAATACGAAGATGACGAAATCGTAGAATTCCAGCGCGCCGCCCAGAGCGGCCAGTGCCAGCGTGCGGTAATCGTTGCGGTTCAGTGTACGCATAGGTTTTGTTTCAGCAGTTGCTTTTTCAGGGCGAGAGCCGGTTTATCACAGGACGCGCATCATACCAAGCCATAACGATAAGAATTTGCCCAACTCACTCTTTTTATGGATAATGCGCCCCCCTCTTGTGAGTGTATTCATGGGAGTGCGTACACCCGCCGCACTAAATTACCCGAAGGAAAGAAAATGAAAGCAGATATTCACCCGAATTACCAGGAACTCACTGTCACATGCAGTTGTGGCAACAGCTTCAAGACCAAGTCGGTGATTGGCAAGCCAGCGCTGAACGTTGAAGTTTGCTCCGAATGCCACCCGTTCTACACCGGTACGCAAAAAATTGTGGATACCGCAGGCCGCATCGACAAATTCCGCCAGAAATACGGCGCCAAAGCTGCCGCATAGGAACTTTACGCAACGGCTTTATCAAAAGGCAGCGTTTGCTGCCTTTTTTATTTGCGGCGACAATCTACCTTTGAATTTTGCTGGAAAGGAATGGCCATGCGTTCGTTGATTCTGGTTCTTGCCCTTGCGCTGCTGGCCGGCTGCGCGCAGAACCCTGTCTCCGGGCAAAACGATTTCGTGATGATGTCGGAAAGCCAGGAAATCGCCATTGGCCGCCAGAACGATGCGCAGGTCAAGCAGCAATACCATGTTTACGAATCGAAAGCGCTGCAGGATTATGTGAACGCCATCGGGCAGCGGCTCGCCAAGCAGAGCCATCGCCCCGGCTTGCAATACCGTTTCACCGTGCTGGATTCACCGGAGGTCAACGCCTTTGCATTGCCCGGCGGCTATGTCTACATCACGCGCGGCATCTTAGCCTACCTCAACAGCGAGGCGGAGCTGGCCGCCGTGCTCGGGCATGAAATCGGCCACGTCACGGCGCGCCATGGGGTGCGCCAGCAGAGCGCCGCGCAGGCTGCCAACATCGGGCTGACCATCGCCTCGATCTTCGTGCCGCAACTCAACACGCCAGGCGTAAGCAACGTCGTCAATGTGGCGGGCGGCGCGTTGCTGTCCGGCTACGGGCGCGAACATGAGCTGGAAGCCGACCGGCTCGGTGCGCAATACTTGGCGCGCAGCGCCTACGATCCGCAGGCCATCATCAAAATTCTCCGTGTACTGAAGAACCAGGAGCTGGAAGATATTGAGCTGGCCAAGCAGGAAGGGCGCGAGCCGCGCCGTTACTCCGGCCTGTTTGCCACGCACCCCGACAACGATACACGTTTGAAAGAAGTGATCGGCGAAGCCAACAAACTGACCCCCGCCACCACCTTTGAGGGGCGCGCCGAATTCCTGAAAGCCATCGAAGGGTTGGTGTTCAACGACAACAGCGAGCAGGGCGTGGTGCGCAACAATCGTTTCTACCATACCGATCTCGGCATGGTGTTGCAATTTCCGGAAAGCTGGCAGGTGCATAATTTGCCCGATGCGGTAGTGGCCATCAGCCCGCAGGGCGAAGCGAAGATGCAGATGACAGCGGGCGGCAAGGCTGAAGGTACGCCGCTCGAGTACGCACAACGTCTGGCAGGCTATGGCGCACGAACCCAGGCTACCGAAATAAACAGCTTGCCGGCCGCGCTGTTCGAATCTTCGGATAGCATCGGCTGGGTGATTTTCCTGAACAAACAGGCGTTCATCCTGCAAGCCAAGGGCAAGACCCGGCAGAATCTGGACGCGCATCGCAACGAAATCGCTGCCGCGGCACGCAGCTTTCATGCGATCACCGCCGAGGAAAGCAAACTGGTCAAACCGCTCACGATTCACGTGATCACCGCGCGGATCGGCGATACTTATGCCAAATTGGCGCGCAACTCGTCGCTCGGCAAATCGGCGGAAAGCTATTTGCGTCTGATCAATGCGCAGTATCCGGGCGGCGAACCGCAGCCGGGACAGCGCATCAAGATTGTCGAATGAACCGTTCCTGAATTATTCCGGATGAATTGACGCGTGTATTTCATTAAACCCACCGATCCAAACCCGGTCACACCCGGCAAGGCGCTCTTCCTCGGACTGCTGATTGCAGTCTGGCTGGGTGTCGGGCTGGTCGGCCACGACCCGTGGAAACCGGATGAGGTATCCAGTTTCGGGTTGGTTTATTCGATGCTGCAAAGCGGCGATTGGCTGGCGCCCACCCTTGCCGGCGAGCCGTTCATGGACAAACCGCCGCTGTTCTACTGGACCGCTGCGCTGTTCGCCAAGCTGTTTGCGCTGCTGCTGCCGCTGCATGACGGCGCACGGCTGGCGAGCGGGTTCTACACCGCACTGGCATTGTTGTTCACCGGACTTGCCGGACGCAAGCTGTACGGCGATAACCGCGGCTGGGCGGCGGCGATCATCCTGCTGGGCTGCGTCGGCATGCTGGTGCGCGCGCACCAGCTGATCACCGACCTCGCGCTGCTCACCGGTTGCGCGCTGTTGCTGTATGGCTTCGCATACAGCCAGGAACGGGCGGTGCGTGCCGGCATTTGCATCGGCACCGGCATCGGTATCGGCTTCATGTCCAAGGGTTTCATCGCGCCAATATTGTTTGTTCTGATTGCCGCGCTGCTGCCCGCGTTGTTCCAAAATTGGCGTACGCGAAACTATCTCGCCAGCGTCGGCATCGCCGTGTTGTGCGCGTTGCCGTGGCTCAGCATCTGGCCGTTGCTGCTCTACCAGCATTCGCCGCGCCTGTTCGCCGACTGGGCCTGGTCACACAATATCGGCCACTGGTTTGATTACATCAGGAACGGTCCGGGCCAGGACAGTTTCTACTACCTGAAGAACCTGCCCTGGCTGGCATGGCCCGCGCTGCCGCTCGCGGCATGGACCGTGTGGCAGTCGCGCCGCCGCCTCGCGCAACGCGATGACCTGCAACTGCCACTGGTGAGCTTCGGCGTGATGCTGGTGACGCTCAGCCTGGTGCCGGACATCAAGGAAGTGTTCGCGCTGCCGATGCTGCTGCCGATCGCGTTGCTCGCCACCGCCTCGCTGTCGGCGCTGAAGCGCGGCGCCGCGAATGCGCTGGACTGGTTCGGCCTGATGACTTTCGCGCTGCTCGCGATCCTGATGTGGTGGGGCTGGGCCGGCCTGCTGCTCGACAATCACGCCAAGATCACGCTGTGGCTGAAAGATTACCAGCCGGGTTTCGAGCCGGAATTCCACACCGCGCCGTTCGTCATCGCGATCATCGCCACGGTGCTGTGGCTGGTGCTGGTATGGCGCGTCGGCCGCTCGATGCGCCGCGCGGTGGTGAACTGGGCGACCGGCATCACGCTGGTGTGGATACTCGCGATGACGCTGTGGCTACCGTGGCTGGACAGCGGCAAGAGCTACCGCAACATGGTCGCCTCGATGAAACATGCGCTGCCGAAACAATACCAGTGCATCGGCTACGATTACCTCGGCGACGGGCAACGCGCGATGCTGCATTATTTCGGCAACATCATCGTCCGGCATGACACAAGACTTCAATGCGATTTGCGCCTGATTCAGGGCGACAAATTATCCAGGCCGCTGCTCGACGAAACGCGCTGGAAAAAAATATGGGAAGGCAGCCGCAAGGGCGACAAGGGTGAGCATTACCGGTTGTATCAAAAAACTGAAGAATAACGAATGTAAAGTGCCAGTGAACGCCGAGAACCGTTCGGCGAGTTTATTGTAACGGATAGCGATACGGCAAAAATGTTTGATGCGAAGAAAGAAGCGCTCTATGAGGTTGCGTGTTTGTACTGATGCTTGTCGAAAAAATGCTGTTCGAACCGGGTTGTGCGTGGCGGAATAACGGCGGCAAGTCACGCCATGGCACTATCCTCCTTGACGGGATGGCGCCATTTATTTTCATGTCAATAGGCTCTAGCGTTGCAAAAATACGCCACGCTTTCAGAACTATCGCCAGAGCGCACATACGCCTGTTTTAGCGCTACACTGCAACCTCATCTCAATAAGGGTAGATGGGCATATGAATTTGATCTCTCATGAAGCGCTGGCAGTTTACTGGTCGGCTTCGGAAGTTGCCACAAACCTCACCATCTTCATGAATCTGCTGGGCGCGATGGCATTAGGCTGCATTGTCGGCTACGAGCGCTCTTACCACGGGCGCGCGGCAGGCATGCGCACCTACGGGCTGGTTTGCATGGCGTCCGCAGCGGTTACTGTGATCGCCGGTTATCCGCATTTCTGGTACGGTGGTCTGTCGACGACTTTGGTTGGGCCTGATCCAACGCGGGTGATACAGGGAGTGGTCACAGGTGTCGGTTTTCTCGGGGCGGGTGTCATCATGCGCGAGGGCTTCAATATCAGCGGCTTGACCACCGCTGCCTCGATCTGGGCATCGTCTGCCATTGGCATCATGGTTGGCGTCGGTTTCTATGCGGCTGCCATCCTGCTGACGCTGTTGTCGGCATCAAGCATGCTGCTGATTTCGCGTTTGGAGCATTGGTTGCCCTCACGCCCGGCGATTGCAGTTGTGATGCAATTCAAGAAGGATTATTTGCCCAGCCTGGCAACATTGCGGCGTGCGGCCCATAAGCGCGGTTATGACATTGCCGATAGTTCCCTGGCCATCAATTTCAAGGATGGCAAGCCGGAATGGCATTTTGTCGCCATTGCTCACGGAAGAAACAAGGGCGCGCCGATGGCCGAGTTGGCGCAGGAGTTGACGGATTTCGAGGGCGTGGAGAATTACTTCCTGTCGCATGCACGCAATTGAAAAACTGGTTCAAACTCGATATGCCGTAGAAATCTTATCTCGCCAGCCACGGCGCCCCTCAATCCGTGCTAACCCAGTGGGTGTTTGTATAAAGCGGCAGAAATGTTTTCAATGTTTTCAGTGTTTCGCGGGCATGTTCAAGTGTGCTCGCGGAAGAATAATCGGCATTTTCGTCCAGCCTGGATAGCTCGGTGCGGATACCGTTGCAGCGTGCCTGTTCGATTTCACGCCATGCTATGGCGTGTTCCAGTACAGTATGCCGCTGCCCGCATTTTTCATCTTGCGTGAAATCCAGATCGCCGGTCTTGACCAATAGGTTGGAAAATGGTTGCAGGATGGAGTCAAGATAACGCGACCACAGCCACTCTGCCAGCCCCAGTGCCGCCACATTCACGACAACAAGAACCACCATGGCTTGCATTGCTTCATGAAACAGCAGCGCGGACAATGATTCGTTTGCGGCAAAATGGATGCGGAACAAGTTCTCGTCGGCTATTTTCTTCAGGTGCAGATATAGTACAACCATCCCGGCACTTATCAGCAACACCTCAAGCAAGACAAATGAGATCAGCAAGCGATTCTGGACTGACGCATCGATATAGTGTTTCTTGCGTTTATGGCGACGGCTGGTTTGTGTATTCATATATCGTGACATTCAAAACATAGGGCCGAACCCCTATTGCTCATCCTGAGTTTGCCGTGCTCCTTGGTGTACCCTTGGTGACAACTGACGCAACTGAGCCTGCCGTCCGGCAGAAAAAGCTTCTGATTGACAGATGATTCTGGTCTGTAACGGCCTTTCATGAAAGATGCGGAGTAGCGCTGCCCAATCGGATGGCTTACGGATTTGTCTGCATGACGCAGAACCTGTTTTGAATCTATCGTGGTGCCAAGCTTGTCAGTATAGTCACCGTGGCAGCCCATACATTGAACAGTAAAAGGGTCAACATCGAGGCCGCTCAAGTCTATTTTTGCGGTCGCAGACGACATGTGGCCGGATGAAATCATGGACATGCCCTGATCGGCCATCTTGTCGAAGAATCCCCGGTCGTGGCAGGACAAACAAAGGTTGCGCCCGCGTGCGCTCCCCCGCATCAGTCCGGGGGTGTTTCCATGTACGTTATGGCATGTGCTGCATGTCATGTCGCCTTTCCAATCCAGCGGATAGGCGGATGGAACAGCAAGCGCGGGATGGATACCGCTCGGATGGCTTATCTGGACAGAGTTTGTGTGGCAAGCTTCGGCACACAATTTTTCCTGCGGAGCGACCAGCAGGTGGGCGTTTTCCTTGTTGACCTCGTTGCCTGGCAAGTGACAGCTTGGACATGCTTGCCCGCTCATGTGCTTCTGGGCTGGGTTCAGGGCAGCATTAAGCCCTACAACGGAGGCCAGTGCAGCCAGTAGCGCGACGATTAACCAGAATAATTTCCGGCTAGAGGCGCACATGACTGTCCAGCTCCCGTAATTCTTTGAGGGATTTTGTGAAGCCGGAATCGCCCGAATCAATTTGAGCCAGCGCTTTATCGACAGTAATGCCTATTTCACGGTAATGCTGTTGCAGTCTATTGAAGGTTTGCACAAACAACCATGCTTCCTCGTGCAACTGGTCTTCCTTGCGAATTGGCGTAAGCGTGACATCGCCTGAGTCGATCAATATTTCCATATTGCGTGAAAAGCGGAATAAAGGACCTGCGATGCGGAAGCTGGCATAAAGCGCAATCAGCCATGTGACGATTGCGGCGGCGCTAATCAGCAGCAGGCCTGCCAGCAGCATAACCGACGCCAATGATTGGCGCGTGACGCTTCCGGATTTGATGACGCTCCAATAAGTGGATCCCGCATCGTTGTTGATGAAGGTGAGCGGCAAAAGCAGCGCGGCGAACGAGAGCACACCAACGACGAGCGCCACTGTCCCGATTGTCTTGATATGGTAAAAGAATCTGCCATCGCCGTTTTTTATGTGATCGTGCTGCGCCATAAGTTTTTCCAGCTAAATTTGCATCCCTCGTAATAAGGTTCGAGAGATATATGTGATGCCAGATATTGATCCTCGTTGTTTGATGCGGGTGTTTTAAAACACTCAACGAGCCTTGGGAAACGATCTTGGCACTGCTGTCCATGCGTCCGCTAATTTTGTTGCGTTCATTATTTAGGCCTCTTGCGCGAAACACAAAGCAAAAGTCTGTGAAATTATGCTAGCACAAAGGTGAATTGTTTTAAGCACAGCGCAATATGTTAAGCATTTACAATGCTCCCTGAAAACACGCGTGGCTGATGGGTAATTGTGAAATACTTATGTGCAATAGGAAAATTCCTAATAGAAAAACAGAAGCGTCCTACAGACATGGGGGGAGTTTTACGCTTGTGTGAAATGATATGCGTTTATCAATACAGACCGAATCGCCAAGCTTAAGAAATGCATGAAACTCCGGCTTGCGCCATGTCGCCTCGGCAAGCCAGATGTTAATCGGTGGCGGTGAATCATGATACCGCTCTAACATTGAACTGCACACGCATGTAGTAGAATGCGGCGTGTATTTTGATATGGATAAAATGAGCAAGTGATTACCGTCAGCATCAACGGCGCAACACGCCAGTTCCCGCAAGTCATCAGCATTGCCGCTCTTGTCGAGGAGATGGGGCTGACCGGCAAGCGCATCGCATTGGAACGCAACGGCGAGATCGTGCCGCGCGGCATGTTCGCCACGCGGCAGTTGGCGGATGGTGACAGGCTGGAAGTGGTCGTCGCAGTGGGCGGCGGCTAATGGAAATTATGGAATAACAACATGAACGACAATTTAATCATCGCAGGCAAGAGTTACTCGTCCCGGCTGCTGGTCGGCACCGGTAAATACAAGGATTTCGCCGAGACCAAGGCGGCGATCGAAACCAGCGGTGCGGAGATCATCACGATCGCGATCCGGCGCAGCAACATCGGACAGAACCCGAACGAGCCGAGCCTGCTGGAAATTCTGCCGCCGTCGAAATACACGCTGCTGCCCAACACCGCCGGCTGCTATACCGCCGACGACGCGGTGCGCACGCTGCGGCTGGCGCGCGAACTGCTGGATGGGCACAGCCTGGTCAAACTCGAGGTGCTGGGCGACCCGCAATCGCTGTACCCGAACGTGGTCGAGACCCTCGCTGCGGCGAAGACGCTGGTCGCGGAAGGCTTCCAGGTGATGGTGTACACCTCGGACGATCCGATCATCGCCAAGCAGCTCGAAGACATCGGTTGCGTCGCGATCATGCCGCTGGCCTCGCTGATCGGCTCGGGCATGGGCATTTTGAATCCATGGAATCTGCAACTGATCATGGAGCGCGTGCAAGTGCCGGTGATCGTCGATGCGGGCGTCGGCACCGCATCGGATGCCGCAATCGCGATGGAGCTGGGCTGCGACGGCGTGTTGATGAACACCGCAATCGCCGCCGCGCAAAACCCGGTGCTGATGGCCGCCGCGATGAAACAGGCGGTGGAAGCCGGGCGCAGCGCATACCTCGCCGGGCGCATGCCGAAAAAACTGTACAGCGCCAGCCCGAGCTCGCCGACGGCGGGGATCATTGCCTCTGTTCGCAGTTGAAATTTTTCCGTAGGATGGGTTGAGCGTAGCGATACCCATCACCCACATGACTGATAACGCCGAACTGAAAAACAGGCACATCCGCAGTTTCGTGCTGCGCCAGGGCCGTGTCTCGCCCGCGCAGCAGCGCGCTGTTGAAACATTGCTGCCGCGCTTCGGCATCCCCTACACCGCGCAGCCGCTCGATCTCGACCAGGCTTTCGGGCGCACCGCGCCGAAAATCCTGGAGATCGGTTTCGGCATGGGCGACAGCACTGCGACGATCGCGCAGGCGCACCCCGAAAACGATTACCTCGCGCTGGAAGTTCACACGCCGGGCGTGGGTAACCTGCTCAAGCTGATCGATGCGCAGCAGATAGCCAACCTCCGCATCATGCAGCACGATGCGGTCGAGGTGTTGCGCGACATGGTGCCGGACAATGCGCTGGACGGCGTGCATATTTTCTTTCCCGATCCGTGGCACAAGGCGCGCCACAACAAGCGCCGCCTGATCCAAACGCCGTTCATCGCGCAACTGGTGCGGAAGATCAAACCGGGCGGCTACATCCACGTCGCCACCGACTGGCAGGATTATGCCGAACAGGTGCTCGCGGTGTTGAGCGCCGAGCCGCTGCTGGAAAACACTGCGGCGGACTACGCGCCGCGCCCTGACTATCGCCCGCTCACGAAGTTCGAACAGCGCGGCCTGCGCCTCGGGCATGGGGTGTGGGATCTGGTGCTCAGGCGTACGGGCGCTTGAGCTTGTTGACTGCTGGATAATTGAATCGCCTCAAAGCAGAGGCAGGCGCATGGCAGGTCTGTGCCAATTGCAGCTGCACGCGATAATGGTACGTTGGTAATTCCAAGATGGCTGCCAAACGATATGGTATTTATTTAGATGACACTGCCACCGCTTTATAAGTACCTCGACGTTGCAGGTGCGAAGCTGACGCTCGGGAATGGAACGTTCAAACACGCAAAACCTTCTGATTTCAACGACACTCAAGACCTTACGATCCAAAGCATTTTTGCCGAGGATATTGAGGAAGCGCTAAAGAATCTCACTAGCGGCTTCACGGACGTGATTCTGCATAACCTTAACGAAGAGGCCACATGCAGTTCACCAATGAAAGAAAAAATCGCGATCATTCAGCAGATTTATCGAGCAAATCCGGGGGCTGCCGATCTGGTTCGGGCCGAACTGATGAACGCTGGTGAACAGATATATAACGTCGAGTACTTCCGCAAGTTGGCGCAGGCGCATATCGCAGAGATCAACGAGTTCATGCAAAGTTATCGCGTGCTTTGCGTCACCTCACACAAAGACTCAGAGCACATGTGGGATAAGTATGCCGATAAGCACAAGGGTGTTTCTCTGCGAATACAACCGAATCTTGCCAAGGATTCCATATTCCAACTCTTTCGCCCCGTTATTTACCGAGAGAAGCGCCCACCGCTCTATGAAGATACTCTTGACTTCAGCGCTGGTTCTTTGTTCGGGGATCATGAAGCTCGGATTAAAAAGATCATCGAACGTATCATCTATACAAAAACACTGGATTGGCAGGACGAAGGCGAATATCGACTTGCTATTCCGATTCGCAAAAACGAGAGGCCTTGGAATACGCTTCCGTACCATCCTGAAGAAATCACGGAGTTGTATCTCGGCTTCGAGATGGAAAAACACAACATTGATGGCATCGTTGATATGGCCCGCACTGTTAATCGTGACATCACGATCTTCCGCGCCAAGCGCGACGGAAATGGGAAGCTCTTTTTCGATCAGTTGTAAAGAAGTGGAGATATCTGCTTCGTGTCGGAAGCAGCAAATCGCAATTGATAAAGATACGCCCCAAACCGGGCAGCCATGGCAGCAGTGATTTACCGGAGGCAGGATTTGTCGTCTTGAGCGCGCCACGATCGCGAATAAATCAATCCGGCAGCGTTGAAGGCGAGATACACCGCATAGGTTACGCAATACAGCAGCGCGACCCGCTCCAGCGACAACTGCGCCGCATACTGCCACAGCAACAGCGCAAACAGCGGCAGCGACAGTACATCTCCCGCGACAATCAATATCGTGCGCCGCGCGGCATACAGCCCGAACAGGAATACCCAGGAGGCGATGCGGATCAGGCTGCCGAGCAGGAACAGCGCCGCCGTTTTGTCGCTGACCGCGAAGCGCGCATCGTAGAGCAGCGCCAGCACCGCGCGTTGATTGAAAAACAACACCAGCAGCAACAGCGCCGAGGGCAGCAAGACGAACAGCGCGGCGCGCCGTAATTCGCCGGCGAAGCGCGGTGTGCCGTTCAGCGCGGAAAGGCGCGGCAAAAATATCAGCGACAATACTCCGGCTGCGCCGCTGGTCACCCATTCTGCCGAACGCCACAGCGCCTGCATCAACCCTGCTTCATCCCATGACAGCGTGGCGCCGAGTGCGCCGCGTATGATCAGCATCGAAACCGGGCTCATGATGCCTATCGCCAGCCCCACCGGAATGAAATGCGCAAGCTGGCGCAGCGCGGCAGCATCATCGGCCTGTCCGGCCAGTTTGAGCAGATACCACCCCATCGGCAGCGCCACCAGCAGCAGCGCCGCGCACTGCACCACGGCCAGCCCGCGCAATTCCAGGCCAAGGTAAACCGCCCATGCCACCGCCAGCCAGGGCAGCGCGCCCAGCAGGGAGAATTGCAGCACGCGCTGTTGCTGGTGCCGCCCCAGCCAGTAAGCCGACATCAGGGCGGGCAAGATCGCGATGCAGCCGATCAGCGCGGCCAGCCACAGCACATCCATGTCCAGCCGGTTCTGGGTCAGCAACGGTTGCAGCCAGGGCGCGAAGATCAGGAACAGTGCCGCCACCAGCAGGGCAACAAGCGCACCCAGCTTGAGCGCGGCGCGCAACAGCCCTGCCTCTTCCTGTCTGCCCCGCGCCTGTGCGATATGCACCGTCAGCCCTGGAGCAATGCCGGCCAGCACGACTCCGCTCACCAGCTCCACGACGGATTGCAACTGCGCCCACATCGCCACCAGCGCGGGCGTGCCGCTCAATGCCAGCACTTTGTCCAGGCCCGCGCGCCAGGCCAGATCGAGCAAAATCACCGCAAACGCGGCGAGCACCGTTTTGCCGGAAGTCATGGGGCTGTGGATGGTGGGCGCAAAAAAATCTGCAGCAGATCATTCAGGAAGCGCCGCCCCAATTCGGTTGGCGCAATGTGTTGATGATCGCGCATCAACAAACCGCGCCGTTCTGCATCCTGCAATTCACGCTGGATCAGCAACAGCGGCAGGCTGGTGCGCTCCTGAAACAGTAAGCTGTCGAACCCCTGATTCAGTCGCAGCGCGTTCATCATGAACTCGAACGCCAGTTCGCCGGGCGGCACTTCATGCTCGCTTTGCAGCGGCGTGCCGTTGGCAATCTGTTCCATGTAGGTCTGCGGCTGCTTGTGGCGCACCTGGCGCAATACCTTGTCGTGGAAACTCAACTTGCTGTGCGCGCCCGCGCCGATACCGAGGTAATCGCCGAACTGCCAGTAGTTCAGGTTATGTCTGGCGCGGCGGTCGGGCTGCGCAAACGCCGAGGTTTCATAGTGCTCGTAACCGTGCGCGGCCAGCATCTGTTCGATGTGTTGCTGCATGTCGCTGCTCGCGTCGTCGTCCGGCAACATTGGCGGATTGTGGTGAAACGGCGTGTTCGGTTCCAGCGTCAGGTGGTAGCACGACAAGTGCTGCGGCGAAAATTGCAGCGCTGCCTGTACGTCCTGCAACGCTTCATCCAGCGTCTGCCCAAGAGATTTATCCCGATTATTAGATGGCAGCGCATACATCAGGTCGAGATTGATATTGTCGAAGTGCTGTTGCGCGATTGAAATCGCGCGCCTTGCTTCGTCCGCACTGTGGATGCGCCCCAGCACCTTCAGGTGCGCGTCGTTGAAACTCTGGATGCCGAGCGACAGGCGGTTTATCCCCGCGTCGCGGTAAGCCGCGAAACGCGCCGCTTCCACGGTGCCGGGGTTCGCCTCCAGCGTGATCTCGGCGCCTAAGTCGAGCGGCAGCAGCATCCGTACCTGACGCAACAATTCCTCGATGCTCTCGCCGGATAGCAGGCTCGGCGTGCCGCCGCCGAAGAATACCGTATAGACCTTGCGCCCCCAGATCAGCGGCAATGCCAGCTCCAGATCGCGCACCAGCGCCGCGACATATTCCTGTTCCGGCAAAGAACTGCGTGCCTCATGCGAGTTGAAATCGCAATACGGGCATTTGCGCACGCACCACGGGATATGGATGTACAGCGACAGCGGCGGCAAGGCCTGGAAGTTCACGGCTTGCGATTTGAGGGCGACGGGCTGGAGGGGGTGGGTGGTCATGTTGGTGGGAGATGCAGGGATATTTCGGTGCAGCCTCGTAGGATGTGGTGACGAAGGAACCGCATCACTCGCAGTTGATGCGGTTCGCAAGCTCACCACATCCTACCGTGCTCTTACTCCGGTTCGGGGATGATTTCTTTCAGCACCTGGAAAATTTCGCGGAAGTTTTTTGGTGGCTTCATCGCCTCTTTTTCCTTTTGCGCGTTGCGGATCAGCGCGCGCAGATGCTGCACATCGATCTGCGGGTACGCGGCGAGCAGTTCGGTCAGCGCGGCGTCGCTTTCCAGCAGGCGGTCGCGCCAGCGTTCCAGCAGGTGGTTGTATGCGACGTGCGTTTGCGAGACGCCTTTCCAGGCGTCCAGCTTGGCGATGATCGGGGCGGGATCTACTTCGCGCATCAGTTTGCCGATGTATTGCCGCTGGCGGCGCTGGGCGCCGAACTTGTTGATGCGCTGCATCTCGCGGATCGCATCGCGCAGGTTTTCCGGGATGTCGAGCTGGGCGAGTTGATCCTTGCTCAGCTCGGTCAGTTCGACACCGAGGTCGCGCAGCTCGTGCATCTGTTTCTTGATCTTGGTCTTGCTCGGCGGCAGTTCCAGTTCTTCGTCGTCTTCTGGGGGTGGGTTGTGCAGGTTCATGGTATCCGGTATCGCGTGAGAGTCTCTGTGATGCTGCTATCATAACGCTTTTCCCCCTATAACAATCATCCGACTCATGAATGCTCCTGTTGTCATCACCCCACGTTTCTCTCATTCCGACCAGGTATTGCGCGGTATCGCGCAGGATATGCTGGGTTATGCCAAACAGCGCGGCGCGACGGCCGCTGCCGCCGAGGTGACGGAAGGTTTCGGCCAGTCCGTCACGGTGCGCCACGGCGAGGTGGAGACGATCGAATACAACCGCGACAAGGGGCTGGGCATCACGGTCTATGTCGGCCAGCAGCGCGGCAATGCCAGCACCTCGGATTTTTCGCCACAGGCGGTGCGCGATACCGTCGAGGCCGCACTGTCGATCGCCCGCTATACCGCAAAGGATGACTGCTCCGGCCTGCCCGATGCCGACATGCTGGCGCATGACTGCGCCGACCTGGACCTGTACCACCCTTGGGATTTGCCGGTGGATGACGCGATCGAGTTGGCGCTGGAATGCGAGCAGTCCGCGCTCGACGCGGACAAGCACATCAGCAACTCGGAAGGTGTGACGGTCAGCGTGCATGAGGCGCAGTTCGTGCATGCCAACAGCCTCGGCTTTATCGGCGGCTACCCCACTTCGCGCCACAGCGTCAGTTGCGCGGTGATCGCCGGGCAGGACGATGCGATGGAGCGCGACTACTGGTACAGCGTGGCGCGCGACGCCAGCGAGATCGTCGAAGTGCGGCAGATCGGGCGCATCGCCGCCGAGCGCGCCGTGCGCCGCCTCAATGCGCGGCAACTCGACACGATGCAGGTGCCGGTGCTGTTCGAGGCGCCTGTCGCATCGGGCCTGCTGGGGCACTTCGTTAGTGCGGTGAGCGGCGGCAGCCTGTACCGCAAATCGTCGTTCCTGCTCGATCAGATGGATAAGCCGGTGTTCGCGCCGCATATCAGCATTGACGACGTGCCGGACCTCCGCAAAGGCCTGGCCTCCAGTCCATTTGATGATGAGGGCGTGCGCGTACAACGCCGCACCATCGTCGAAGACGGTGTGCTGCGCGGCTATTTTCTCGGCAGCTATTCGGCGCGCAAACTCGGCCTGCGCACCACCGGCAATGCGGGCGGCAACCACAACCTGATCCTGCGCTCCAATGAACTGGATTTTGCAGGTCTGCTGAAGACCATGTCGCGCGGCCTGCTGGTCACGGAACTGCTCGGGCAGGGCGTGAACCACGTCACCGGCGACTACTCGCGCGGCGCGGCGGGCTTCTGGGTCGAGCATGGCGAGATACAGTATCCGGTGCAGGAAATCACGATCGCCGGAAACCTGAAAGACATGTACCGCAACATCATCGCCGTCGGTAACGACGTGCTGGTGCAAGGCTCGAAGCAGTGCGGGTCGATTCTGGTGGATGGGATGACTGTGGCGGGGCGGTAAGGATACGAGAATTATCGGAATGGCGGAAATTTCAAGGCGACAGGCGCAACGTGAATTTCATTCCATGTCGCTCAACCAAATTCCCTGACGATGTGCTGCTGCCGGCGGCTGATCGCGAGCAATTCGTCCAGCCCTTTGAGCCTGACCATCCAGCCGCTGCCTTCGCCTTCCTCGCCGCCGCCTTTTTCGAAGCCGGCGATGGCTTCTTTCGCTACCAGGCAGTTGCGGTGAATGCGCACAAAGTGTGCGGCAAATTCATTTTCCAATGCGGTGAGCGGCTCTTCGATCAGGTATTCACGTTCAGCGGTGCGTACCGTGGTGTATTTCAATTCGGCACGCAGGAACAGCACCTGCTCGATGGGCACTAGAAGAATCTTGCCTCGCTCGTGTATGGAGAGAAATTTTCGCGGTTCGGGCAGTAATTCGCGCAGCACTTCGGTTTGCACCGGCACGGCGTCGCGCGCGCGCGTAAGCGCGTCGAACAAACGTTTCATCCGGATCGGCTTCATCAGGTAGTCGATTGCATGCAGCTCGAACGCCTTGACCGCGTAAGAGTCGTAAGCGGTGGTAAAGATGATTACCGGCGGCCATTTCTTATAACCTGCATCAGCTTCTCCGCTATTCAGGACAGGCTTGGGGATTTTGTGGATGTGTTGCGCGAGTTCGATGCCATCCATCTGCGGCATGCGGATGTCCAGCAATACCACGTCGGCGGGCGTTTCCATCAGTTTATCCAGCGCCTCCTGGCCGTTGCCTGCTTCGCCCACTATTTCCAGCGCCAATTGCTCGTTGCAATCGCATAGCAGGTCACGCAAACGGTTGCGTGCCGACGGTTCATCGTCCACGATAAGGATACGCAGAGGCTGTTCGACGTTGCTCATTTGGCTTTCTCCTTCAGGTAAGGCATGGTGATTTCCACACGATAAAAATCCGGGCCGCTCTCGACCTGATAACGCGCCTCGGCGTCGAACAGCAGCGCCAATCGTTCGCGGATATTTTGCAGGGCCATTTTATTGCCGGAATGTGGTGCGGCATTACGCGGCGCGCATGGATTTTCTATCTTGAGCCGCAATTTGTCGCCGCTGTGGCGCAGCCAGATATTGATGCAGCCGCCTTGCGGCAACGACTCGATGCCGTGATACACGGCATTCTCGAGCAATGGTTGCAGCAGCAGATGCGGGATCAGCACTTCGCCCGGCACGTCATGCATTTGCCAAACCACGCGCAGCCGTTCGCCCATGCGCAATTGTTCCAGGGAAATGTATTGCTGGCTCAGCTCGATCTCGCGGCGTAACGGCACGAGGTCTTGCGCATCCACCATCGCGGCGCGGAACAGATCAGCCATGTCCTGCAGCGCGGCTTCGGCCTGCTTTGGCTGGGCACGCACAATGCTGAGCACGGCGTTGATGGTATTGAACAGGAAATGTGGCCGGATGCGGGCGCGCAAGGCCTGCTGGCGCGCTTCCATCAGCGAGTGCGACAGGATGAAGCTGCGCCGGTGAAAATACAGCAGCACAATGCTGCACAGCAGCACGCTGCTCAATGTGTAATGCATTGCGTCGAAATAGAGGTTGCTGCGGTCGGCGATGCGGTACAGTTCGCCGCCGGCATAATAGATGGACAGTGTCAGGATTGCTGCCAGCGTGTTGATTGCCAGCACGCCATACCGGTACGGAAGGCGGTTCAGCCATGGCTGTATCGCCCAGATTATCAGCAGGCAGGATAGCAGGGCGGGCGTCAGCATCGAGGTTGCACGCATCATGTGCGCGGGCACGTCTGACCACGAGTTTGCCAGCAGTAGCGATTGCAGCAGCGTCAGGCCGCTGCTGATCAGCAAAATGCGCAATGTGACGCCGAGGTTGCGGAAGTTGGGCAACATATCGGGGGATGTATTTTGTTTTATACTGCGCGCCTCATTCATGGCGTAAGACCCTCCGGTTTTGTGCCGCAATTCTGGACAAAATATGGCTAGCACACAAGATAAGGATACATGGTCGGGACGATTCACGGAACCGGTGGCGGAATTGGTGAAGCGCTACACCGCATCGGTGGGTTTTGACTACAAGCTGGCCAGGTTCGATATTCAGGGTTCGCTGGCCCACGCGCAGATGCTGGCCGCCTGCAATATCATCGGCGCACAGGACCTGGATGACATCCGGCGCGGCCTCGCACAAATTGAAAATGAAATCAGCGCCGGCGAATTTATCTGGTCGCTGGATATGGAGGACGTGCATCTCAACATCGAGAAACGCCTTACGGCGCTGGTCGGCGATGCCGGCAAACGCCTGCACACCGGGCGTTCGCGCAATGACCAGGTGGCGACTGATGTGCGCCTGTATCTGCGCGGCTCGATCGACGACCTGCTGCATCTGGTCAATGCGCTGCAAAGCGCGTTGCTCGATCTGGCGCAGCACCATACCCGCACGATCATGCCCGGCTTCACTCATTTGCAGGTGGCGCAGCCGGTCAGCTTCGCGCATCACCTGATGGCGTATTTCGAGATGCTCAAACGCGATGCGGAACGCTTGCAGGATTGCCGCAAGCGGGTGAACCGTTTGCCGCTCGGCGCGGCGGCGCTGGCCGGCACCAGCTATCCGATCAGGCGCGAAATGGTGGCGGAACTGCTGGGTTTCGACGGCGTGTGCGAGAACTCGCTGGATGCGGTTTCGGATCGCGATTTCGCGATCGAATTCACCGCCTGCGCCGCGCTGATCATGACGCATTTGTCGCGTTTTTCCGAGGAGCTGATCCTGTGGATGAGCCCGCGCTTCGGTTTCATCGATATCGCCGACCGTTTTTGCACCGGCTCGAGCATCATGCCGCAGAAAAAAAATCCTGACGTGCCGGAATTGGTGCGCGGCAAGACCGGGCGCGTCAACGGCCATCTGGTCGCGCTGCTGACGCTGATGAAAGGCCAGCCGCTGGCCTACAACAAGGACAATCAGGAAGACAAGGAGCCGCTGTTTGATACCGCCGAAACGCTGACGCAAACGCTGCGCATCTATGCCGACATGATTGCCGGCATCAGGGTCAAGCCGGAAGCCATGCGCAGCGCGGCATTGCAGGGGTATGCCACCGCGACCGATCTGGCCGATTATCTGGTAAAAAAGGGCGTGCCGTTCCGCGATGCGCACGAAGCGGTCGCGCTGGCGGTGCGTTTTGCCGAGCAGCGCGGCTGTGACCTGTGCGACATCGGTCTCGCCGAGTTGCAGCAATTCTCTGCACTGATTGGCGAAGATGTGTATCAGGTGCTGTCGCTGGAAGGTTCACTTGCCAGCCGCAACCACATCGGCGGTACCGCGCCGGATCAGGTGGAAGCTGCCATCGCACGGGCGCGCGCCAGCCTCGCAAAATAATTAGAAGCAGCAGACAAAAAAATGGGCAACCAAAAGATTGCCCAAACGAGGAGGGAACGACTGACCACGTGGCTGGCACCAACCGCATGATCAATCACTCGATGCGGACTATATCGTCGCTATCAAAAAAATCATATATGCCAAAAGGACTAGATATTTCGGCCTAGCCGGCCAGCAGTTGTTTCAACTCGCCGCTCTGATACATCTCGGTCATGATGTCCGAACCGCCGATGAATTCGCCTTTTATGTAGAGCTGCGGGATGGTCGGCCAGTTGGCATAATCCTTGATGCCTTGGCGGATTTCCGCATCCTGCAGCACATCCACGGTAAACAGATCTGTCACGCCCAGCGCGTTCAGGATGCGCACCGCATTGGCGGAAAAGCCGCACTGCGGAAATTTTGGATTGCCTTTCATATACAGCACCACCGGATGAGTGGTGACCTGTTCGTGAATACGCTGCCGGATATCTGTGCTCATGATGTTATTACCTGAATTAAACAGTCAGGAATTCTAGTACCGCAGGCGCCGCCGCGTCAAGGTGCGGTGGTTATTATGTGGTATGGTTGTTGCGCTATCGGTGGAAAAGTGCTTGAATGAAATCGCTTGGTAGCGTCAGCGTTTGCTATATGTTGACGCAAACCAAGAAAGCGATGCACTAGCATATTTCGATCATGAAAACGCAACAATGAAAGGAAACAAAATGTTTACATTTTCAAGAGTCAGGTGTTACGCGGGAAGCGTACTCGCCGCATTCCTGCTGTGTGGCTATGCGACTCAGGCTGCCGCCGAGATCAAGATCGGCATCATGCAGGCGCAGAAGGGTGACGCCCAAAAGTTCAAGCCGCTGGTGGACTATCTGAAGAGCAAAGGTGTGGACAGCTCCCTGGTTGCGGCATCTACTTATTCTGAGGCAGCCAAGATGTTCTCCGCCGGCCAAATCGACGCGATGTTCAGCGGTTCGGGCGTTGCCGGGAGCATGATCATCAAGGAGGTGGCCAAACCGGTCTTGCGTCCGGTCAATGCCGAGGGCATCAGCACCTATTGGGCGGTGGTGATCGCGGCAAAGGGCGCGCCCGCTTTCAACGGCGATGCTGCCTACTTTTCCGGGAAACGCGTGGTATTCACCGCGCTGGCTTCTTCGGGCGAAATTTATTACCACGCCCTTCCGGATATCAAGAAGGCCGCCAATGTCACGATCATGAAGGCTGCGTCGCACGGCGCCGCGCTGGATACGCTCAGCCGCGGGATGGCGGATATCGCCATCGTCAAGAACCGTGTATGGGACAAGGAGAGCGCCAAGTTTGCCACCCTGGTCAAGGTCGGAGAAGACAAGGGCGAAAACCCGGACAACACGCTGATCGTTTCCGTCAAGATGGATGGCAAGACCGCAGACCACCTCGCAGAAACGTTGATGGGCATGAACAACGATACATCGGAGTTGGCTAACCAGGCACGCAGCAGCTTGGGGATGAAGAGCTTCGTCCGCACCACGGCGAAGGATTTCGAGCACAATCTCGCAATGCTGAAACGTGCTGGTGTCGACAAGAATTTCGAGTTCGATTTCCACTAAGAGCCCCTGTTCTGCATCGCACTTCGGTGCGATGCAGAACAGGGCAGGCACAAAGCCTGATACAGTTTATATTGCATTTACATCGTCATAAATTTCAGAAAGAACATCATGCTTGTTGAATTCAACTCAATTGGCAAAAAGATTCAGTTGCCGGTACTGCTGCTTATCGTCGTGGTTCTTTCCGCGCTGGGCATTGCGATGGCTACCAAGAATCAACTGGAACAGAAGGATATGTTGATCCTGCAAGGCCAGAGCATGGCGCGCCTGATGGCGAAAATCAGCGCCCCTTCCATTGCCAATTTTGAATTTTCTGCTCTGGATGGCTTCATCCAGGATGTGACGAAGGGTAACTCAGACGTTGCCTACGCCGTTTTCTACAACGATAAAGGCGAACCCATCACCAAGGTTGACCAGAATATACTCAAGGACGCTGCGCTGCTGCATGCCGAGCAAAAAATTACCCAACCGGAGTCGGGGCAGGTGCTGGGAACATTCAAGGTTGGTTACCGGCAGACCACACTGGACGAGCATTTCAGAAGCAATGTCCTGATTACGGTTGCCGGTGTGTTGATCGTGACGGTTTTGCTTGCCTTTGGAATTGCGATGGTTGTCAGGAAGATAGTAGCCAGCCCTCTGCGGGAACTGGAGGTGGTCATCGCAGCGGTTGCCCAAGGCCAATTGGACAAAAAAGTCCGTTTTCAGAGCAATGACGAGATCGGCCACATTGCCCAGGCGATTAACGCCATGGTGGGTAACCTGCGCGATCTGGTGAGTCAAATTAACCAGACTACCGAAAATATCTCATCCTCGGCAACACAGCTTGTGGATAGCTCGACCCAGATTTCGAGCGGCTCAAGACAGCAGATGGATGCTGCCGCATCGACAGCGGCTGCGCTCGAAGAAATGACGGCGTCGATCGATAATGTTGCCGAGAGCGTGCGCGGCACGGCCACCATTTCCAGCCAGTCCGCTACAGGCTCCGAAGAAGGGCAGAAGATCGCCAAGGATGCCGCCGACGAAATGGCAAAAATTTCGGATACGATCATGCTTTCCGCCGAGGTGATAGGCTCACTCGGGCAGCGCACCGGCAAGATCAGCAGCATCGTCGGAGAGATCAAGGCGATTTCGGATCAGACCAATCTGTTGGCGCTCAATGCCGCGATCGAGGCGGCACGCGCTGGCGAACAGGGGCGCGGCTTTGCTGTTGTCGCGGACGAGGTCAGGAAACTTGCCGAGCGTGCCGGGCATGCGACAAAGGAAATTACGGCCATGATCGACGCGATCATGGGCGAGACCGAGCATGCCATTAGCAATATTGAAGCCGGAAAGGAGCAGGTGCAACAGGGAGCTGCGCTCGCCAACAGTGTGGCCGACACCTTGTTCCAGATCAATACGGGCGCGAACAGCACGCTCGCCAGCATCAATGGCATAGCGGACGCCGCCAGAGAACAGAGCAGGGCGGTGCACGAAATCAGCAGGAATGTTTCCAGCATTGCCGGGATGGCGGAAGAAAATAACGCGGCGGTGGAAAACGCATCCAGAATAAGCAATGAACTCCATATGCACGCGATGCTTCTCAATTCGGGCATCCAGCAGTTCAAGCTCTGATTTTCCGGGGCATCGCTGCTCCGGGTTTCCAGCAATGCCGGAACATCCCGGCTTTCCTCATTCGCTAGCCTGATCCGGCTGGCGCACAGCTTGGGTTGGAGCGGCGCATGATGGTGTTATGTTATGCTCCGCCGCAGTTTGTTTGACCACATTTTCCAATG
>JAIELH010000088.1 GCA_019753125.1 Gallionellaceae bacterium | reverse complement strand
CAGGGCGCGTGAAGAGGCTGAGCGCCGTGCACGCGAAGAAGCGGAGGCTGCCAGATTGAAGGCGCAGCAGGAGGCCGAGGCGGCCCGGCTCAAGGCGGAACGGGAAATAGCCAAGGCGCGCGAGGAAGCGGAGTTGGCTAGGCGGCAGGCGGCTGCTGAAGCCAAGGCGCGCGAGGATGCGGAGCAGCGGGCGAAAGCCGAGGCAGAGGCGGCACGCCTGAAAGCGGAGCAGGAAGCCGCGCGCGTGCGCGCCGAATTGGAAGCGGAAAAAGCCAAAGCCAGAGCCGAGGCAGAAGCCAAGGCGCGTGAAGAGGCTGAGCGCCGTGCACGCGAAGAAGCGGAGGTTGCCAGATTGAAGGCGCAGCAGGAGGCCGAAGCGGCCCGGCTCAAGGCGGAACGGGAAATAGCCAAGGCGCGTGAGGAAGCGGAGTTGGCTAGGCGGCAGGCGGCTGCTGAAGCCAAGGCGCGCGAGGATGCGGAGCGGCGGGCGAAAGCCGAGGCGGAGGCGGCACGCCTGAAAGCGGAGCAGGAAGCCGCGCGCGCGCGCGCCGAATTGAAAGCGGAAAAAGCCAAAGCCAGAGCCGAGGCAGAAGCCAGGGCGCGTGAAGAGGCTGAGCGCCGTGCACGCGAAGAAGCGGAGGCTGCCAGATTGAAGGCGCAGCAGGAGGCCGGGGCGGCACGCTCCAAGGCGGAAAGTGAGGCGCTCAGGCCAAAGCCGGAAGCTGTGCCGGGCACGCGATCGAGCAGTGCGACCGTGTTGTTTCTGGATGTGGTCGGCTACACCAGGCAACCTGTCAACAAGCAAATAAAACTCAAAAAACAGTTCAACCAGTTGCTTTCCGATTGCCTGAGTATCCAGGGGAGCGGGGCGCACATCATTCTGGATACGGGTGATGGCGCGGCAATCGGTTTCCTGCAACATCCCGAAGATGCGCTGGAAGTGGCGATGCGATTTCGCAAAACAGTGCTGGCCAATCAACACAATGATTACCCGGATATGAAAGTGCGGACAGGCATTCATCTTGGTCCTGTCAATGTGGTGAGGGATGTGAATGGCAAAGACAATATGGTTGGCGATGGCATCAATGACGCGCAACGCGTGATGAGCTTCGCGGAGGCCGACCAGATTTATATTTCCCGCTCCTATTACGATTTTATTTCGCGGCTGAATGATGAATATGCCGGGTTGTTCGAGTATCGCGGCTCTAAAAAAGACAAACACGGGCGCGAGCATCCGGTATATGAACTGGTGGATGGCGTATTGCAGGTTGCAGAAACCATGTTGCCGCATACCGGTGAAATGCCGGCGATCAAGTTGGAGCCGTTCAGTTTTGTGATGACGGAGGAAGCTGCGCCCCCGGCGCCAATGCCGGAAGCGCAGGTAATGCAGCAGGAATCAGTCGTTACCGACGAGGTTGGCCGGATGGAACCGGCGAGCCAGATAGTTGTGCCAGAGCCGGTTGCGCAGCCGCTGTTGCCATCGGAAATGCCGCCGGAAAAAACAGCTACGCCTTCCAGTGAGGGGAAGGCAACTCCTGCCGAGAAGGCGCACATGCCTTCCGAGGAAGAGGTGGAGAAAGTCGCAAGAGAGCAAGCCAGGGTTTGGGCAGAAGCAGAGCGGCGTGCCAGTGAGGCAGCAAAAACCGGCGCGGAGCGCGCCGCCAAAAAACTTGCGGAAGACAGGGAGCGGAAAGCAGAGAGCAAGAAACCCGCCGCCGGGATAAATCTCTCCAGGTTGCCGTGGGGCAAGATCGGGGTAGCGTTGTTTGTAGTGGCGCTGGCCGCGTTGTTTGTTGTTCCATATGTATTGCCCACGCAGGATTATGCAAACCGGATCGAGCGACAACTTGCCGCCAGGCTGCAACAGCCGGCGCATATCGGCCATTTGTCCGGGCGTTTGCTGCCTTTCCCGCGTCTGGAGCTGGAGGACGTGTCGATTGGCGCAGCGAAGCAATTCCAGGCAAAACAGGTACAGGTGAATTTTACGTTGCCCGCCTTGTTCGCGCCGGTCAAACCGATCAGCAGCGTCAATCTGGAGGGGCTGCAAATCAGCGGCACGGTTTTGCAGCAAGCGCCCGTATGGCTGCAAAAAATTGCCGCCGATGCGCAATATCCGGTTGCGCATATTGAATTGCATCAGGGCAGGCTGGAGGCGGATGACGTTCAGTTGTCCGGTATCGGCGGTGAATTGAATTTCGATCAGGCCGGGAGATTTACCCAGGCGAAGCTGCATGCCGAGGGAGGCAAGCTCACGCTGGGTATCAATGCTGCGCCGGAAAACAAGATAAAGGTGTCGTTTGCGGCGCGCGCTGCGGCATTGCCGTTGCTGCCGAACTGGCATTTCGACGACCTTAATGCGAATGGCGAATTGACCGGCGATGAACTGGTAATCACCGATTTCGACGGCCATATCCTTGGCGGCATGCTGCGCGGCAATATGCATATCGGCTGGCGCTCGGGCTGGCGCGCCGAGGGCACGCTGAGCGCAAGGACTCTCTCCGCGCAGGGTTTAAGCAAGGCGCTGAGCGGCGATCTGGATGGATCGGCGCGAGCCAGGATGGAGGCGGAGAGCCTGGGTAAGCTGATCGGGGCGGCAAGCATCGATGGTTCTTTCGCGATCAATAAAGGGCTGATCAACGGCATCGATATCATTGAAACCGCCCGCCAGCGCAGCAGGCAGAGCCTGCCGGGCGGGCGAACCCGCTTCGATGAGTTGAGCGGCGAATTTTCGGTTACGAATGGAGCGTATGCCTTCCGGCAACTGAAATTGAAAGCGGGGGTGCTGAACGCAACGGGCAAGCTGGATGCCGTCAAACAACAGTTGTCCGGAAACATCAATGCCGGCCTGACCATGCGCGCCGGGCTGGAATCCATCGACTTGCAAGTAGGCGGAACGGTTGATAGCCCGTCTCTGCGCGCTGTCCGTTAGTTCGGCGCTTGCGAATTCTTGGAGCTGGCAGCCTGTCGGACTTATCGGGGGGTATGCGAGAATCACACCGCTAAAATTTGACGGGTATGGCCATGGCCTGGCATCTGAGATTGCTCCGCTAAAACCCATTACAACACAATGATACGATCATCCGGCCAGGATAACCGCATTCATTATTGAATTTTGCCCAATGAAAATACCCTTGGTTTGACCGTACAATAGCGGCCTCATGCTTGCCTATCTCATCCGCCGTATTTTCTACGCCGTACCGATTCTGATCGGAGTGAATCTACTCACCTTCGCGCTGTTTTTTGTCGTGAATACACCGGACGACATGGCGCGGATGCAGCTTGGCATCAAGCGCGTCACACCCGAAGCCATCGAGAAGTGGAAGCAGCAGCGCGGCTATGACAAGCCGCTGCTTCTTAACAGCACAGCCGGCGGCGCAGGCAAAATCACCGACACGATTTTCTGGCAGAAATCCGCCAGCATGTTTGTGCTGGATTTCGGTTATTCGGATGACGGGCGCAGCATTTCGCGGGAAATCCAGACACGCATGATGCCGAGCCTGGCGATTGCGTTGCCGACTTTCATGATCGGGCTGGTAGTGTATGTCAGCTTCGCGTTGCTGATGACGTTGTTCCGCACCACCGCGCTGGACATGGCGGGCGTGGCGCTGTGCGTGCTGCTGATGTCGGTATCCGGGCTGTTCTATATCATCGGCGGGCAGTTCGTCGTGAGCAAGCTGTGGCATCTGGCGCCGATCTCCGGTTATGCCGGCGGGGCGGACAGCTTCAAGTTCGTGGCGCTGCCGATCGTGATCGGCGTGGCCGGCGGCATCGGCTCCAGCAGCCGCTGGTACCGCACGATTTTCCTCGAGGAGATCGGCAAGGATTATGTGCGCACCGCGCGCGCCAAGGGCTTGTCCGAACTGGCGGTGCTGTTCCGTCATGTGCTGAAGAACGCAATGATCCCGATTCTGACCGGCGTGGTGGTCGTGATTCCGCTGCTGTTCATGGGCAGTCTGCTCACCGAGTCGTTTTTCGGCATTCCCGGTCTGGGCAGCTACACAATCGACGCGATCAACGCGCAGGATTTCAGCGTGGTGCGCGCGATGGTGTTTCTCGGGTCGCTGCTGTACATCGCCGGGCTGATCCTGACCGATATTTCCTATACGGTTGTCGACCCGCGGGTGAGACTGTCTTGAGTTTCATGCCGGTCATTTTATGGAGCGATGCGCTGGTATTCCTGCTGCTGGCGGCGGGCGGCATCGGCGCATGGTATGTGCGGCGGCACGAGCATCTGCTGCTGCCGTGGCGGCGCGTCGCGCGGAGTGCGACGGCGCTGGTGTCGCTGCTGGTGTTGTCGCTGTTTCTTGCGGTCGGGTTGCTCGACACGCTGCATTACCGCGCCGCGCTGCCTGGGCAGCAGAGCGGTGAGGCGGTGTATTCGCCGGAGGTGCTGAGCGTGTTCGACAAACTGATCGAGCCGTTGCGCACCCACACCGAAAAGACCTATTCCGCGCCGCTGGCGGTGGCGCTGTACGCCAAGGAGAGCGTCGCCGATACGCGGGGCAATGTGCTGCGCGAGTATCCGCGACTGCGCTACGGCGGCGCGCATCTGGCCGATGTATCGCAGCGTGATGGCGATGTGGCGAAGCGGGCATTGTTTGGGGCTCTGGCAGGGCTGATGGCGGGATTGCTGATTGCGCTGGCCAGCGTATGGCGCTTGCTCCCCTCCCCCGCAAGCGGGAGAGGGGCTGGGGGAGAGGGTAGCCAATCGAAGTACCTCTCTCCAGAAAGCAGCTTACGTTCAACGTCCCTCTCCCCAACCCTCTCCCGCTTGCGGGAGAGGGGGTTGCCGTTGTTCTCCATGCTGGTCGCCACGCTTGTCATCGCCGCGCTGATCGGCGCGGTCGCCAACCTCGCCACTGTGTATCACGTGCTCGGTACCGACAAGGTCGGGCAGGATGTGTTGTATCTGTCGCTGAAAAGTATCCGCACCGGGCTGATCATCGGCACGGTGACGACACTGGTGACGCTGCCGCTGGCGTTGCTGCTCGGCATCGCGGCGGGCTATTTCAGGGGCTGGATCGATGACGTGATCCAGTATATCTACACGGTGCTGAGTTCGATCCCCAGCGTGCTGCTGATCGCGGCGGCGGTGCTGATGATGCAGGTGGCGATAGAGACGCATCCACACTGGTTCGATACCGCCGCCTCGCGCGCCGATCTGCGCCTGGTGTTCCTGTGCCTGGTGCTCGGCATGACCAGCTGGACCGGGTTGTGCCGCTTGTTGCGCGGCGAGACATTGAAGCTGCGCGAGATGGAATATATCCAGGCGGCGCAATCGTTCGGCGTGTCTTCGTTGCGCATCCTGGTGCGCCACATCGTGCCGAACGTGATGCACATCATCCTGATCGCGCTGGTGATGGATTTTTCCGCGCTGGTGCTGGCCGAGGCGGTGCTGTCCTATGTCGGCGTCGGGGTCGATCCGTCGATGATCAGCTTCGGCACGATGATCAACGCGGCGCGGCTGGAGATGGGGCGCGAGCCGATGGTGTGGTGGGCGCTGGCGGCGGCGTTCGGCTTCATGCTGGTGCTGGTGTTGGCGGCGAACCTGTTTGCCGACGCGGTGCGCGATGCGTTCGACCCGCGTTTGAACCGGACCGAGGGTGCGGCGTGATGAATACCCTCTCCCCTAGCCCCTCCCCCGCAAGCGGGGGAGGGGAATCGCTGTTGAATGTTCAAGGTTTGGTCACGCAGTTACGCAACGGCGCGCGCATCGTCGATGACATTTCTTTCACTATCAAGGCGGGCGAGACCTTCGCGCTGCTCGGCGAATCGGGTTGCGGCAAGTCGATGACTGCGCTGTCGCTGTTGCGCCTGCTGCCGGATGGCGTGACACATGCGGGCGGTACGGCGCAGATGGACGGTGTGGAGCTGTTCGGCTTGCAGGAGCGCGAGATGCGCGAAGTGCGCGGCGGCAGGATCGCGATGATCTTTCAGGAGCCGGGGTTGAGCCTGAATCCGGTGCTGACGGTCGGACAGCAGATCGCCGAGGTGCTGGCGTTGCGCCAGGATTTGCACGGTGTTGCGGCGCAGCAGCGCGGTGTGGAACTGCTCGACCAGGTCGGCATTCCCGATGCGCAGCGCCGCATCGCGGAATACCCGTTCCAGCTTTCCGGCGGGATGAAGCAGCGCGTGATGATCGCGATGGCGCTGGCTGGCCAGCCGGAATTGCTGGTGGCGGACGAGCCGACCACCGCGCTGGATGTGACGATACAGGCGCAGGTGCTGCAACTGTTGCGCGATACGCAGGCTGCTTCCGGCATGGCGTTGATGCTGATCACGCATGACCTGGGCGTCGTCGCGGAAATGGCGCATCAGGTTGGCGTGATGTATGCGGGACAGATCGTCGAGCAGGCCAGCCGCGCGCAACTGCTCGCGCAACCGTTGCACCCGTACACGCAGAAATTGTTTGCCGCATTGCCGGATATGACGCGGCGCAATCAACCGCTGGCTGCGATTCCCGGCAATGTGCCGCCGCTCGGCGGCGGCATGCGCGGCTGCCGTTTTGCGCCGCGCTGCGACAAGGCCTGGGCGTTGTGCGGCGAGCAGGCGCCGGATTGGACGGTGGTTGCGGAGGGGCAGGGGGTGAGATGCCATTTGTACGCTGACGGCGGATCACACGTAGGATGGGTGGAGCGCAGCGATACCCATCATTTGCTAAATGCTGGCGATGGGTATCGCTGCGCTCCACCCATCCTACCGGCATCGCTCCTGCAAGTCTCCGACTTGCACGTCCATTTCCCGATCCGCAAAGGCATCTTGCAGCGCGTGGTCGGCCAGGTGAAGGCGGTGGACGGCGTGTCGCTGGAGATCGCGCAGGGGCGCACGCTGGCGCTGGTGGGCGAATCCGGCTGCGGCAAGACCACGCTGGGCAAGGCCTTGCTGCAATTGATCCAGCCTACTGCGGGCAGCGTGCGCTTCGCCGGGCACGAGCTGATCGGGCTCAACGGCAATGAATTGCGCGCGAGGCGCGCCGCGATGCAGATGGTGTTTCAGGACCCTTACGCTTCGCTGAACCCGAAAATGCGCGTCGCGGAAATACTGGAAGAGGGGATGGCTGCGCTGAACATTGGCGGCAGCAGCGCGGCACGCCAGGCGCATATTGACACGTTACTCGATCAGGTTGGTCTTGCACGTGCGGCCAAGTGGCGTTACCCGCATGAGTTTTCCGGCGGGCAGCGTCAGCGCATCGCGATTGCGCGCGCACTGGCCGTGTCGCCGCAACTGCTGATCTGCGACGAGCCGACCAGCGCGCTGGATGTATCGGTGCAGGCGCAGATCATCAATCTGCTGAAAACGCTGCAACAGGAATTGAACCTGAGTTATCTGTTCATCACCCACAATCTCGCGGTGGTGGATTATCTGGCCCACGAGGTGTGCGTGATGTATCAGGGGCGCATCGTCGAGCGCGGCACGACGGATGAGGTGCTGCATGCACCCAAGCATGCCTACACCAAGACGTTGCTGGCCGCCGTGCCGGTTATCAGATCCGCGCAGCGCAATCCGCTCAACACCGCGCCTTCCAGCGTCGCGGGGTAATCGCCTGCCGTGTAATCACCGGCCAGCAGCAGACGGGGCAGGGCGGTTTGTTGCGGCGGGCGGTGCAGGTTCGGCGTGCAAGCGAAGGTGGCGCGTTTTTCGGCGATGGTCTTGAGCCATTCGGGCTGCCCGGCGATGCCGAATTCTGCGCGCAATTCTGCGATCACTTTCTGTGTTAGTTCTTCGCGGGGCAGTTCCTGATGGATGCCTTCCGCGCTGATGACGCAGGCGATCAGGCCATGCTGCCCGCTGATCTGCCCCTTGTCGAACAACCATTGGCTGTAGCGTTTATGCAGGCCGATCATCGGTTGCGGCAGGCGCACGGCTGGGGGGTATTGCAGATAGACGGTGTAGATCGGCTGATGCTGCAAGGCTTCGATTTGCGCCACGGCACTCTGGAGTGCCGCAACCGGTTGCAGCAGTCTGGCGGCGACGGCGGGTGACGTGGCGCAGATGACATGGCCGAACTGCACTGCACCCTGAGCGGTGGTTAGCTCGATGCCGTTCTCAACCGGGCGCAGCTCTTCCACGGCGCAACCGGTATGCACTTTGCCGCCGTGCTTCTCGATGAAGGCAGCCGCCCGTTGCGGAAACAGCGCGGTGAAGTCCATGCGCGGCAGCAGCATGTCGCTGTCGGCGCGGGTGCGGTTCAACGCGTCGCGCAGCACATTCAGCAGCACCTGCGCGGAAGCGATGCGGATCGGCGTGTTCAGTGCGGCGATGCACAGCGGCTCCCACAGCTTGAGCGCCAGACAGGCATCCTGTCCGTGAAGCGCCAGCAGTTCGGCGACGCTGATGTCGTTGCCCTCTCCCCCAGCCCCTCTCCCATGAATGTGAGAGGGGAGAATGAAACCCATGCGGCGCAGCGTGAGCATGAAGCGCACGGCAGCGAGGCGCTCGCGCCAGGTCAAACCCTGTGCGTTGAACAGCGCGAATAAAAGGTGCAGCGGGGCGGGCAGGCGCGGCGCCTTCAGCGAAAATTGGCCGTGCAGGTCGAGTTGCAGCGGCAGGCGCAGGAAATCCTGTTCGATGTTGCCACCGACCAGTTCGACCAGGCGCAAGGTTTCGCGGTAGCAGCCAAGCAACAGGTGCTGGCCGTTGTCGAGAATCAAATGATTTCCCCGCAGGGGGCGTTTGCCCTTTCCCCCTCCGGGGGAAAGTTGGATAGAGGGAGAGGTGTGCGGTTCTTCCTTTGGCAGAAAGTTTGGAATGCGTACGCCGCGTGCCCGCCCGCCGAGTTGCCCGGCGCTCTCAAACACCGTGACCGGGATGCCGCGCGCCGCCAGCGACACGGCGGCAGCCATGCCCGCATAGCCGCCGCCGATGATGGCAGGATTCAAAGCGTGCTTCTCGCAGTTGCCCCCTCTCCCGCTCGCGGGAGAGGGTTGGGGAGAGGTATTCAATTCTTGATCCACGTCTTGAACGCCAGCCACAGTTTGCGCGACGGGGGCAGCGAGACGCGCTCCTTCAGCACATGGCAACCGCTTGCGGCGATCTCGCCCAGCGTGGTGCGGTAGATCGCCGCCATGATCAGGCCGGTGCGCTGCGCTTTGCGATCCGCTGCAGGGAGATGCTCCAGTGCTTGCCGGTAATAGCGTTGCGCGCGTTCGACCTGGAATGCCATCAGTTTGTGGAAAGCCTCCGTTTCGCGCGCATTCAGGATGTCGGCGGCAGGCACGCCAAACTGCCGCATCTCGTCCGTCGGCAGGTAGATGCGATTGCGCCGCGCGTCCTCGCCGACGTCGCGGATGATGTTGGTGAGCTGGAACGCGATGCCGAGATCGTGCGCGTATTCCAGCGTGCGGCGGTCGCTGTAGCCGAAGATTTCCGCCGACAGCAAACCGACTACCGAGGCGACGCGGTAGCAATACAGTTGCAGCGACTCGAAATCCGGGTAGCGCGGCTGATCCAGATCCATCTCCATACCGTCGATGATCTCCAGCAGATGTTGCTGCGCCAGGTTGAACTGCCGCACCACCGGAACCAGCGCTTGCGCGACCGGATGCTGCGGTTTGCCGCCGTAGATTTCCGCCACCTGTGCGCGCCACCAGTTGAGCGTGGTGTGTGCCACCTGCTGATCCGAACATTCATCCACGACATCGTCCACCTCGCGGCAGAAGGCATACAGCGCCGTGATCGCGCGGCGCTTGTCCGGCGGCAGAAACAGGAAGCTGTAATAGAAACTGGAGCCGCTGGCGGCAGCCTTGTCTTGGCAATATTGTTCTGGGGTCATTTCAATTCACAGCAAGCGATAACTGCGTTGGCTTCGTCTTCGGCTCCTTGCCGTACTGTTTTGTACTGTCTTCGTCGCCTCATCCTTGCCGCCTTGTTCTCGCTCGTTGTGAATTGAAATCATGGCTGGCAATCAGAAACGGAACGGCGCACTCTTGGCTAGCATGATAACCCAGTCGAACGGGCGCAATACCGGGCGCTGGCGGAACATGTCGAATTGCACGTTTTCCAGCTTGTCGAGGATGCGCAGCCCACCCGCGATGATCATGCGCATCTCCAGCCCGATGCGCCCGGTGAGGATGGTGCCGAGCGGCGCGCCGGACAGCATCATCGCGCGCGCGCGATCCACCTGGAACTGCATCAGCTTGCGCCACGCTGCATCGCTGATGCCTTGTTCGATACTCGCTTCGCTCACACCGTATAGCGCGAGCTCGTCCTGCGGCAGATAGATGCGCCCGATCGCGTAGTCTTTCGCCACATCCTGCCAGAAGTTGATCAGTTGCAGGCTGGTGCAGATCGCATCCGAGCAGGCGAGGTTGACCGGCGTCGCTTCGCCGTAGAGATGCAGCAGCAGGTTGCCGACCGGATTGGCGGAGCGGCGGCAGTAGTCGAGCAGGTCGGCAAAGTTGCTGAAACGTTTCTTCACCACGTCCTGCGAGAACGCGTCGAGCAGATCGTAGAACGGCTGCATCGGTAGCGCGTGCTGGCGTATCTCTGCGGCGAGATTCTGGAACAGCGGCGTGAGCGGCGCTTCATTGCGGGCGATGCGCGCCAGTTCGGCGCGAAACTCGTCGTGTCGCCTGAGCCGTTCCGCATCGGGCAGATCGCCTTCGTCGGCGATGTCGTCCGCTGCGCGCGCGAAATGGTAGATCGCCGCAACCGGCCTGCGCAGCCGCTTGGGCATCAGGATCGAGGCGACCGGGAAGTTCTCGTAGTGATCGACGGGCATGGATTAAATCAGGCTATCAGCCCGCGCAATTTGTTCATCCAACCCCTGAAGTGCGCACACTCTTGCTCCATTATAGCCAGGGTGATTTTTTCTGCGGCGAGTGGCCCATGTCGGGTTTTCTTATATTTGGGCTGAAGAATATTTTCCAAGCGTTTTGAGGGTTTGGTTTCGTAGCTGTCATTGATGTGCTCTGGAGAGTCAAAGTCGGCTCGCACGGCTTGAAGTTTGGCGAGATAGTGGTTCCATGATGGTTCTGTGAGAATCAAAGCGCTCACATCAGAAAACAGCAAACCTTCAAATTCGTAAGGCTGAATGTGTGGAATGAAACGCTCGTTTCGACAACCGATGTGCTCCACAATGGCTTTATGTAACGCTGTTTCCAGTATCTCTGTTCGAGCATAAACATCAGTGTGTTGCTTTGCTTCTGTAAAACTTGGGAAGCTGGTATCAAGGCCGTACAGGTCGAGGAATGTGGTCAAAATTGCATTAGGTTTTTGGCGTAGGGTGTTTCTGGCATTAAATTTGAGCCTGTCGAAATTAACGGCTCCACCTTTTGCATCCTGTGATGTGTTTAATGTTTGTGGCTTCAGGGATACTCGGTTTGAGCGGAACAACGGTGCAACAACGCGCTTAATGAATTGTTCTTCAGTCGGCCCTTCGGCGAAAACAATGACCTCCTGCACTTACGGCCTCCCGCCGAGCACATTGCGTTTCCATAGTTCACCCATGGCATATTGTTCTAGCCAGCCTGAGAGTTCCTCTTCTGTGAAACGTTTGAAGGTTGATGCATCATTTTCCTGGTCGACCACGATGATGTCTTGAGGGTTTAACTCATTAATAAGCTCGACAGATTGCGTTGATACGATTAATTGACGTTGCTCGGAAACCTGTTTGAAAATATCTGCGAGAACTGCAATGGCATAGGGATGCAGGCCTAATTCTGGCTCGTCAATGAGAATTGTGTCGGGTAATAGTTGGGTTGGCTGGAGTAGTAATGTAGCCAAACAAATAAAACGTAGCGTGCCGTCAGACAAGTGCAGCGCCTTGAAAGGGGTGTCTGGTTTGCCTTTCTGAGTCCATTCAAGCTCAACATGTTCGACTTCACCCAGACGATGCACAAAATCACCGAAGAATGGAGCGACCAGGCGAATTGTGTCTACAATCCGCTGATAATGCTCTGGATGCTCTTTATGTAACATTCTCAGATAAGCAGCCAAGTTCGCTGCATCCATTTTGAGGCGCAAATTATCATTTGCAGAATGACGTTGCTTTACTCTAGCCTTTTCGCCGGTATCGTGGAAGTGGTAGACACGCCAGTTGCTGATGGACGGTCTAACGTAACGTGAGTAGTCATCCTTGGCTTCTTTTAGTTTGGATTCGTTATGCCCCATTCCAAGTGTCGCGCTTTTGCTGCCTGGAAAATACACGCCACCAAACCAACTGATCTCCCGTTCAAATATTAACCGATTGTCATTGGTTGGTATCAAGTCAAACTTGTAGCCATTACGTGCAAAATAAAATTCGGCGTGTAGTCTGTCTGTTGTTCCGCGCCCAAAATGAAGTAGTGCGTCTGGGCCACCTTGAGTTTGGACATACACCTGTAATTGCTGCTCATACATTTCGTTCAATAGCCGAAAAAGGCCAATGAAATTACTTTTTCCCGCACCGTTCGCGCCAATCAGCACATTGAGTTCATTGAGTGGGAAGTCGCGTAGTTCGCGAATCGACTTGTAGCCAGTAACAGTTAGTGATTTAACGCTGGGCATTTGCTATTTCTTCATCAGAAGGGTGAGTAAGTTTAGCTCAACAAATCATTCCGGTGCAGCATGAACACAAACTGGTCGCCCGCGCTGACCTCCAGCCAGGTGAACGGCAGGTCGGGGTAGGCGGCTTCGAGCGCTTCGCGGTTATGGCCGATCTCGACGACCAGCAAACCGTTCCCGGTGAGGTGTTGCGCGGCATATTTCAAGATGATGCGCGTCGCGTCCAGGCCGTCATCGCCGCTGCCGAGCGCCAGTTCCGGTTCGTGCAGGTATTCCTGCGGCAGTGCGGCGACCGATGCGGCATCGACATAGGGCGGGTTGCTGATGATCAGGTCGTACTGACTGCCGCCCAGTTTGCCGAATAAATCCGATTCGATCAGGTGTACGCGATCCTGCAATTCGTAGTCGGCGACGTTGCGCTGCGCGACGGCCAGCGCGTCCGGTGACAGGTCCACCGCATCGACGCGGGCATTCGGGAACGCATGCGCCGCGAGGATCGCCAGGCAACCGCTGCCGGTGCATAGGTCGAGCACGCTGCCGATTTCTTCGGGTTCGGCGATCCACGGGCTGAGTTGTTCGCGCAGCAGCTCGGCGATGAATGAGCGTGGAACGATGACGCGTTCGTCCACATAAAAACTGAATTCGCCGAGAAATGCCTGATGGGTCAGATAGGCGGCCGGTATGCGCTGTTCGACGCGCCGCTGGATGATGTTCAATACTTCGGCGCGCTCGCTGTCGGTCAGGTTCGCGTCGAGAAACGGCTCCAGCCGATCCAGCGGCAGATGCAGCGTGTGCAGGATCAGGTAGGCAGCCTCGTCGTAGGCGTCGCTGCTGCCGTGCCCGAAAAACAGCCCGGCTTGGTTGAAGCGGCTCACCGCAAAGCGCAAACAATCGCGCAGCGTGAAAAGATTGTGCGCCGCGCCGGAAAAATAATCACTGAGCTGGGTGGTCATCAGCTTCGCTCCCCGCTGGCGTTTTCAGGTTCAACCAGCAACCTGACCAGAATCAGGCGGTAGATTTCCGACAACGCATCGAGGTCGGCTACCGCGACGCATTCATTGAGTTTGTGGATCGTCGCGTTGAGCGGGCCGACTTCGAGCACCTGCGGGCAGATGTCGGCGATGAAGCGCCCATCCGAGGTGCCGCCGCTGGTGGAAAGCTCGGCTGTGATGCCCTGCACCTGCCGGATCGCGGCACTGGCCGCGTCTACCAGGCTGCCGCGCGGGGTCAGATAAGGTTTGGCGGACAGTTCCCACTGCATGTCATATTCCAGGCCGTGACGGTCGAGGATCGCGTGGGTTTTTTGTTTCAGTCCATCCACGGTGCTGGCGGTGGAAAAACGGAAGTTGAACGTGATGTCCACCGTGCCGGGCACCACGTTGGTCGCGCCGGTGCCGCCGTGGATATTGGAAACTTGCCAGGAAGTCGGCGGGAAATATTCGTTGCCGTTATCCCATGTTGTCGCGGCCAGTTCGGCGATCGCGGGCGCGGCAAGATGGATCGGGTTCTTGACCAGGTGCGGGTAGGCGATGTGCCCTTGCACGCCCTTGACGGTCAGCACGCCGGACAATGAGCCGCGCCGCCCGTTTTTGATCGTGTCGCCGGTCTTGGTGTCCGAGGTCGGCTCGCCGACGATGCAGTAATCGATCGGCTCGTTGCGTTCGCGCAATGCGTCGACCACGCGCACCGTGCCATCTACCGCCACGCCCTCCTCGTCGGAAGTGAGCAGCAGCGCGATGGAGCCGCGATGCAGCGGGCAGGCGGCGACAAACTTTTCGATCGCGGTGACGAACGCGGCGAGTGAGCCTTTCATGTCGGATGCGCCGCGCCCGTACAGCATGCCGTCGCGCACCGTGGGCGTGAACGGGTCGCTGAGCCATTGGTTCAGCGGGCCGGCCGGCACCACATCGGTATGGCCGGCGAAGCACACCAGCGGCCCGGTGCTGCCGCGCCGTGCCCAGAGATTATCCACTTCGCCGCAGCGCATTTTCTCCAGGCTGAAACCGAGCGGGGCCAGGCGCGCGCCAATGATGTCGATACAGCCGTCGTCAAGCGGGGTGAGCGAATGCCGGGCAATCAGTTGTTTGGCGAGTTGCAGTGTTTCTGACATGGAAAGGGGTGGGTTCTCTGGTTATTGAGGGCGAGCCGTGAAAGCCGTTGGAGCGATTTATGAATCGCCTTATTTTTTTTCGTCGAGATTCAGTTTAATGCTGCTTAAATCGGATTGCGGCGCCGCATCTTTTGGCAGTTCCTGATCCGGGTCGAATACCGGCACTTTCATCGTGCTGGTGCGTACCGAAAAATCGATCAGCGCGGACAGGTTGCTCGAGGAATCGGCATTGCGCATCGCTTCTTCTTTGGTAACCAGGCCAGTCTTGAATAACTTGTAGAGCGCCTGTTCGAAGGTCTGCGAACCGGCGGAGACGCTTTTCTCGATCGCGTCGCGAATTTTCTCGATTTCGTCGTTTTTGATCATGTCCGCGATCAGCGAGGTGTTCAGCAGGATTTCCACGGCAGGCATCAGTTTGCCGTGCACGTTGCGTATCAGGCGCTGCGAGATCACCGCGCGCAAGCACATCGACAGGTCGGACAGCACACTCTGGCGCGAATCGTAAGGAAAGAAATTCACGATGCGGTTCAGCGCGTGGTAGCTGTTGTTGGCGTGCAGCGTGGTCAGGCACAGATGCCCGGTTTGTGCGAAGATCAGCGCATGTTTGAGCGTCTCGCGATCGCGCACCTCGCCGATCATCAACACGTCGGGCGCTTCGCGCATCCCGCTGGACAGGGCTTGCTCGTATGTTAGTGTGTCGGTGCCGATTTCGCGCTGGTTCACGATGGATTTGCCGTGCTTGAAAATGTATTCGACCGGGTCTTCGATGGTCAGGATATGGCCGCTCTTGATCGAGCTGCGGTACTCTATCATCGATGCGAGGGTGGTCGATTTGCCGGAACCGGTCGCGCCGACTACCAGCACCAGGCCGCGTTTTTCCAGGATCAGTTCTTTGAGCACGCTTGGCAGGTGCAGGTTTTCCACGCTTTCAATCTTGCCCCTGACATAGCGGATCACGATCGCGATATCGCCGCGCTGGCGGAAAACATTGATGCGGAAGTTGCCGACACCATCGGCACGCAACGAGAAATTCATCTCCATCTCGGTTTCGAATACGGCGATGCGCTTCGAACCCATCAATTCGTACGCGATGCGCTTGATGACGTCGGCATCCAGAACCTGCGCATTGACCGGCATGACGATGCCGTCGATCTTGATATTGACCGGTGCGCCGACCGAAAAGAACAGGTCGGACGCCTGCTTGTCGGCGGCCAGTTGCAGCAATGGTGTGGCGATCATCGGGTTCTCCTTGGTAGGATGGGTTGAGCGTAGCGATACCCATCATTCATTAGGGCACTTCTAAATTTATTGTCGTGGCGATGGGTAGCTTTGCATAGCCATCTGACTAAGGCAGCAAGCTGCCAAATCATTGGTTATCGCTACGCTCCACCCATCCTACAGCGCTCAATCCTCAATCCCCGATCCTCGATCCTGAATTTAGATGCCTCTCAGCAATTCATTGATGCCGACCTTGGACAAGGTCTGGGCATCCACTTTTTTCACGATCACCGCGCAGTACAGGCTGTGGCTGCCGTCCTTGGCAGGCAGGCTACCGCTGACGACCACCGAGCCGGCCGGCACGCGGCCATAGTGGGCTTCGCCGGTTTCGCGGTCGTAGATCTTGGTGCTCTGGCCGATGAATACGCCCATCGAGATTACGACGTTGTCTTCGACGATCACGCCTTCCACCACTTCAGAGCGCGCGCCGATGAAACAGTTGTCGCCGATGATGGTCGGGTTGGCCTGTACCGGTTCAAGCACGCCGCCGATGCCGACGCCGCCCGAAAGGTGCACATTCTTGCCGATCTGCGCGCAGGATCCGACCGTCGCCCAGGTGTCCACCATCGTACCTTCATCCACATATGCGCCGATGTTCACATAGGAGGGCATCAGCACCACGTTTTTGCCGATGAACGCGCCTTTGCGCGCCGCCGCCGGAGGCACCACGCGAAAACCGCCTTCGCGAAAGTCGCGGCTGTTGTAATCGGCGAATTTGGACGGCACCTTGTCGTAGTAGTTGGTGAAGCCGCCTTTGACGAAAGAATTGTCTTCCATGCGGAACGAAAGCAGCACGGCTTTCTTCAGCCATTGGTGTGTCACCCATTGCCCGTCGATTTTTTCGGCGACGCGCAGCTTGCCCTGATCGAGCTGGGTGATGATGTTGTCGACTGCCTCCTTGAGCCGTGAGTCGGCGTTGTGCGGCGTGATGCCGGCGCGCTGTTCAAAGCCCTGTTCGATGATTTGCTGCAATTGTTCCATGATGATTTCCTTGTTTTGAAGTCTTTGGCAAGTCGCTGGTTAAAACCCGACCTGCAAACGGCTGAATTCAGCGATACGTCGCGCCGCTTCCACAGTCTCTTCGGTATCTGCGACCAGCGCCAGGCGCACGAAACTTTCGCCCGGGTTCACCCCTTGGGCGGTGCGCGCCAGATAGCTGCCCGGCAACACCGTCACATTATAGTCGCGATACAGCGCTTGCGCGAAGATGGTGTCGGCGATCGGTGTGCGGATCCACAGATAGAAGCTGGCGTCCGGTAGCGTGACTGGCAATACCGGCCGAAGTATCTCCAGAGCTTTGGAGAATTTCTCCGCATACAGGCGGCGGTTTTCCGCGACATGCGCCTCGTCGTTCCACGCGGTGATGCTGGCGGCCTGGATTGCCGGGTTCATCGCCGAGCCGTGATAGGTGCGGTACAGCGTAAATTTTTCGATTACTTTGGCATCACCAGCCACGAAGCCGGAGCGCATCCCCGGCACGTTGGAACGTTTCGACAGGCTGGAGAACACCACCAGGTTGCGATAGTCGCTGCGCCCCAGTTGTTGCGCGGCTTGCAGCGCGCCCAAGGGCTTGTTCTCGCCAAAGTAAATCTCCGAGTAACATTCATCCGAGGCGATCACGAAACCATAACGGTCGGATAGTTCGAACAGTGTTTTCCATTCCGCCAGCGGTGTCACGCGCCCGGTCGGGTTGCCCGGCGAGCAGACGTAAATCAGTTGGGCGCGCTGCCAGATATCTTCCGGCAGTTGCGCAAAATTCAGCGCATAGTTGTTTTCTGGCAATGTATTGAGAAAATACGGCGTGGCTCCCGCCAGCAGCGATGCGCCTTCATAGATCTGGTAGAACGGGTTGGGGCAAATCACCGCAGGGTGGTTTTTTGTGCGGTCGATCACCGCCTGCGCGAAGGAAAACAGCGCCTCGCGGCTGCCATTTACCGGCAAAACCTGGCTTTTTGCATCCAGTGCGGCAAGGCCGTAGCGCGTCGACAGCCAGCCGGCAATCGTGCTGCGCAACACGTCGCTGCCGGCGGTTGTGGGATAATTCGCCAGCCCGTCCAGATTGGCAATCAACGCATCCTTGATGAATTGCGGCGTGGCGTGTTTCGGTTCGCCGATATGCAGGCTGATCGGGCGGTAGACAGGGTTCGGCGTCACCTCGCGAAACAGCGCGGCGAGTTTTTGAAACGGGTATGGTTGCAAACGGTTGAGGTCAGGGTTCATTTTTTTGTTAGTCATTCCCGCGCAGGTGGGAATCCGTCTGTTATCAAGCTCTGCGTAGCAGGCAAAAGCAGAAATTGTTCCGCTACGCGGAATTTATTTTCAACTGGGTTCCCGCCTGCGCGGGAATGACGGTATTAAATTTTCCAATCGGCGATGATTATAAGGGTGTAACCGGTGCCATCAAAACAAAATCTGATACCGATAGCCGGAGTATTCAGCGGCGCGCTGGCATGGGGGCTGATCTGGTATCCCTTCCGCGTATTGCAGGACGCCGGCGTGTCTGGCCCGCTGGCGACACTGCTTGCCTATCTGCTGGCGATGTTGTGCGGCGCGTTCATGCTGCCGCGTGTGTGGCGCGAACTCCGCCCGGGTAATAAAGGCGGGGCCAGATGGTGGGCGGCGCTGCTGGTGTTCAGCGCGGGCTGGGCAAATTTCGGCTATGTGCTGGCGGTGCTGCACGGCGAGGTGATGCGCGTGCTGCTGCTGTTCTACCTCGCGCCGCTGTGGACGGTATTGTTTTCCTATTGGCTGCTGGATGAGCGGCTCAACCGCTACGGCTATTCGATTGTTCTTCTGTCTTTCAGCGGCGCGGCCATCATGTTGTGGAAGCCGCAACTCGGTTTGCCGCTGCCAAATAATTCTGCCGAATGGATCGGGCTGTCGGCGGGCATGGGCTTCGCGCTGTCCAACGTGGTATCGCGGCGCGCCGCGCATTTGAGCGTGGAGGCGAAGTCGTACAGCGTGTGGCTCGGCACGGCGCTGCTGGCCGCACCGTTGCTATGGTGGCAGGGCAGCCTGCCAGACCGGCTGCTGGCGATCAATGCGCAAGCCTGGCTGATGCTTGCATTGCTCGGTATCGTGTTGTGCGCCACCAGCTATGCCGTGCAGTATGCCCTTGTCTATTTGCCTGCCAACCGTGCCATTATTTTGTTCCTGTTTGAGCTGGTGATTGCCGCGATCTCATCATATTTTTTTGCCGATGAAGCGATGCTGCTGCGCGACTGGATTGGCGCGTTGCTGATTGTTTCGGCAAGTTTGTTGTCGGGGAGGTTGTATGAAAAATCAAAGTAGTGGCGCACCAATGCGCCGCCGCAATCGGGTCATGCAGTAGATTTTGGCATTCATGTTATGCGGGCTGCTTGCCCAGCAATGCTTCAAATTCCGCTATAGGCACCGGTTTGCTGAATAAATACCCCTGATAGAGCGTGCAGCCAACCCCCGCGAGGAAATCGCGTTGCGCCTGTGTTTCCACACCCTCGGCGATTACCTCCATGCCCAGATTGCCGGCCATGCCGACTATGGTTTGAACGATCACCGCATCGGTCGGTTTTGTGCCGATGTTGCGCACGAAAGACTGGTCGATTTTCAGCTGGTCGAGCGGCAGTTGCGACAGGTAGGCCAGCGATGAATAGCCGGTGCCGAAATCATCCATCGAGAAACGCACGCCGATTTGCTTCAGTGCATGCATCTTGGCAATTGTGTCGCCCACATCGTCGAGCACCATGCTCTCGGTCAGTTCGAGCTTGAGGCGCGACGGGGTAATGGCGGTTTTGCCGAGCGCTTCTTTTACATGGTCAATGAAACCCGGCTGGTGGAATTGCTTTGCGCTGACGTTGACCGCAAGCTGCAAATCGCGGGTTTTCGGGTTGGCCTCCCATATCTTGATCTGTTGGCAAGCGGTCTCCAGCACCCATTGCCCGATCGGCAGGATCAGGCCGCTTTCTTCCGCCAGCGGGATGAATTTTATCGGCGGGATCATGCCGCGCAGCGGATGTATCCAGCGCAGCAAGACCTCCGCGCCGTGGATGCGCCCATTGTGATCAATCTGCATCTGGTAATGCAGCCGGAATTGCTGTTGCTGCAACGCGGTGCGCAGGCCGGATTCCAGCGCCATGCGCTCTTCCAGCGCGTCCTGCATCGAGGCTTCAAAAAAACGCAGCGTGTTGCGGCCGGATTGCTTGGCCTGATGCATCGCCGTATCGGCCCTCTTCAGCAGCTCTTCCGCGGATAGCTCGCGTTCGCGGTGCAGGCTGACGCCGATGCTGGCGGTGACGTGGTATTCATGTCCTTGCAAGCCGTATGGCTGGTTGATGGCGTCAAGAATTTTTTCGGCTGCCAGCCTGGCTTGAGCTTCGGCCTGCGCCAGTTCATTGCCCAGATTTCCGAGCAGTACCGCGAATTCATCCCCGCCCATGCGGACGGTAGTATTGCCCTTGCCTGCGCAATCCGTCAGGCGGCTGGATACTCGCAACAGAATAAAGTCGCCAACGATATGCCCCTTGGTGTCGTTGATGATCTTGAAATTGTCGAGGCCGATGAACAGCAATGCGCCATATCCGGTTGCGCCGGCGCCGGCGACGAGCGCCTGATACAGATGATCCATCAGCATGCGGCGGTTGGGCAGCTGGGTGAGCGGGTCGTAGAAGGAGAGGTTGTGGATATCGGCTTCGCTTCGTTTGCGCTCCGTGATGTCGATGCAGGAGCCGACATAGTGGCTGATCTGGCCATCTTCGCCGGTAACGGTGGTGATGCTGAGCCACTCGGGATATATCTCGCCGTTCTTGCGCCGGTTCCATACTTCTCCGCTCCATTTGCCGCTGTCTTTGATCGACTGCCACATCGCGGCGTAGAATTCTCGATCGTGGCGGCCGGATTGCATCAGGCGCGGATTTTTGCCCAGCACTTCTTCGCGCGTATAGCCGGTCACCTTGGCGAAGGCAGGGTTCACATCCACGATGTTGCCCGTGGCGTCGGTAATGATGATGCACTCGTCGGTATGGGCAATGACGCTGGCCGACAGTTGCAGGCTGCGCGACTTTTCGCGCAGGCGCAGGAAAGCAAAAGCCGCGTAGCCGAGCATGATCAGCGTCGCCAGCAACAGGAAGAAACGGTAGGCTGTTGCACGCTCCTGCTGGCGGTCATGATAATGCCGGTAGGTCTCACTCAGGGGATCGCTTTCGTCGTCGCTGGTCAACTGCCGTATCAGGGCGGGCATGTCCCGCTCGATCCGGTCGGCTTGGCGGACATGGCGCAGCAAGCGGTCAAGCTTGTTGAGGGTGCTGGCAGGCGACTTCGACGTAAGCTTTTCCAGGGCGGCAATATGCGCCCCTATCTGGTTCTGTTCAAATAGCGACGCATTGATGCGCCTGAACATCACTTCATCAACCAGCGCATCAATTGCTTCATGAATTTCTGTTCCGGTAGGCAAACTTGTTTCCAGATCATCACGCGCATGCGGCAGGTAGTGCAGCGAGTTTTTCAGCACCGCATTGTCCGACTTGAATCTTTCCAATGCATCCTGGTCGGCCGAGATGTGTTGCTCGAGCAAGCGCAACTGTTGCTGGAATTCGGCGTCTTTGCGCAGGTCGCTGGCCGCATCGCCATTGCGCAGTTCGCGTAAAGTGTCGCGCATATTTTTGCTGATGGCGGTCACATGGTCGTAATTGTTTTCCAGGTTGAAATGCAATTGCAATACGGCCTCGCCGAGAAGCGCATTGTCCTTCTGTAATTGGCTGAGATGACCCAGCAGGGTATTGTGGCGGTGCAGGTTGACCGGTTGTGTGATAACAAAGAGCGCCACCAGAAGCGCCGCAGCAGCAACCGCGGCAGCAATGCGATACAGGTCGGCATGTTGGTTCAGGCGCTTGAAGGATTTCATTCGAGCGGCTTCCCCCGATATTCCCCGGTCAGGGTTTTGAGAAAGGCGACGATCTTTTCCAGCTCGTCCGTGTCGAGTTTTTCGCCGAGCTGGTAGCGGGCCATCACCCGCACCGCATCCTCCAGCGTCGTTGCCGAACCATCGTGCAAATAAGGCATGGTCAGGGCAATGTTGCGCAGCGAGGGTACCTTGAAGACATGACGATCCTCTTCACGTCTGGTGATGCTGTACCGCCCGAGATCGGTTTCGGTGATATTGCCCCGCGCCGTGAAATAATCTTCCATGACGCCGAGTTTTTGGTACATGTTGCCGCCGATATTGACGCCCTGATGACAACTGGCGCAGCCCAGCCTCTTGAACAGGCGATAGCCCGCCAGCTCTTTCTCGTTCAGGGCGGCGCGGTCGCCGCGCAGGAAGCGGTCGAAGCGGGAATTGGGCGTGACCAGCGAGCGCTCGAAGGTAGCGAGGGCGTCCCTGACGTTGTGCGGCTGGATGCCGTCGCGATAAATGGCCGCAAATTCGGCGCGGTAGGTCTGGTTTTTTGACAGCACGGCGATAACCTGCGGCCAGGTTGCGCCCATTTCTGCCGGATGCTGGAGCGGGCCATCGACCTGTTCGTCCAGCGTCTCCACGCGGCCATTCCAGAACTGGCGGAAGCTGAAGCCGCTGTTGAATACCGATGGCGCATTGATCGCGCCTTCCTTGCCGCCGATGCCGCGCGAACGCACCAGCCGATCTACCCCACCGCTGGCAAGGTTGTGGCAGCTGGCGCAAGATATTGAGCCATCACCGGACAGCGCCGTATCGTGAAACAGGCGGCGGCCAAGCTCTACTTTTCTGTTGTCGAGGGACGCCATCAGGGGCAGGGGTGCGATCGGTTCCGCTTCTGTATTGGGCTGCGGCGGTGCGGTTGCTGCAGGCGGCAATTGCGCCGAATCGACACCGCTAACGTAAGCGAGACCGCTCCCCAGCATTGCGGCAATCAGCGTGGCGAATGCCCAGCCGTTGGTTTTTGCGGAATGGATCATTCTGGAACCGGATATTTAAGCAGGGGTTGCAACTGTCTCATTATACATATGAGAACTCACTTCGAGGGTGCGGCATATTTGATATCCAGACTGCGTCTCACGTTAACCCGGGTTGCCCATTAGATCGGCTCTTCCAGCGAAGAGCTACGGTATACTGGCAATTTGATAGATCGCTGTTACGGTTGCCCTTGTGGGCGGAGATGGATGACGCGCAGGATAAGGTCGTCGCGAAATTGCAGGAACTTGTTTAGCTTGAAGGGTTTTATCTTCATATGCCTTTAATCGTTGATCGTCCTTCCTTGAGCCAGCGGCTTATGCCGCTGGTCATTTTTTTTGTGCTGCTGTTTTTTTTCTGGCGCCCTATCGAGGATTACGACATTTGGTTTTACATGGTATCGGGCCGGGAAACCGCCGCCATCGGCAAAATCCCGGACACCATGTTCTACATCCTGCCGATGTTGGGAGAGCCCGCTTCCTACATCGAATGGGGATTTGGACTGATTTATTACTGGGCCTATCTTTTGGGCGGCTATACCGGCATGACCGCGCTCAATGCCGCTTTTGGCGCAACCACCCTGTTGTTGGCTTATCGCGCCGCCATTGGCAAGCGCGGCTGGCTGCACCCTGCCGCGTTGCTGGCGCTGGCGCTGGTTGCCTGGTGGATCACGGCGCGCATCAACTACCGGGCCGAAACGGCGTTGTTGCTTTGCATGGCGGCTACCTTGCTGGTATTGGAAAAGTATGCGGAACAGGGAAACTGGCGCTGGCTGATCTTCATCCCGATTGCAGGCTGGCTGCTGATCCAGTTGCACCCTTCCGCCGTCTTCCTGTTGTCGTTGCTCGGCGCTTACGCGATAGAGTTTTTCTTTTTTCCTCCGCCCGGGCGCACCGGCGGCCAGGTTGTTTTTGTATTGTCCGCCACCGCGGTGGCTACGCTGGTGCTGGCCTGCCTAAACCCATACGGCTGGAGCCAGGTTGCATTACCTTTCATTGCGTTGTTCTCGGCAAAAGGCATGATGACCGATATCACCGAGTACCTGCCGGTACTGGATACGGAATACGCCTTCAATTTTGCCGCAATGGCGGCGCTCGGCGCAGTGGCGCTGATTTTTCAGCGCGTGCGCCGCATCAGCAGCGGATTGCTGATCGCCGTATTTGGCACGCTCACCTTTCTTTATGTGCGCAACATCGGGCTGTTCGCGCTCGTGCTGCTGGCGCCGCTGGTGCGCTATGGCTTGCAAGTGTTCCCGGAAAAGATTTCACTTCGCTGGCAGTATTCCGGCGCATTGGCGGTGTTGATAGTGTTGCTCGTGCTGCCGCTCTGGCAGGGTAAGCTGGGAAGCGGCATCAAGCAGGGAGTGTTTCCGGAAAAATCCGCCGTCTATATAAAACAGCATTTACGTAGCGGGCACATACTCAATTTTTTTGATTATGGCGGCTACCTGGCCTGGGCGCTGGGGCCGGATTTTCTGGTGTTTGTCGACGGGCACGATACTACGATCAGCCGTGCTCTCCAGTTGCATGATGCGATTTTTCGCGCCGACCCCGGCTGGGAAAATAGCGTAGCCCAATATCGCATCGATGCGATTTTTACCCCGACGCTGATGCAATTTTCCGGCCGTGTCATCCCGTTGGTGGAACATCTGATCGACAGCAGCGAGTGGCGTCTGGTGGCGCGTGAAGAAGCCGGGCTGCTTTTCTTGCGCGCCGATCTGGTTGGCGGGGCGGCGCTCGACAAGCGCCAGATATGGGAACAGATGATAGAAGAAGCGCAGCGCGAACTGGGCGATTACCCGGATCATCCCGATCCTTGGGCTGCCCTGGTCAAGGCGCACCGCGCCTTGGGGGACTCCGTAAAAGCCGAGGCAGCGATGCAGCGATACCTCCAGTTGTCCAAGCGGAGGCCTTAGCCGGATAGCTCCCCAACGCTGCGGCAGCGTTGGAGAGGATTGTCCGTCACGCCACCGTCACCTCTTTCGACGCATACACGTCCTGCACCGCATTGAGCAGCGCGATGCCGTCCGCTACCGGTTTCTGGAACGCCTTGCGCCCGAGGATCAGCCCCATGCCGCCGGCGCGCTTGTTGATCACTGCGGTGCGCACCGCCTGATGCAGGTCGTCCTTGCCGGATTCGCCGCCGGAGTTGATCATGCCGACGCGCCCCATGTAGCAGTTCGCCACCTGATAGCGCACCAGATCGATCGGGTGGTCGGTGGTCAATTCGCTGTACACCTTCGGATGGGTCTTGCCGAATTTGATCGCGTTGTAGCCGCCGTTGTTCTCGGCCATTTTCTGTTTGACGATGTCGGCGTTGATCGTGACGGCGAGATGGTTGGCCTGCCCGGTCAGGTCGGCGGATACATGGTAATCCTTGTCGCCGACCTTGAACGCCGAATTGCGCAGGTAAGCCCACAGGATCGTCGCCATGCCGAGCTCATGCGCGTGTTCGAACGCGTCGGAGATTTCCTGAATCTGACGGCGCGAATGCTCCGAGCCGTAGAACACCGTCGCCCCGACCGCCACCGCGCCCATGTCGAACGCCTGATCCACGCTGGCGAACAGCGTCTGGTCGTAGATGTTGGGGTAGCTCAGGATTTCGTTGTGGTTGATCTTGACGACGAACGGAATCTTGTGCGCGTAGCGGCGCGCCACCGAAGACAGCACGCCGAGCGTCGAGGCCACGCCGTTGCAGCCGCCTTCGATCGCGAGCTTGACGATGTTCTCCGGGTCGAAATACATCGGGTTCGGCGCAAACGACGCCGCCCCGGAATGCTCCACACCCTGGTCCACCGGCAGCAGCGAAAGATAGCCGGTGTTTGCCAGACGGCCATGCCCGTACAAGGTTTGCAGGCTGCGCAGCACGCCGACCTTGCGGTCTTTCATCGCCACGACGCGATCCACATAATCCGGCCCTGGCAGATGCAGCGACTCTTTCGGAATGCCGGTGCAACGGTAGCCCAGCAATTGTTCTGCTTCATCACCCAATAATTGCACGATGTTCGTCATGGTCTCGCTCCTGATGATTGGAATGTATTGCCTATATTACTCCTGTTGCGGCGCAAAAAAAGTGCATATCAATGTGTATAATTTCGCGCAGGCCAAATACATCCAAACACACAGCATGACTATCCAACCAAAACCGCTGATCATCGGCACCCCGCTTACCCCTTCCGCCATCCGCGTGATGTTGCTCGGCAGTGGCGAGCTTGGCAAGGAAGTCATCATCGCGCTACAGCGTCTCGGTGTGGAAACCATCGCCGTGGACCGTTATGCCGGTTCGCCCGGCCAGCAGGTGGCGCACCATGCGCGCGTCATCAACATGATGGACGGGGCGCAACTGCGCGCGCTGATCGAGCGGGAAAAGCCGCACCTCGTCGTGCCGGAGATCGAGGCGATCGCCACCGACATGCTGGTGCAGGTCGAACAGGAAGGGCTGGCGCGCGTGATACCGACTGCGCGTGCCGCAAGGCTCACGATGAACCGCGAAGGTATCCGCCGCCTTGTTGCCGAAACGCTGGGCTTGCCGGTCTCGCCGTATCAATTTGCCGACAGCCTGGAAGAGCTGCATGCCGCGATCGAGGTGATCGGCTACCCTTGCTTCGTCAAGCCGCTGATGTCGTCCTCCGGCAAGGGGCAATCGAAAGTGGGTAGTGTGGAGGAAATCGAGGCCGCGTGGAACTATGCCGCCAGCGGTTCGCGCGTCACGCAGGGGCGCGTCATCGTCGAAGGCATGATCGCCTTCGATTACGAAATCACCCAGCTCACCGTGCGCGCGCTGGGCGCGCACGGCGAAATCGAGACGCATTTCTGCGAGCCCATCGGGCATTTGCAGGTACACGGCGATTACGTCGAAAGCTGGCAGCCGCAGGCCATGTCGCCGCTGGCTTTGCAACGCGCGCGCGACATCGCGAAAAAAGTCACAGACGACCTCGGCGGCCTCGGCATCTTCGGCGTCGAACTGTTCATCAAGGGCGACGATGTCTGGTTCAGCGAAGTCAGCCCACGCCCGCACGACACCGGCATGGTCACGATGTGCAGCCAGCGTCACAACGAATTCGAACTCCATGCGCGCGCCATCCTCGGCCTGCCGGTGGATGTGAGCCTGAAAGCGCCGGGTGCATCCGCCGTGATCTACGGCCAACTGGAACAGCAGGGCATCGCCTTCGCAGGCGTGGATGAAGCGTTGCGCGTGCCGCAAAGCGACCTGCGCCTGTTCGGCAAACCGGAATCCTTTGCCCGCCGCCGTATGGGCGTGGCGCTGGCAAACGGCAAGGATGTCAACGAGGCGCGGGAGCGGGCGAAACTGGCGGCGGGGAAGGTGAGGCCGGTT